>NZ_JBXAYQ010000011.1:0-85144 GCF_057359305.1 Komagataeibacter ossonobensis | reverse complement strand
TACGGGCGGGAATTTGACCGTCCACTGTTCGCGCGCGACATGCGGCGCATCAGGTTTCGAGACGATCCAGTCATTGCCGTTATAGACCCACGGATCGGCCCCGTGGTCGCGGATGATGCTGATCACCTTGCGCGCCGTATCAGCTGGCAGCGTGCGGGCCTCGATCACGGTAAAATCGGGTCTGACCATCATGCCGCCGTTGAAACCCGCGATCGGTTCGGAAATCTTCAGCGGGTCAATGACCATCTTCATGCCCTTGGGCGGGCGGCCGCTGGTGATGGTGAACAGGATTCCGCGTTCACGCAGGCGTTCGACCGCCCGGATCGCCCGGGGTGTCAGGATCTTGTCCTTCGTGACCAGGGTGCCATCCACATCGGCCAGCACAAGGCGTATTTCGGGGTCAGACACGCAAGTGTCCTCCTGTCAGTATCATGTCAGTCTGGTTGGCGTGTGCGTCAGGTCCCATTAGGACCCGATTTTCAGCCAGTGCCGGTTGTCGCGGGCCAGCAGGTCATCGGCGGCTTTTGGCCCCTCGCTGCCGGCGGCGTAGAAATCCAGTCCGGCGGGTGCGTGCATCCAGTCCAGAACGGGCTGGACCACGCGCCATCCGGCTTCGATATTGTCCGCGCGCTGGAACAGGGTCGCATCCCCGATCATGCAGTCATACAGCAGCGTTTCATATCCGGTGCTTGGCCCCTCGTGGAACCATTCGGAATAATCGAACTTCATGCGCACGCCGCCCAGGTGTACCGTGGGACCGGGGATCTTGGCAGAAAACTGCAGCGTTACCCCTTCGGTCGGCTGGATATGCAAAAGCATGATGTTGGGTGTCAGCTTGTCCACCGGCGTATCGCGGAACAGGGCATAGGGTGCGGACTTGAAATGCACCGCGATTTCCGTCTTGCGCGCGGCCAGGCGCTTGCCGGTGCGCACATAGAACGGCACCCCCGCCCAGCGCCAGTTGTCGATCATGAGCTTCATCGCAACATAGGTTTCGGTATGGGAATGGGGATCCACGCCGGGTTCTTCACGATACCCCGCAACGGGCTGGCCCTTTATGCTGCCCGCCGCGTACTGGCCGCGCACCACGTCATGATGCTGCACGGCATGGATGGCCTTGAGCACCTTGGTCTTTTCATCACGCACCGCATCGGCATCGAATGAAATGGGGGCTTCCATCGCCGTCATGGCCAGAAGCTGCATGACATGGTTGGGCACCATGTCGCGCACCGCACCCGTGCTTTCGTAAAACCGGGCGCGCTGTTCCACGCCGACCGTCTCGGCCGCGGTGATCTGCACATGGTCGATATTGTCGCGATTCCACAAGGGTTCAAAGAAACCGTTGGAAAACCGCAGGGCAAGGATGTTCTGTACCGTCTCCTTGCCCAGATAATGGTCGATCCGGTAAATCTGGCTTTCATCAAGCGTATGCAGCAGCCGTTCATTCAGCGCGATGGCGGATGCAAGGTCGCTGCCGAATGGCTTTTCGATAATGACCCGGCGAAAGGCCTTCCCGCTTTCCTTCGCAAGGCCCGATACACCAAGCTGGTCCACGATCGTGCCAAAGAAACGGGCGGCCACAGCAAGGTAGAAAATACAGTTCTGGTTGCCGATTTTCCGGGCCAGGGCATCGTAGGTCGCGCTATCCTCGAACGAACCGCGCACATAGTCGATGCTGGAAGCCAGACGTTTCCACACATCATCATGCAGGCTGACGGCTTCGGTCCCGCGACTGGTTACGAAGTTTTCCAGTGAGGCATGAAAGCTCTGGCGCAGGTCGGCCGCCGAGACATCGGCCCGGTCCACCACAATGATGGAGAAATGGCCGTCCAGCAGTCCCGCACTGGCCAGGTTATAAAGTGCGGGGACAAGAAGGCGGTGCGTCAGGTCCCCGCCCCCGCCAAATATGACAAATACCCCCGGTGGCCCGCGACGCGGCACGTTTTCATGCCGCGTGTCGTCAATCTGCGAGGACGCGGATGCGACGATGCTCTCCATCTTGCTTCTCCCTGAACTTATTTAGCGTTAAAACCCGACCAGGCCGCCCGTGGTCGTTATGGTGCCAGCGTGGTCTGGCCTGCCGGGTGCGTTATCTGGCGCGCGCCGTCAGTTGTTCGTGCCTTCGATATGGCCCCCAAAGCCGAAACGCATGGCCGACAGCATCTTTTCGGCAAAGTTGTTGCCGGTGCGCGAACGGAAACGTGTGAACAGGGCTTCCGTCATGACCGGGACGGGTACGGCTTCTTCAATTGCGGCCTCGATGGTCCACCGCCCCTCGCCGGAATCGGCCACGTCGCCCTTGTAGTTCGACAGGTCGGGGTTGCCCGCCAGCGCGCTGGCCGACAGGTCCAGCAGCCATGACGACACGACACTGCCCCGCCGCCAGACTTCGGCAATATCGGCCATGTTCAGTTCAAAGCGCTGGTTTTCAGGCAGTTCGGTGGAGTTCTTGGACTTCATGACATGGAAGCCCTCGGCAAAGGCCTGCATGATGCCGTATTCGATGCCGTTATGGACCATCTTCACGAAATGGCCCGACCCCGCAGGCCCGCAATGCAGGTAGCCCTGTTCGGCACGTGGGTCAAAACCGGGCTTGTCACGGTTTGGCGTGCGGGGAATATCGCCAATTCCCGGTGCAAGGGCGGACAGGATCGGGTCGATATGGTCGGTGGCATCCGTGGTGCCGCCGTACATCATGCAGTAGCCGCGTTCCAGCCCCCACACGCCGCCCGATGTACCGACATCGACATAGTGGATCCCCTTTTTTGTCAGTGCGGCAGCCCGGCGGATGTCGTCCTTGTAGAAGGAATTGCCGCCGTCGATCAGGATATCCCCCTGCCCCAGCAGGCTGCCGAGTTCTTCCACCGCCGCTTCGGTTACGGGGCCTGCGGGCAGCATGAGCCAGATGATCCGCCGTCGTGCCGTCAGTCTGGACACCATGTCCTTCAGGCCGGATGAGGCGATGGTCTTTCCGGCTTCGGCCTTTTGCGCGATTTTGGTCATTACCGCTGGCGTGCGGTCATACAGCACCACATCGTGCCCGTGACGCGTCAGGCGGATGGCGATGTTGCCCCCCATCTTGCCCAGACCCACTATACCAATCTGCATGATTTCTGCTGCTCCCGTGGCAGGGGCGTGCCCTGCGCTTCAGCCCATATCCGGGCTGGTGAAAAAATGGGCCCCGCCATTTTGATCGTGGCGGGGCGACTGCGCCGTGCGATCAGACGGCGGCCCTGATGGCCTGCGCCAGTTTTTCAAGGCCGGATTTCAAGTCACCGCGGATATGCACGCGCAGGGCGCGACGGCCACGTTCGCCCAGTACTTCCAGATCCCCGCGTGCCTGTGCTTCCTTCACGATGCTGAAGGTATATTTCTCCCCCGGTACCGGCAGGTTGATTTCGTCATCACACGTGATCTGCAGGAATACGCCCGTGTTGGGGCCGCCCTTGTAGGCCTGGCCGGTGGAATGCTGGAAACGCGGGCCGAATTCGGCCGCCGTGGCCAGCTTCAGCCCATCACGCACCGACAGCCGCACCTGCTGCAGCCATTCGCGCGTGGCCGTGTCGCGGTCGATATAAGCCAGCAGGGCGACATAATCGCCCGCCCTGCCCCGGGCAAAATGGGCCTTCAGGATTGCTTCCGCCGTGCCGCCCTTCAGGGCTGAAGCATTTTTGGGGTCGGCATAGAAGGCAAAGCAGCCGTCTTTCGCGAACGGTTCATACGGCGGCAGTCTGCCGGTTTCGTTATAGGCGGTGGTGATCTTTTTTGTCTCGATCTTCGACGCCTCGACATCAGGCTGGTTGAAGGCGTTGATGCCGATGATTGAACCGGCGACGGCCGTTGCGAATTCCCAGCGGAAGAATTCCTCGGTAATCTGGTGGCGGTCATGCAGTTCGATGGTTACAACAGGCTCACCCGCCGCGATCAGTCGCTTGAATGCCGCGTCCTGCTTTTCACATGGCTTCTCACCCAGGCGCAGGTATATGAACACGCGGTCCTTGCCATAAACGGACGCAGGTCCGGCGGTTTCCCCATCAATGGGGATCAGGCCGCGGCCGTCCTTGCCCGTTGATTCCGCCAGAAGCTGTTCCAGCCACGCGCCCATGTCGTATATGGCGGGCGATGCCAGCAGCGTGACCTTGTCCCGGCCGAACGACCGCGCGGCCACGCCCAGCACGCTGCCCAGAATGACACCGGGGTTCTGCGCGGGCGGGACGGAGGCGGCGCAGGATTTTTCACCCCGCAGGGCGGAATCCAGCAGCCGCTTCAGCGGCAGGCCGGCAACGGCGGCGGGTACCATGCCGAAATCGGACAGGACGGAATACCGGCCACCGATCTGCCTGTTGCCGTAGAAGATTTTCCAGAACCCGTCCTTCTTCGCCACGTCTTCCATGTGTGAACCGGGATCGGTGACGGTGATGAAATGTGAACCGGCCCGCTCACCCAGCACCTTTTTCGCCTGATCGAAGAAATAGGCCTTGAGGATGTTCGGCTCCAGCGTGCCGCCGGATTTGGACGAGACGATGAACAGCGTCCTGCTGATATCGATCCTGTCCTGAAAATCCCTGATCTGCTGCGGGTCGGTGCTGTCGAGGACATACAGGTGCGGAAAGCCCTCGTGCCTGCCGAACGTTACTGACAGGACTTCCGGCCCAAGGCTCGACCCACCCATGCCCAGCAGCAGCGCGTCGCGAAAGCCGCGCGCTTTCACTTCGGCCTGGAATTCCTCGAACTTCGCCAGATCCAGCAACTGGTCATCAACAATGTTCAGCCATTTCAGCCAGCCTGCCTCATCATGTCCCGTCCATAACGTGGCGTCCCTGTTCCACAGGCGGCGCACGTTACCCTGTATGCGCCATGTTTCCAGTTCAGCCTTGACCGCCGTATCAAGGTCGGCAGGCAGGTTGAGCGTGGTCGTGGTGATCCTGTGGCCCAGGAATGCTGCCTGTTTGGCAGCAATCGCCCCCAGCAGGGCGTCGAATGCCTCCTCGAAGCCGCGGACCCCTTCATCCACCAATGTCCGGGTCACGCCATCCAGGTCGAGGCCAAGGCGCCGGGCCTCGCTTATCACCCTGTGCGCGCCCGCCACGTCCTGTGTCAGGGTCGGGGCGACTTTCCCGTGATCGCGGAAGTCATCAAAGGTTGCGGGGGGAATGGTGTTGACGGTTTCCGGGCCGATCAGGCCGTCCACGTACAGCACGTCGCTAAACGTCCTGTCCTTGGTGCTGGTGCTGGCCCATAGCAGGCGCTGCGGCATGGCGCCGGCGTGCGCCAGTTTCTGCCAGCGCGGACTTTTCACCACGCCCTGCCAGTATTCATAGGCCTGCTTGGCGTTGGCGATCGCGACCTTGCCGCGCAGGGCCTTCAGCGCAGCCGCATCGCTGTCACCCGCGGCGATACGATCATCGATTTCCTTATCGATCTTCACGTCGATGCGGCTGACGAAGAAGGAGGCGACGCTGGCGATCCCCGCAACACTTTCGCCGCGGCTCAGGCGGTCCTCCAGCCCGGCGATATGGGCTTCCACAACCTTCTTGTATGCATTCAGCGAGAACAGCAGTGTTACGTTGACATTGATCCCTGCGGTAATGGCGGCCTGCACGGCGGGTGCGCCTTCATCCGTTCCAGGGATCTTGATCATGAGGTTGGGCGCGCCAACCGCAAGCCACAGCCGCCGCGCTTCAGCAATGGTGGCGTCGGTATCACGCGCCAGATAGGGCGAGACCTCAAGGCTGACATAGCCATCCACCTTCGCGGTCTGTTCATAGACCGGGTGCAGCACCTTTGCCGCCGCGCGGATGTCATGGATCGCCAGTGTTTCATACAGCGTCCCGGCGTCAACGATCTGGTGTTCGAGGATCTGGCGGATCTGCGGATCGTAATCGGTGCCGTGGCCCATGGCTTTCTGGAAGATGGACGGGTTGGAGGTGACGCCCTTCAGCCCGTCTTCCTCCACCAGCTTTTTCAGCTTGCCGCTTTCGGTATAGGAACGCTGGATGAAGTCCAGCCACGGGGACTGACCCAGGCGGGCCAGCTGTTTTAACGGATTGGCGGCTTCACTTGTGCCGGCATCATACGCGGTCATGGCGTGTTTCCTTCATTATTGCAGGCAGCCATCCGGCGGGTGGCCGTGGTGGCTGTCCTGTCGCAATTATGGTTGGGCGGGCGCTCAGCGCCGGGTGGCAAGCTGCCTGCGGGCTTCGGTCAGGACGGCGTCCACCGTGAACCCGAACTTGACCTCCAGTTCACCCGCCGGGGCGGAGGCACCGAATGTGTGCATTACGACGGTCGCACCCCGCAGGCCGACATAGCGTTCCCACCCAAGCCGTGCCGCCTGTTCCACCGCCACGCGGGCGGTGACATCGGGCGGCAGCACGCTGTCGCGGTAGGACCGGGGCTGGGCTTCGAACAGGTCCCATGACGGCATGGAGACGATGCGGGCGCTGATTCCTTCGGCCTTGAGCTGTTCGAAGGCTTTCACGATCAGCCCGACCTCGCTGCCCGTTGCCATGAGGATGACATCGGGCGTACCGGTGCTGCTGTCGGCCAGCACGTAGGCACCCTTTGCCAGGCCGGTGGCCGGCGCATAGGTCTTTCGGCAGATGGTGGGCAAGTTCTGGCGTGTCAGCACCAGAACCGTGGGGCGGTCAACCAGCGGGACAAGGGTGCGCCAGGCCTCCGCGACTTCGTTGGCGTCCGCCGGGCGGATCAGGGTCACCCCCGGTGTGGCCCGAAGCTGCGCCAACTGTTCGACCGGCTGGTGGGTCGGGCCATCTTCGCCTACCCCGATGGAATCATGGGTGAAGATATACAGCACCGGCAGCTTCATCAGCGCCGCAAGCCGGATGGGCGGCTTCATGTAATCGGAAAATATGAAGAAGCCGGAGCAGTAGGGCCGCAGGTAAGACAGCGCCAGCCCGTTGCAGATCGACCCCATGGCATGTTCACGCACACCGAAGTGCAGGTTGCGCCCGCCATAGGTTCCGCCCCATTGCGGGGGCTGGAAATCACCCGCACCATCGAATGTCAGGTGCGTCTTGGTCGATGGCGACAGGTCGGCCGATCCGCCGATCATCCACGGATAGCTGGCGGCCACCTGGTTGAGCACGGTCGCGGAACTGGCGCGGGAGGCAAGGCCCTTGGCGTCCGCGGGGAAATCGCTGATCTGGCGGTCCCAGCCTTCGGGCAGCCTGCCGGCAAGGATCAGGTCCAGTTCGGCTGCAAGGTCGGGATGTGCCGTGCGGTAGCGGGCCAGCAGGTCATACCACGCCTTGCTGGCGGTGGCCCCGCGTGTGGCGATGCCCTGCTGCATGTGTTCAGGCACGCCATCGGGCACGTAGAAGCTTTTGTCTTCCGGCCAGCCGTAGAATTTCTTGGTTTCGCGTATTTCTTCCACACCCAGGGGCGAGCCATGCGCCGCCGCCGTGCCCGCCTTGTGCGGCGACCCCCAGCCAATGATGGAATGCACGATGATCAGCGTCGGGCGGGATGTTTCCGCCTTCGCTTCGGCCAGCAGGCGGCGCATGTCGCCGGTATCGTTGGCATCCTTGAGTTCAAGGACATGCCAGCCATAGGCCTCGAAGCGTTTATGCACGCTTTCGGTAAAGGCGATGCGGGTATTGCCCTCGATGGAAATATGGTTGCTGTCATAGATCCATGTCAGGTTACCCAGCTTCAGGTGGCCCGCGATGGACGCGGCCTCGCTGGACACGCCTTCCATGTTGTCGCCATCACCGCAGAACGTATAGGTATGATAGGTGAACAGGTCGAAACCGGGTTTATTGAAATGCGCGGCCAGCCATTTCTGGGCAATGGCCATGCCGACGGAGTTGCCACATCCCTGCCCCAGCGGGCCGGTCGTGGTCTCGACGCCCGCGGTATGACCATATTCCGGGTGGCCGGGGGTGCGTGAATTGAGCTGGCGGAACTGCTCGATATCCGCCAGGGTCAGTGCGGGCCTGTCCGTCTGTACGCGGCCATCCTTCACATCACGGATACCGGACAGATAGATCAGCGAATACAGCAACATGGAGGCATGGCCGATCGACAGCACGAAGCGGTCACGGTTGGGCCACAGGGGATTGGCGGGATCGTAATTCAGGACGTCGCGCCACAATGCATAGGCTGGCGGGGCCAGCGCCATGGGCGTGCCCGGGTGGCCGGAATTGGCTTTCTGCACCGCATCCATGGCCAATGTACGGATTGTATTGATGCACAGGGTATCAAGATCCGCCCGTGCGTTGCCGGCACCATCAGGTGCCCATACGGGACAGGGAAATAATGAACGCATGAAAACCGTCCTCCGTTGTCACGGCCAGCCCTGTTCGCTACGGGCGTTACATGGAATTGCATGAGGGGACAGCATTCATCCGGTCATGCCTGCATGCCGCGTACGTCACATACCTGTGCCGAGATCCATTACCCTGCTGCCATCCGTGACAGTACAGGGACCGATGCGCCGACATGGTCCCAGTATAACCCGCAGGCCGGATGTAGTTGATTCAGTCGTGCGGTTTATTGATATGGAACAGTGCGTCATGTCTGGCGCGGCAGTTCCTGCATTGAAGTCCCAATCCGGACCTAATTCCAGCCTCGTTCATTCACGAGTTCTTGACACTCATTTATTCTTTCCGTGCATGGCCATACATTTTTCATATGCTGTTATGGAAATGTGACAAGATATGTCAGTGTCGGAAAATGTACGGTTTTCTGCCATTTTTCAGCATGGTGCGGGGATCGGAAATGCAGGCGCGCATGGACGGTTTGGATGCCATTAAACAGGCCTGTATACAGCCGCAGTACACAAAAATATGTGCATGATCACACGTTAAGAAAATAACATAAGGCGGGAATCGAATATATTTTTAGGATTAATGGATAGAACATATGTAAAAATAAGATACGTCTGGGGATCGGTCCGGTCCTGTATGCGATTCTTATTTCAATTCGGATTCCGTTACTTATATCTGCAATACGGATTGCACATAATGGATCCCGCCATGCCATCTGGGGACTGCTTTCCCGCCCGTCATGCCGAAAGTGACGCATAAGGAAGCCGACGGATGGCGCCTTGCCACCGTTATCAGGATTTTCTTCGATTTATATAAAAATATTAGATATCCGGGTCACAGAAAAATGTTGGCAACCGGGTTCATATCTATTGTTCAGCAGGGGGCAATCCATGCATTGATGCATGTATATCAGCGTCTGTAATGACCCGACCTTTCATGGCGGAACAGCCGCATTTCAATAAATAAAAAGAAAAGGTGTCACGCATGCCCGAAGACGATCTGGTTTCCCGTACCATGATACATGCCACCGCACAGGGTCAGCCCCCCGCCCCGGACGCGCCCGCGGCGGGGCATGCCATTGTCGTAGGGGTGCTGGCAGCCCTTGCCGGTCTGATGTTCGGGCTGGATACCGGGGTGATCGCGGGCGCGCTGCGCTTTATCGGGACGGATTTCAATGCATCGCCACGCATGCAGGAATGGATCGTCTCCTCCATGATGGCGGCGGCAGCCGTGGGTTCGCTGATCGCCGGGACGATCTCGTTCCGCTTTGGACGCAGGCGCGCGCTGCTGGGTTCATCCATTCTTTTTCTTGTCGGTTCCCTTATCAGCGCGCTGGCCCCGTCTGTTGCCATGCTTGTCATCGGTCGGATTTTCCTGGGCTTCGCGGTGGGGATCGCGGCCTTTACCGCGCCGCTCTACATATCCGAAGTCTCGGCCGTGGCGCAGCGCGGGTCGATGATCGCCTGTTACCAGTTAATGATGACGGGCGGCATTTTCCTGTCCTATGTAACCGATGGGGTGCTGGCGAATGGCGCGCACTGGCGGTGGATGCTTGGCCTCATGACGGTGCCCGCGACGGTATTCCTTGTTGGCTGCCTGTTCCTGCCGGACAGCCCGCGCTGGCTCATGATGCGGGGGGAGAAGCTGCGCGCGCGCAAGGTAATGCGTTACCTGCGTCCCAGCCCGCAACAGGCTGACCGGGAAATATCCGATATTGCCACGGAACTGACCCGTGGCCGGTCGGAGGGATTTTCGTTTTTCCGCAATAATGCCAATTTCCGCCGTTCGGTCGGGCTGGGCATCGTGTTGCAGATCATGCAGCAGCTGACTGGTATCAATGTGCTGATGTATTACGCGCCCAAGGTCTTTCAGGCCGCCAGTTTCGGCGCGTCCGCCGCAGGCTGGGCCACGGCCCTGATCGGCCTGATCAACCTTGTCGCCACCTGTGTCGCGATCGTGACGGTTGACCGCTGGGGCCGCCGGCCGCTGCTGTTGCTCAGCTGTGCCATCATGACGGGCAGCATGCTGCTGGCTGGCGGGCTGGTTGAATATGGCGGTCATGATACCGTGGCCCAGATTGCCATGGTGGGGTCGCTGCTGGTGTTTGTGCTGGGGTTCGCCATTGGCGCCGGGCCGCTGGTCTGGACGTTGTGCGCTGAAATCCAGCCACTGCGCGGTCGTGACTTTGGCATTGTCTGTTCCACCTTTACCAACTGGGCCACCAACTGGGCGGTCAGCAACACATTCCTCAGCGTGCTTGATACATTGGGGGAAGCCCATACGTTCTGGCTGTTTGCGGGAATGAATGCCGTGTTTATCGTAATCACACTGTTCTATGTGCCGGAAACGAAGGGGGTTTCGCTGGAAGATATTGAATCCCACCTGCTTGCGGGATGGCCCCTGCGTAACCTGGGTGCGCGTTCCCTGCCGCAGGGTGGAAAAATGTCCACACATCCGTCTGCCTGACACACGACGGCAGGCGGACAAAAAACGGCTTCCGGAATGCACCGGAAGCCGTTTTTGTTTGAAATAAAAAAAGGACGGGGGGATCAGGCCTTCTGCGTTGAAGCCCTGAAGATCTGCGCGATGGACTTTGCAAGGGCTGCGTCAAATTCCGCATCCGTCATGGTGTAGCGCAGGTCTTCGAGCAGCGCGCGCGAGAAGCTGGCGATCATGCCATGGTTCTTCGCCAGCCGCTGGCACGCTTCATCACGCGGATACCCACCGGACAGCGCCACGACACGCTGCACGCGCGGGTGCCTGATCAGGTCAAGGTAAAGATCGGCCTTTTCAGGGATCGAGACCTTGATCATCACCTGATAGTCACCGGGCAGGGCATCCAGCCCACGGTGCAGTTCATCATGCAGCAGGGTTTCCGCCCCCGCCTTGTCCGGGCTTCTGATCAGCACTTCGGGTTCCATGATGGGCACGAGGCCACGGGCCGCAATCTGCTCGGCCAGGGTGAACTGCTGCTTCACGATGGCGGCAACGCCCTCGCGCTCGGCCAGGCGGATGACCGAACGCGCCTTCGTGCCGTAAATACCCTTGCTGATGGCCTGGTCCAGCAGGGCTTCAAGGTTGGGGATGGGCTTCATCATCTGCACGCCGCCCGCCTCGGCCTCCAGCCCCTTGTCCACCTTCAGGAAGGGAACGACCCCTTTTTCCTTCCACAGGTAGGTGGGGACGGGCGTGTCCCTGACCAGCCCGTTCATGGTCTGCTCGAACAGAATGGCGGCAAGGATGCTCTTGCCCGTAAAGGCCGGGGCGGTGATGACCCTGACCCGCATTTCGTGCATCAGGGCGAACATCTGGGCATCGGTGCTGTAGGCGCTGTCCGGTATGCCGTAATGCCGCAGCGCACCCGGTGTTGATCCCCCGCTCTGGTCCAGGGCCGCGATGAAACCCGTGTTCTCCGACATGTTCTTACGCATCTGGTCAACTGGCATGGTTATTTATCCTATGTTCAGTATTCATATATGGGCAGGATGGTAAGTGCTTATTATATATAATTTCCGACGCCTTTATTAATTAACAGGATAAAATATGGGTGAATAAACATAAATACAAAAAACGCATGCGGGCATATTCCAGCATGAAACAGCGCGACCTGTATGCGCAGCCCCCGGTTCGTGATCCTGAAATTTCCTGAATGACACTTTCTGTTCAATCAGTTGGACGTGATGATGCTCCTGATCCGGATGCCATCTATCGTGAGGAAAAGATAACGCGGAGAAACTGTCATGCCCAACAATCCCGTCGCCCCGGAATTTCGTGCAGCCCTGAAAGTCCTGCCCTCCTTTGATGGTCTTTCAGATGAGACCCTGGACGAAACACGCAAGGCATTCATTTCCGCAATCCGCAGCGTCAGGGTTGCCGCACATCCTGACGTCATGGTTGAGGCATGCCATGTACCCGGGCCTGCGGGCGCTCCTGATGTGCCGGTCGTGGCCTACAGGCCTGCAGCCACCCACCCGAATGCCCCCGCGCTGATCTATATCCATAGCGGCGGTATCGTAAGCGGCACACCGGAAGTCGATGATGCACGCTGCCGGCAGATGGTCAGCGAACTGGGTCTGGTCATTTTCTCGGTTGACTATCGTCTGGCGCCAGAAGCCCCCTGCCCTGCGGCAATCGAGGATTGCTATGCTGTCCTGAAATGGGCACACGGACATGCAGCCAGGCTGGGAATTGACCGGAACCGCCTGATTATTGGCGGCGATAGCGCGGGCGGTGGCCTGACAGCCTGTCTTGCCCTGCTGGCACGCGACCGGGCTGAGATCAAAGTCCTTTTCCAGCTGCTGATTTATCCCATGCTGGATGACAGGACCGGAACAACGCGCATGCCATCGCCTGCCCTGGGTGAATATATCTGGACGCGTTCCGCCAATCATTACGCATGGAATGCCTATCTGGGTAAAATGCCCGGAAGCGCGGGCATTTCAGAATATGCCGCGGCCTTTCGCGCAACGGACCTGACGGGACTGCCGCCTGCCTATATCGGCGTAGGTTCCCTGGACCTGTTTTTGGACGAGGACCTGGAATATGCCCGGCGCCTGATGGCTGCTGGCGTGCCGACAGAGGTCTGTGTCATGCCCGGTGCCTATCATGTCTTTGACGTGTTCATTCCCGACGCACCCATGAGCAGGCAATTCAGGGACTCTTATTTTACCGCCCTGAAACGCGCCATTTCACAGGATTGTTCCTGAAAATCCGGTCTGATGGTGTTTATGGCGGGGGTGTCCTGCTGCAACAGGGGCAGCGCAACCCTCGCCTGTTCACGGTTCAATATTGATGATCTGCGTATTTCATTCCTTTATGGGGGATTGGAATTATAACAAGCCTGAACCGCAAGGATGACCGGGAGGCTGCTTGAAAGGCCAGATCAGGAAATATCCTGCAACCATAAGAAAATTTTTGGCGAAGCTTTTTTCAAAAAGCCTTGAAGAACGTCACCTTATTTGAAAAAGGCGGCGCCCCAGAAACTTTTATTTTTTTATCACCGGGCTGTTTTCAGACAGCGTCTGACCCCGGGCTGACAATATCGGGCCTGCCTGCCGGCGCAGCCGGTGAAGATTTCCCTATGCGCGCCACTGCGAACGACCGTGCCCATAGGGCATGGGGATAGCGGCGCAAGCCATGGAACATGGGTCATGCACGGATGCCGTCATGGCTCTGTTCTTTGAAAAACTTGCATGATCCGGTCGCAACTTCCCCGCGCCTGCCGCGTATAGGCGATTGGCAGCCTGTTCTGGCATTTACTGTATCGAGCCAGACTATATCAAGGCATGCAGGTATCGCCTGTAAGGTAGTGGCCGGTTATTGCGCATCAATGCACATGGCATGGCGCAGATCGTCTCCGTTAAAAATAAAACAAACAGAAACGGAAATGCCCGTCATGGAAAACATTTCCAATATATGGTCAATATCCGCCTATGCCATGGTCATAGCGGTACTTCTGGCCAGCATGCTCGGGCTGTCCGCCATCACCGGTACCCGGCGCGGTGGCAGGGCCATGGGCCGATCCATGTCCATGCCCTTTGAATCCGGCATGGTGCCCACGGGGTCGGCACATCTGCGGTTGCCTGTGCAGTATTACCTGGTGGCCGTGTTCTTTGTCATCTTTGATGTGGAAACGGCCATTCTCCTGACATGGGCAACCGTTGTGACCGAAACGGGATGGATCGGTTATGGCGCGGCCCTTGTCTTTACGGTCTTTCTGGCCGTCTCCCTTGCCTATCTGTGGCGCGCCGGGGCGCTGGACTGGGGGCCGAAGGCCCGTCAGCACCGGATGGCGGACACGCACAAGGATCCCGTATCATGAACTGGTCCCTTTCTTCCCCCAATGCGGCTGAACCCGCGCGGGCCACACCCAGCTTCAGTGAAACCCTGCGCCGGAATCTGGTCATGGGCCGATTGCAGGATTTCGTTGCATGGGGACAGAAAAACTCCATCTGGCCGCTGAATTTCGGGCTGTCATGCTGTTATGTGGAAATGGCGACGGCATTCACCAGCCGGTTTGACATTGCCCGCTTCGGTTCCGAAGTCCTGCGCGCCACGCCCCGCGAAGCAGACCTGATCGTCATTTCCGGCACCGTGTTCGTCAAGATGGCCCCGGTCATCCAGCATCTGTACAACCAGATGCTGGAACCACGATGGGTCATCTCCATGGGGTCATGCGCGAATTCCGGTGGCATGTACGACATTTACAGTGTCGTGCAGGGCGTGGACAGCTTCCTGCCGGTGGATGTGTACGTGCCCGGCTGCCCACCACGCCCCGAGGCGCTGCTGGAAGGCCTGCTGCTGCTGCAGAAATCCATCGGCACACAGCGCAGGCCCCTTAGCTGGCTGGTGGGACCGCAGGGGGCCCAACCCGTCACACCGCCCAGCCTGCGCGATGAAAAGCGCGCCGGACGCCAGGCCATGCGCGACCTGCGCACGCCCGATGGGATCTGACACCATGAGCACCACCCTTGCCCCCACCCGCGAACAGGGTCTTGCGGACATGATTTCCGCGCATCTCCCCAACGGCGCGCTGGCCACCCAGTCCACATGTGATGGCGTTTCCATCATCTGGATCGCGGCTGCCGACCTCCGCCCCGCCTTTGCTGCATTGAAGGCGTCCGCATCCCTCATGCTGCTGGATCTTGCGGCCATAGACGAACGCGATCGCACCCACCGCGACGGACAGCCACAGGCGGCCTTCACCGTCGTCTATCATGTGATCTCCCTCACCGTGCGCGCGGATGAGGTACGGATCAAGGTTCCCCTTGGCGCAACCGCCCCCGCCCTTCCCACCATCAGTGACCTGTGGCCGGGCGCCAACTGGTATGAACGCGAGGCCTGGGACCTGTTCGGCATCCATTTCCATGATCATCCCGACCTGCGCCGCATCCTGACCCCGCCCACATGGACCGGGCACCCGCTGCGCAAGGACCACCATGCCCGCGCTACCGAAATGCCGCCCTACAGCCTGACGGAAGAACACGAAGCGCGCGAGCAGGACGCCATGCGCTTTGACCCCTCCGCATGGGGCATGCGGCGGCATGGTGACCACAGTGACTTCATGTTCCTCAACCTCGGTCCCAACCACCCCAGCGTGCATGGGGTTTTCCGCATCATGCTGCAACTGGAAGGCGAGCGGATTGTCGATGCCGTGCCCGATATCGGCTTCCACCATCGCGGCGCGGAAAAAATGGGCGAACGCCAGTCGTGGCATAGCTACATCCCCTATACCGACCGGGTGGACTACCTCGGCGGGGTCATGAACAATTTCCCCTACGTGATGGCGGTCGAGACATTGGCGGGAATTACCGTGCCGCCACGGGCGCAGATGATCCGTGTCATGCTGGCCGAACTGTTCCGCATTGCCAGCCATCTCGTGTTCTACGGCACCATGGCGCAGGATGTGGGGCAGCTTTCACCGGTGTTCTACATGTTTACCGACCGCGAACGCGTGTTCGGGATTATCGAGGCGATATGCGGCTTTCGCATGCATCCGGCATGGTTCCGCATCGGCGGCGTGGCCATGGACCTGCCCGAAGGGTGGGCAGGACTGGTCCGCGCCTTTCTTGATGACCTGCCGGGGCGGCTGGACGAATACGATGCCATGGTCATGCGCAACCCCATTTTCCGCGCCCGGACGAAGGGGATTGGTGCCTATACCACGGCGGAAGCCGTTGAATGGGGTGTCACCGGGCCGGGGCTGCGCGCCACCGGTCTGGCATGGGATTACCGCAGGCATGCGCCCTATGCCTGTTACGACCAGCTGGAATTCGACATTCCCACCGGCACCAATGGCGACTGTTATGACCGGATTGCCGTCCATGTGGAGGAAATACGCCAGAGCCTGCGCATCATCCGCCAGTGCGTTGACAACATGCCCGCAGGCACGGTCAAGGCCGACCACCCGCTGACCACCCCGCCGCCCAGGGCGCGGACGATGCACGACATCGAAACCCTGATCCACCATTTCCTCAGTGTAAGCTGGGGGCCGGTCATGCCACCGGGGGAAGCACGCGCCAGCATCGAAGCCACGAAAGGCGTCAATACCTATACCCTGATCAGCGATGGCGGCACCGCGTCCTACCGCACGCGCATCCGCACCCCATCCTTTGCCCACCTGCAGATGATCCCGCTGCTCAGCCGCGGCATCATGATCGCGGACCTGATCGCGATCCTGGGCAGCATTGACTTCGTCATGGCCGATGTTGACCGCTGAAGCCCTCCTGCCCACGCCCGTGCGGGCGGAAATCCTGGCCCTTGCGGCGCAGGAACCGCACGCGCGCGGGGCCAGTGTCGCGGCCCTGCGGCTGGTGCAGGCCCGCCTTGGCTGGATCAGCACCATGCATCTGCGCGAAGTGGCCGACCTGCTGGGCATGTCGGTTGATGATCTGGATGGTATCGCCACCTATTTCAACCTGCTGTTCCGCCGGCCGGTCGGGCGGCATGTCGTCATGCTGTGCGACAGCGTTTCATGCTGGATCATGGGGCGTGAACCCCTGTGCGCCCATATGTGCCGGACACTGGGCATAAGACCCGGCGAAACCACGGCGGACAACGCCATCACGCTGCTGCCCACGGTCTGTATCGGCCACTGTGACCATGCCCCGGCCATGCTGGTCGATGGCACGCTGCATGGGGATGTGGACACGGCCACCCTCGATCACCTGATCGACACGCTGAGGGATACGCCATGACGCCGCCGACCGAACGGCCCCTGACCGCCATGATCGACCCGGCCGCAGGCCCACCGGACTGCGCGGCATATGAACGTGCAGGCGGCTGGCAGGCCACGCGCAGGGCGCTGGGGGACCTTGCCCCGTCTGAAATCATTGACATGGTGACACGCTCAAAACTGCGCGGGCGTGGGGGTGCCGGCTTCGGGACCGGCCAGAAATGGAGTTTCGTGCCGAAGGAGCCTGCAGCCGAACGCCGCAAGTACCTGATCGCCAATGCGGACGAGATGGAACCGGGCACCTTCAAGGACCGTCTGCTGCTTGAGGGCAATCCCCTGCAACTGATCGAGGGGATGATCCTTGCGGCCTATGGCGTGCAGGCGGGGCATGGCATCATCTTCCTGCGCGGGGAATACGGCCTGGCCTGTTCGCGCCTGCACCATGCGATCGGGGAGGCACGGCAGCAGGGCTGGCTGGGGGAAAACATCCTTGGCTCCGGCTTCGGTTTTGACATCCATGTGCATTCCAGCGCCGGACGCTACATATGCGGCGAGGAAACCGCCCTGCTGACCGCGCTGGAAGGCCGTCGCGCCACACCGCGCAGCAAGCCGCCCTTTCCCCAGACCGGCGGCCTGTGGGGCGCGCCCAGCGTAGTGAACAATGTCGAGACACTGTGCAACCTGCCCCATATCATCACCAACGGGCCGGAATGGTTCGCGGGCCTCGGGCTGGGGGAGGATGGGGGCACCAAGATCTATGGTGTCAGTGGCCGGGTGGCAAAACCGGGCGCATGGGAACTGCCCATTGGCACCCCCCTGCGCCAGATCATTGAAGAACATGCAGGCGGCATGCGTCCGGGCCACCAGCTGCGCGCCCTGTTGCCCGGCGGGGCGTCCACCGCCTTTCTGGACGCGACGGCACTCGATGTCGCGATGGATTACGGATCGGTGGAAAAGGCGGGCAGCAGGCTCGGGACCGGCATGGCCATCATACTGGATGACCGGACCTGCCCCATCGGCATGATCCGTAACCTGGAACATTTCTTTGCACAGGAATCCTGCGGGTGGTGCACCCCGTGCCGTGACGGGCTGCCATGGGTGGAACGCCTGCTGGACGCGATCGAGGACGGGTCGGGACAGGAGGAGGACATGGACCAGCTTGCCCGCCATGCCCGCATGCTGGGCGCCCCGGGCCGGACCTTCTGCGCCCATGCGCCCGGGGCGATGGCGCCGCTGGCCAGTGGACTGAAACTGTTCGCCGCCGATTTTGCCGCCCATATCCAGCAGCGCCGCTGCCCCCATAAATCGGGAGCATGACCATGACCTCCATCCGCATTGACGGACGGGACTGCCCGACCCGCACCGGCATCAACCTGCTGCAGGCCTGCCTGGAAGCGGGGGCCAGCCTGCCCTATTTCTGCTGGCATCCCGAACTCGGTTCCGTGGGCGCGTGCCGCCAGTGCGCCATCAGGCAGTTCAGCGGGCCCGATGACACGAAGGGCCGCATCGTGATGGCCTGCATGACCCCGGTCAGCGAAAATACCATCATATCCATTGACGACCCGGAGGCCCGGGATTTCCGCGCCAGCATCATCGAATGGATGATGGTCAACCACCCCCATGACTGCCCGGTGTGCGAGGAAGGCGGCGAATGCCACCTGCAGGACATGACGGTCATGACCGGGCACAATACCCGCCGTTACCGCTTCACCAAACGGACCCATCGCAATCAGGATCTCGGGCCATTCGTGAAGCATGAAATGAACCGCTGCATCGCCTGCTACCGCTGCGTGCGCTTCTACCGTGATTACGCGGGCGGGGATGACCTGGCGGTCTTTGCGTCACATGACAATGTGTATTTCGGCCGTGCCGAAGATGGCACGCTGCAGAATGCCTTCAGCGGCAATCTGGTGGAAATCTGCCCGACCGGCGTGTTTACCGACAAACCCTTTTCCGCGACCTACACCCGTAAATGGGACATGCGGGGCGCGCCCTCGGTGTGCGTACATTGCGCGGTGGGCTGCAACACCATTGTCAATGCGCGTGAGGAAACCCTCCGTCGTGTCCTCAACCGCTATCATGAGGACATCAACCGCTACCTTCTGTGCGACCGGGGCCGGTTCGGCCATGGTTTTGTCAACGCACCGACGCGTATCCGCACGCCACTGCGCGCCATTGACGGGCAGCAGGCAGCCATTCCCATGACGGACGCCCTGCAGGCCTTCGCCCGTATGGCGGCAGGTGGACGGATCGTGGGCATAACCTCCCCCCGCGCGGCGCTGGAAACCTGTTTCAGCCTGCATGCGCTGGTGGGGCCGCAGCATTTCTGCACCGGCCAGACGCGGCACGAACAGGAATGCGTGGAACTGGCCCATGCCCTGCTGACCCGCCATCCCGGCGCCCTGCCCACCATCCATGAAATGGAAAGCGCCGATGCCGTGCTGGTACTGGGCGAGGACGTATGCGCCACCGCCCCCCGGCTTGGCCTGTCGCTGCGGCAGTCGGCGCGGCAGGCGTCCTTCCATACGGCGGATGATGCCAGGGTGCCGCGCTGGATGGATGCAGCGGTGCGCACGCTGGGGGCACAATGCCCATCCGGTCTGTATGTGCTGACGCCAGCGCCGACTGATCTGGATGATGTAGCGGCACAAACCCGGCGTGCCGCCCCTGATGACATCGCGCGGCTGGGTTTTGCCATCGCCCACGAAATTGATCCTGCCGCCCCGGCCGTCACGGATCTGGCGGCGGATGACGCGCGGCTTGCCGCCCGTATTGCGCATGCGCTTGTGGCAGCCGGAAAGCCGCTGGTCGTATCCGGCATGCAATACGGGTCCCCCGCATTGATGCAGGCCGCCGCCAGTATCGCCACGGCGCTCGCGCGCGCCACACCCGCAGCCGGCCTGTCGCTGGTGCTGCCGGAATGCAACAGCATGGGGCTGGCCATGATGGGGGGACTGTCGCTGGAAACGGTGATGGAACAGGCGCGGGCGGGCGCGATTTCCGTTCTGGTCATTGTGGAAAATGACCTGACCCGCCACCTGCCGCCAGCGGATGTGGCGGAACTGTTGGCGGCGGTTCCCGATATCGTCGTGATCGACCATACGGCCACGCCGCTATGCCGGCAGGCCAGCCTTGTGCTGCCCGCTAGTGCCTTCAGTGAATGCAGCGGCACGCTGGTCAGTCAGGAAGGCCGGGCGCAACGCTTTTTTCAGGCGGTCTTTCCCCCTGCCCCCATACAGGCCGGCTGGCGCTGGGTACAGGCGCTGGCCCGCAGTCTTGACCCGTCCGCGCCGCATATGACGGGCCTGACCGTCTGGCGGGATCTGGATGATGTCCTGTCCGCGCTGGCGCAAGCGTTTCCCCATCTTGCCCCGGCCGTCAGGGCGGCGCCGGGGGCGGATTACCGCATGAATGGCCAGAAACTGCGCAGCCAGACCTACCGCGCCAGCGGGCGGACCGTCATCCGTTCCTTCGTCAATGTGCGCGACCAGCCACCGCCCCGCAGTCCGGACACCCCGTTCAGCAGTTCCATGGAAGGCGCCTATGGGCCGGACATGCCCGCAGCACTGGTTTCGGGCTATCAGGCATCACCATGGAATTCGGTTCAGGCGCTCAACCGTTTCCAGCACGAAATCGGTGGTCCCATGCGTGGCGGGGAATGCGGTATCCGGTTGTTGTCCCGTGTCGGGCATTCTGATGCGAAACCGGCTTATGCCACCGATATTCCCCGTCCCCATGTGGTGCAGGCTGACACCGTTCTGGTCCTGCCCGATACGCGCCTGTTCGGCAGTGAGGAACTGAGCATGTTCTCCCCATCCGTCATGGCGCGCGCAACCGCGCCAGCGCTGGGGCTGCCTGCCGGCATGGTGGCAACAGGCCGCATGGTGCTGCATCTGGATGACGGACCGCACATGTTGCCCGTGGAACCCGTGCCCGGACTGCCCGAGGGCATTGCCCTGTGCCCGGCGCACATGGTCACGCGTGCGTTCCGTTTCCCCCGCATGGCCCGGCTGGAGCGGATGCCGGACGAAGGGGGGCGGTCATGACGTATCCAGCCCTTGCCACCATCATTCTCATGCCACCTGTCGTCCTTGGCCTTGCCACCGTGCTGACATGGGTTGAACGGCGGCTGCTGGGATTATGGCAGGACCGGTATGGACCCAACCGCGTGGGGCCGGGCGGCATGTTCCAGGCCGTGGCGGACGGAACCAAGATCCTGTTCAAGCAGGACTGGATCCCCCCCTTTGCCGACCGGGCCGTGTTCGTTCTTGCCCCGGTCATTGGCATGATGACGGTATTGCTGTCCTTTGCCGTCATTCCGGTCACGATGGGCGTGGGCATTGCGGGTGACATGAATGTCGGACTGCTGTTCATCCTCGGCATGATGGGGCTTGGGGTTTATGCGGTGGTGCTGGCGGGGTGGGCGTCCAACAGCAAATACGCGCTGCTGGGTGGCATGCGGGCAGCGGCGCAGATGGTCAGCTACGAAGCGTTCATGGGGCTGTCGCTGCTGGGTGTGGTCATGATGGCCGGGTCGTTCAACCTGCATGATATCGTGGCGGCGCAGGCGGGGCTATGGTTCATCATTCCGCAATGCCTTGGCTTTGGCGTGTTCATGCTGGCCGGCATTGCACAAACGCACCGCCTGCCCTTTGACCTGCCCGAAGGGGAGAACGAACTGGGTGCGGGGTTCCATACCGAATATTCGGGCATGAAGTTCGGCATGTTCTTCATTGCCGAATATGCCGGGATCGTTCTGGTCTCAAGCCTTGTCACCACGCTCTACCTTGGTGGCTGGCGCGGGCCGTTCCTGCCCCCTGCCGTGTGGTTTGCGCTCAAGACCGGGGGCATGGTGGTATTTTTTATCCTGCTGCGGGCGGCCCTGCCGCGCCCGCGTTATGACCGGCTGATGGCGCTGGGCTGGAAAGTCCTGCTGCCGCTTTCCCTGTTCAATGTCATGGCGACCGGAACCATCCTCATGCTGCGCGCGTCTTTGTGACACGCCTGATGCAAAGGCATTTCCCATGCTTGATACCCTGCGCACCCTGTTCCTGACGGCGCTGCATGCCTTCCACCGGCGCGCGACCGTGCAGTATCCGGAACAGAAACCTTACCTGCCGCCACGTTATCGCGGGCGGATCATCCTGTCGCGCGATCCCGACGGGGCGGAGCGGTGCGTTGCGTGCAACCTGTGCGCCGTCGCCTGCCCGGTGGATTGCATAAGCCTGCAGAAAACCGAAGCCGATGGGCGGTGGTACCCGGAATATTTCCGGATCAATTTCTCGCGCTGCATTTTCTGCGGCTTTTGCGAGGAAGCCTGTCCCACCTACGCCATACAGCTGACGCCCGATTTTGAAATGGGCGAATATGCGCGGCCCAACCTTGTTTATGAAAAGGAAGACCTGCTGATAAGCGGGAGCGGGAAATATCCCGGTTACAGTTTCTATCATGTCGCGGGCATTCCCGTTCCCGGCAAGGCGCGTGGCACGTCCGAACGTGAACGCCCGCCGGTCGACCTCCATTCCCTGCTGCCGTAACCGCCATGCATGCCCTGGCCCTTCTTGCCGCGTGTGTGACTGTCGTGGGGGCCATCATGGTCATTACACGGTCGGTGGCGGTCCATGCGGTGCTGTACCTGGTGGTGACGCTGCTGGCGCTGGCGACCGTCCTTGTCATGCTGGGCGCGTCATTTGCCGCGATGCTGGAGGTCATCATCTACGCCGGTGCGATCATGGTGCTGTTCGTGTTCGTCATCATGATGCTCAATCTGGGGCAACCGGACAGCGCGCGTGAAAAGGAATGGCTGCACCCGCGCGCATGGCTGGGACCGGGCGTTCTGGCCACCATTGTATGTGCGGAACTGTTCTATTGCCTCAACCCGCTATCCGGGCCTGCACCGGCTTCTGCCCCCATTACGGCGCATGATGTGGGACTGGGCCTGTTCGGTCGCTACGTGCTGATGGTGGAACTGGTGTCGTACCTGCTGCTGGCCGGTCTGATCTCGGCCTTTCATATCGGGCGCAACCGAGTGGGAGGGCGCTGACATGCCTGCCTTTTCCTTCAACGATACCCTGCTGCTGGCCACAGTCCTGTTTTCTGTCGGGCTGGCGGGCGTTCTGGTCCGGCGCGATCTGGTGTTCATGCTGATGTCGCTGGATATCATGCTCAATGCGGCCGCCCTTGTGTTCGTGGGGGCGGGTGCGCGCTGGCATGATGCGACGGGACAGGTGATGTTCGTGCTGATCCTTGCCCTCGCCGCCGTGGAAACGGCGGTGGGGCTTGCCATCATCGTGTGCCTGCATGCCTGGGGGCGGCCCACGCTTGACGCCGATACCGGCAACCTGCTGCGGGGATAAGGCCATGGGTGAAATCCTGCTTCCCCTCATCATCCTCTGCCCGCTTGTCGCGTCGCTGGTCGTGTCCGTATCCGCAGGCCGCATGGGCGCATGCGCCATCGGGACGGTTGCGTGTGCCGGTGTGGGGCTTGCCGCCGTAATCAGCGTCATCCTGTCCGTCATGCTCCTGTCCGGACCCGCGACGGACGCATTGCGGGTGATGCTGTGGCCGTGGATGCGTATTGAGGGATTTTCAGCGGATATCGCCTTCACGCTGGACCGGGTTTCCATGGTCATGATCCTTGTCGTCACGATCGTGGGGCTGCTGATCCATGTTTATGCCGCAGGCTACATGCGCGACGACCCGGGTATCGCGCGCTTTTTCGGCTGCATGACGCTGTTTGTGGCCGCCATGGTGGTACTGGTGCTGGCAGACGACCTGCTGTGCATGTTTATCGGGTGGGAAGGCGTGGGGCTGTGTTCCTACCTGCTCATCGGGTTCTGGTATGATGACCCCGCCAATACCGCGGCTGCGCGCAAGGCCTTCTACATGACACGCATGGGCGATGTGGCGTTGCTGTGTGGCCTGCTGCTGCTGGCCACGGCTACGGGTTCCCTGCGCATGGGGACCGTGCTGGCGGCGGTCACTGACGGGCAGTTGCCCCCGTTCAGCGTGAATGCGGCGGCAGCCCTGATACTGGTGGGGGCACTTGCCAAATCGGCGCAGATCCCCTTCCAGACATGGTTGCCGGACGCCATGGCGGGGCCGACACCGACCTCCGCCCTTATCCACGCAGCCACAATGGTAACGGCAGGCGTCTACCTGATCGCACGCCTGCATGACCTGTTTGCCATGGCGGCCCCCGTCATGGCGTTCATGGCCGTGCTTGGGGCGCTGACGCTGCTTATGGGGGCGTGCAAGGCGCTGGTGCAGTCCGATCTCAAGCGTATTCTTGCATGGTCCACGATCAGCCAGCTTGGGTACATGTTTCTCGCCCTTGGGTGCGGGGTGTGGCAGGCGGCGCTGTTTCACCTGATGACCCATGCCTTCTTCAAGGCGCTGCTGTTCCTGACGGCGGGTGCGGTCATCATGCGCGCAGGCCACGAACAGGATATTTTTCGCCTCGGCGGCCTGCGCCACGCCATGCCGGGACTGACCATGGCGTTTGTCGCGGGGGCATCGGCGCTGGCTGGCCTGCCGCTGGTGACGGCCGGGTTCTACAGCAAGGAAATGATCCTGTCGGGTGTATGGCACGTCCATTTTGGCCTGACGCGGGAATGGGGCCTGAGCGGACATCCGTTATGGGGAATTGCCCTGCTGGGGGCCTTCCTGACCGCGCTGTATATTTTCCGCTGTGTCTTCATTGTCTTTTGCGGGAAAGCAGGAACCAGGGCCGTGGGCCGGACGTCACGCCTCATGAGCATTCCGCTGGGCTGTCTGTGTGTTCTCTCGCTGTCTGGCGGAGTCATTGAAATGCCTGATACGCTTCCCCGCCTTCACCTGTTCAGTGCCCTTCTGGATCCCGGGGTGCCATTATCACATGCGGATGAACCGATCTGGCTTGTGCTGTTGGGTGCTATCGTGCCCCTTGCCGGGCTTGGGGTGGCATGGGTGCTGTGGGGGCGTCGTGTGCCCGTCATGCGCGAAATACCCGGTCAGGCTGCCATTATCCGTCCTGCCCGCGACGGCCGGGGCATGGACGTGGTGTATGACCGGGTGTTCGTGCAGCCCTTGTGCCTGCTGGTATGGCTGACACGGCTTGATATTGCGGATCACGTCATAACCGGAACAGGGCGGCTGACACGGGCGGCCAGCGCCGGAATGTTCAGGGCGCGGGCCGGGGTTCTGGACATGCTGGCGATACGGGCCACCGGCATGGCCAGATGGGCGGGTCATCTGCCGGGCCAGTTCCAGAATGGCCGCGTGCGGTGGTATGCGGCGTGGATTGCAACCGGGCTGTGCGCGGGCCTTGCCATGGTGGTGCTGTCATGAACCCCCTGCCCGCCCTTGTGCTCCTGCCCATCATGGGTGGCGGGGTGGCATGGGTTGCCGGGCATGTCCGGCCGCGTGTCACCACGACATCGCGCGATGCGTCATGGTGGGTGGTGCTTGTAACGCTGATTGTGGAAACGTTTGTCCTGATCATGGCCACATTCGGCCATCCCGTCCATACGGGGCCGTGGCTGGGACATTTTTCCATGCCATGGATCCCGGCCATGGGCATTGCGGTCAGGCTGGATATGGATGGTCTTTCGCTGTCGCTGATCTGGCTTTCGCTCATCATGTGTTTCCTGTGCGTATTTCTTGCCACCCGTCAGGTCACGGCCCATGCCGGGGCGTTCCGTTTCCTGTTCCTTGCGACCCTTACGGGTATTATCGGGACATTCCTGGCCACGGACCTGTTCCTGTTCTTCTTTTTCTGGGAACTGATGCTGGTGCCGATGTTCGGGCTGATCGCCGCATGGGGGCATGAGGACAGGCAGCGCGCCGCCATGAAGTTTTTCATGTTTACGCAGGGCAGCGGGCTGATCATGCTGCTGTCCATCCTCGGGCTGGTCATCACGCATTACCGGCAGACGGGCGTGCTGACGTTTGATTACTTCACGCTGGCCCACACACCATTGTCCCCCGTCGTGTCCATGCTGCTCATGCTGGGGTTCTTCATCGCCTTCGCCGTCAAGCTGCCGGTGGTGCCGGTCCATGTCTGGCTGCCTGATGCCCACACGCAGGCGCCGACCGCGGCCAGCGTGCTGCTGGCGGGTATCCTGCTCAAGACCGGGGGGTATGGCATGATCCGCTTCAACATCATGCTGTTTCCCGATGCGGCCAGCCGGTTTGCCCCCATCGCCATGGGGCTGGGTGTGGCCGGGATCGTGTACGGGGCGTGGCTGGCATATGCGCAGGATGATGTGAAGCGCCTGATCGCCTATAGCAGCATAAGCCACATGGGTTTCGTGCTGCTGGGCATTTTTACCGGTTCGCGCATGGGGATGCAGGGGGCGATCATACAGATGCTGGCCCACGGGTTAAGCACGGCCGGCCTGTTCGTGGTCGCGGGTGCCATCCAGGACCGGTTGCATACACGTGACATGCGCCGTATTGGCGGATTGTGGACTGCCATGCCACGCCTGTCCTGTGCGGGGCTGTTTTTTGCCATAGCCGCACTCGGCATGCCGGGACTGGGGAACTTCACCGGTGAGTTCCTTGTACTGCTGGCGACATGGCATGTCAGCCCCCTGCCTGCGATACTGGCAGCCGTGGGACTGGTTCTGGCCGCCATCTATGCACTACGGATGGTCAACCGCATATTTCTGTCAGCCCCGCGGACAGATCTGCAACCCGTGCCGGATGTTGCGTCCCGGCAGATGGCGGTTTTTGCCTGCGTCATGGTTTTTCTTGTGCTGCTGGGGGTGTATCCGCAGCCTTTCGTGACGTTTTCCGCCCCGTTGCCCCTGCCCGTTGCCGCCATGACCGGTCCGGAAGGTGCCACGCCATGATCGTGCATGACGTTTTCCTGCCGGCCCCGCTGCTGGTCGTGTCCTCCGGGATCATGGTCATGCTTGGTGCAACGGCATGGCGGCGTTCGGTGGGACGCAGTTTCCTGTGCGCCATGGGCATACTGTTGCTGGCCATCATGGTCGTGGGGCACCATGCGGGAACGGTGCCCGATCATGGTGACAGCCTGTTCGTTCAGGATCGATGGACGGCCTATACGGCCATCCTGATCATGTTTTCCACCATATGCATCATGCTCATGTCATGGCGGGATGACGGGATCATGCGCGCAGATGAATACGCCCTGCTGCTCATGCTGGGTACGCTGGGTGCGCTGGCCATGGTATTCAGTGCGAATTACATGCCGTTCTTTCTGGGGCTGGAGATACTGGGCGTCTCCATCATGGGACTTGTGACCTTTGGGCATCGTGCCGTGCCGGGGCATGAGGCCGCAATGAAATACCTGATCCTGTCGGGTGTTTCTTCCGCCATCCTCCTGTTCGGTATCGGCCTGGCCTATGGTGTGACCGGATCCCTGCGGTTCATGCCGCCCATCGCGGCGGGCGGGGTTTCCGCTGCATTGCCGCTTGCCGCCACGATCATGATCCTGGTCGGCATGTTCTTCAAACTTTCCGCGGTGCCCTTCCATATGTGGCTGCCCGATGTCATGGAGGGGGCGCCCGTTCCGGTGGCGGCGTTTGTGGCCGTGGTCTCGAAAATTGCGATATTTTCGCCGCTCGTCCGCTATTTCGGGACGGAAAACCAGCCACCATTCCTGAATGACATCCTGTGTGGCGTCATTATCCTGACCATTATGGGGGGCAACCTCATGGCATTGCGTCAGGCGGGTTTCATACGTCTTATGGCATATTCATCCATCGCGCATATGGGATATCTTCTGATTGCTTTCATGTGCCCGGGCCGTCTGCAATCCGGGGCCATAACCGTTTATCTTGCGGCCTATACCGCCAGTACACTGGGCGTATTTGCGGTCATGGATGCCTTTGCCACCCCCGGCGGGCCGGATGGCCGGGTTATTGCGCAATGGAAGGGCGTGTTTTCCAGCCGTCCGTTTGTGGGGGCTGTCATGTCGTTCATGCTGCTTTCGCTTGCGGGTATTCCACCCGGGATCGGATTTTTCGCGAAATTCGGGATCGCTGCGGCTGGTGTGGCACACCAGCGTGACCTGCTGCTCTGTTTTCTTATAATCGGCAGTATTATCGGATTGTATTATTATCTGAACATCGTTCGGACCATGATGGTGACCCCATCGTTACCTTCCCATCCCCTGAACCGGCATGTCCGTCCGGAACTGACGGCGCTTGTCATCGTTCTGGGCATGATCGTCGTGATCGGGGGGCTGTTCCCCGCCCGTGCCATCCATCCGTTGCTTCCTGCCGCCACCGTCCCGTCTGAAACGCGGGATGGGATAACGCATTGACGGGACTGTTTTCGGTTATCCAAAACATGGAAAGGGTTTTCCCATGTCCTCTCATGTCTTTCACATTCTGGCGCAAAAAGGCAATACGGTCATAACCGTCAGGGCAGATGACCCCATACTGAGCGTCGCCACCACGCTGGCGCGGCATAATATTGGCGGGGCGCCCGTCCTTGGCCCAGATGAGCAGCTGGTTGGCCTTGTATCGGAAAAAGGGATTGTCCATGCCCTGTCCCAACACGGTGCGGACATGGCGACCCTGGCGGCAAAGGACGTCATGGCAAAGGATATACCGACTGCATCACCCGATGACAGTATTTATGACATTGCCTGCCGCATGACGTATTCCCGCAACCGGCACGTGCCCGTTCTGGAAAATGGAAAGCTTGTCGGGTTGGTCAGCATCGGGGATATTGTCAAACTGCGTGCCGAAAATGCGGAACAGGAAGCACAGGAACTGCAGGATTACGTGACAGGCAGCGACCACGCGGCTGTCCAGCCACCTACTGACACATCCCCCCACCAATGCGGGGAAAAGAAAAACTGATCCCGTCCGCTGTCCCATAAGATCCCGTGCCCGGCCTTCAGGGAACAGGTCGGCGCGCCGCATGAAAATCCGCCCATGGGTCCGTACGCCGTGATGCAAGCCGTTCCATGGTGTTGCCCACCGTGAACTGCGCCGGACCCGCAAGTACGTCAAGTTCCGCCCAGCTTACCGGCATCGAGACCGGGGCACCGGGACGCGCGCGGCCTGAATAGGGCGCCACGGATGTCGCCCCGCGCTGGTTGCGCAGGTAATCAAGCAGGATCCTGCCATGGCGCTTTGCCCTGGAAACAGTGGTAATAAAACGATCCGGGCTGTCGGCGGCCATGTCCTGCGCCAGCGTATGGGCAAAAGTCCTGACATGCGCCCAGTCGGCCACGGGTTCAAGCGGGGCAATGACATGCAGCCCCTTGCCGCCGGAAGTCTTGACAAAGGTCATAAGCCCGGAGGTTTCAAGCCGTGCACGCACCTCCCGCGCGGCGGCAATGACAGATGCCCACCCGACGCCCTCCCCCGGATCAAGGTCGATGACCATCTGGTCAGGTCGCTCCCAGTCACGGCATGAAGCCTGCCAGGGGTGAATTTCCAGCGCAGCGCCCTGCACCAGCCCCATAAGGCCATCAAGATCATGGATACCGATCAGATGGCCCGATGGCGCGCCCTGCGGGTCATCAAGCGCCATGATATGGGCGTTCATGCCTTTCCACGCATTTTTCTGGAAGAAGCGTGGCCCTTCGATCCCGTCCGGGCAACGCAGCAGCGCCAGCGGCCGGTCGATAATGAACGGGGCCATGCGCGGCCATACAGCGTTGTAATAATCGGCCAGCCCGGCCTTGGTTATGCCGGCATCCGGCCAGTAGATCCGGTCCGGATGGGTCAGCATGACACCATGACCGGCCCGGGCTGTGGGTGTTTTCACTGCGGGCATCGTGCATCCGTCCCCCTGTGCGTGCCCTGCTGTTGCGCAGGGCTGGACGGGTTGTGTTCATGACCCTGTCAGAGGGTAAGGTTTTTGACGGGCATTTCCACAAGCTGTAACTGTGGCGTCGTGCCGCTCTGCCATGCATTGGCGCCCGGCACAATCTGCGGTGTCGGGATATCGGCACGGTTCTTTTTTTCGCTGAGGGTGGAAATATCGAAACGCCTGTCCCGGTCATCCAGCGAGGACTGGCTGACCTGCCCATCTCTGGTAAAGCCCATCATCAGCTGGGGAATGCCCAGGGGCAGGTCATGATCCCGGTCGATCTGCCAGGTGTGCCATGTCTTGCCATAAGTGGTGACCAGATCGGCCATGAATGCATGTTCCCCCATATCGGGCACGCCGGGGGCGACCAGCATGCCGGATTTTACCTCGTAATGATGGCTGTGCCATAATTTCTTTTCTTCTTCGGGAAGTGTTTTGAATATTGTCTCACTGACAATGTATTCAACGCCGATAAGCCGGGCGTTTTTCTGGTTGGCTTCATAGATCACGCATTGATGGAAGCCTTCGCCCAGATGTGTGCAGTAGTGATTGGCTTCGACCTGACGCCCCAGGTCATCGGCATAGAAATGGAAACCATTCAGATACGCGCTCATCGCATCGATCGGTTTCTTGGCCTGCAGGGTGTCTGCGGCTGTATCAAGTACAGTGCTGCGCAGCGATGTCGGACCGCCGGGCATGGGCGCCAGCTTTTTGTCGGCCGCACCGGCCTTGCGTCCCGCGATGGCCGTAAGCGGCGCCGCAACAAGGGTCGCGGCCAGTGCGCGGCTGAAACACCGGCGGCAGGTAAGGTTATGAAGGAACGACATGGCCTGTCCTTTCGGGCAAGTTGAACCGTGTTCTGTGCCGCTATAAAGTGCTGCTGTGTGCTGGAGTTTCGTGGCCTGTTACGTATCTGGAGGCCATTCGGAAATGATTTATGAATAAAGAAACGTTTTCGGGTGTCGTTTTGTTAAAAAGGTGACGTTCCCCTAAAAGGCTGCCTGGAAAGTCAGCCCGGAAAACATCCGGCAATCATAAGAAAGTTTTTGGTGAAGCTTTTTTCAAAAAGCTTTGGAAAACACCGTCTTTTTGAAAAAAGGTGGCACCCGGAAACGTTTATTGTTTTTTATCAATAATTTGTTTCCAGGCAGTTTTTGATTCTGTTGAAAAAATATTCACCAGAAATTTTTCTTATGAATTTCCAAAACCGATGGAAAACGGAGACCTACTTTCCTTTTGCGCCATCATGCCTGCCCCAGTTGCCCCCCATGGCCCGTACAAGGTCGATGCCACTTACCAGGCGGCGCGTATTGACCGTAATCAGGTCTTCGCGCGCCTGTAGTTCCGCTGTCTGGGCAATGACAACCTGAAGGTAGTCCACGGCCCCCTCGCGGTACTGGACACCTGCCAGATGGTTGGTGCGCGTGGCCGCCACCACCCCCTCCTCCTGCCATGTGGCGGCATCGGCCAGATGGTTGAGGAGCGCAAGCTGGTCCTCCACTTCCCGAAAGGCCGTCAGCGCCGTCTGCCGGTAACTGGCTGCGGCCTGTGCATATTCCGCATGCGTCAGTGCCAGGTTGGCGAACCGCCGCCCTCCATCAAATATGGCCAGTGTAGCCAGCGCCGGGCCAAGCGCCCATACACCGCTTCCGGCCGAGGCCAGCATGCTGGTCGTGGTTTCCGAACCACCAGTCGCCCCCAGCGTGATGTTGGGAAAGAAGGCGGCCCGCGCCACGCCGATCCGGGCATTTGCCGCGGCCATATGCCGCTCCGCCGATGCGACATCGGGCCTGCGTTCCAGCAGGTGGGCGGGCGCGGTTACGGGAACGGGCGGCACGGGGGGCAGGTCGTCCGCCGACGGGATTGAAAAAGTTGAAGGCTGCTCACCGATCAGTACCGCAATGGCATGTTCCGCCAGCGCACGGTCCGCCACCTGCTGTTCCAGCTGGGACTGCGTGGTGGTCAGCTGTGTGCGGGCACGGCCGACATCCAGTTCATTCGCGGCCCCGCCCACAAATCGCTTTGTGGTCAGGTCCAGCGCCGCGGAATAGGCTGCTATGGTCTTGTGCAGCAGGCTGATGCGGGCATCCAGCCCCCGTAACTGGAAATAATCATCGCCCAGTTCGCCCTCCAGGCTGAGGCGGATCGACGCAAGGTCCGCCGCACTCGCCTGCGCATTGGCCCGCGCTGCCCTGACCAGGTTGCGGATGCGCCCCCAGATATCCGGCTCCCATGAAACGGTGCCGCCGGATTCATAGTCGTGATATTCGTAATAATTGCCGGTGGCGGGAAAAAGCGCGCGTTCACGCTGCGCGCTGGCTGTTGCATCAATCTGAGGAAAGAAGTCGGCCCGCGCCCGCCGGACCAGCGCACGGGCCTGGTCATATCGTGCCACGGCGGCGGCCAGTTGCGGGCTGCCGTGTTCGATCCGGTCTTCCAGCCGGTCCAGCCCTTCGTCCCCCATGACCGACCACCACGCCCCGCGCTGCGCGGTATCGGCGGGCTGTGCCGGTGTCCACACGCCGGTTTCCCTGAATGTGGCGGGTGTATCGGGCAGTGTGGGCCTGTGGTAACGGGGGGCGAGATTGCAGCCGCACAGCAGGACGACAAGAAGCAGGAGCGCCCTGCCCCGTTCAGGCGCCATGCCTGCCCTCACGCGGTTTGACGGGATCCCCGTCCCCGATATCATCCGGCGGGTTGGTTATGATCCTGTCCTGTGGCGTAATTCCTGTCACCTCCAGTTCGGTTCCGAAATCGATCAGGATGGCGACGGGCTGTATCCTGACATGGTCGTGCCCGTCCACCAGCGCCACGGTTGTCCCGTCCCGGCGGAAGAGCAGGCTGCTGGCGGGAATGCGCGCGGCAGGCGGCGCCTGTGGCCCGGCACCATGAAACGCAAAGGCGATCTGGGCATAGGCACCGGGTTTGAGAAGATTTTCCCCATTATCATAGACAAGCTGGACCAGCATCGTGCCCGACTGGGAATCAACCGCATCCGAGGAATGGAGCAGCCGGGCTTCAAACTGCCGGTTGCGGTAATCGGGTACCGTAAAATGCGCGACAAAGCCCTCACGCATCCGCGCGGCATAGGCCTGTGGAACGCGGACATAAAGCCGCAGGCGGGTCACGTCCGATACGGTAAAAAGCGGCTGGCTGGCAGCCGTGCCGGCCACGATCAGCGCGCCGATATCGGTCGCGCGGCTGGTGATCACACCGGCGAACGGGGCAATGATGCGCTTGAAGGCAGAGAGCGTTTCAAGCCGTTCGACCTCTGCCGCGGCTTCATGCCGCGTGGCCTCGCTGGCGGCCAGATTGCCCCGGCGTTCGTCCGTTTCCTGCTGGGATACGGCGTTCTGGGCATTCAGCCGGTCCCACCGGCGCGATGTGATCCGCGCCAGGTCACGCTGCGCGGTCCGCGTGCCCAGCGCGGCCCTTGCCCCTGCCAGCTGCAGGTCGACATCGGGCGTATCAATTTCCGCCAGTAGCTGCCCTGCCGCCACTTTCTGCCCGATATCGACATACCATTGCCGCAGGTAGCCATTGGTCCGGGCATAGACCGGCGCGCTGTACCATGCCTGCAGGATACCGGGCAGGACCAGCGTATCAACCGCATGGCCAGCCGGATGCACGACTGTCACGCTGGGCACCAGCGCCGCAACATTGGTGGCATGAAGCTGGCGGCGGTCATGGATGCGCGTTATCGTGCCCACCACCACAATGGCCCCGAAAATGCACGCCCCGCCAAGAATGATCCAGCGCAGGCGTGGCCGGGGGCCGGCGTGTACGGCAGCCTGGGTCTCAGCCATGGGCATGGGCCCCATCCGTGTCGTGGCGTGCGCGCCGGTCGTAGATGATGGCGAAAAGGGTCGGCACAAAAAACAGCGAGGCACAGGTGGCGAATATCAGCCCCCCGATAACGGCCCGCCCCAGCGGCGCATTCTGCTCGCCCCCTTCGCCCAGCCCCAGCGCCATGGGCAGCATGCCGATGACCATGGCCAGCGCCGTCATGATGACGGGCCGCAGGCGGGTGCTGCCCGCTGTCAGCGCCGCCCTGACCGCATCCCCATGTTCCGCCAGCTGTTCACGGCAGAAGGTGATGACCAGGATGGAATTGGCCGTCGCGACCCCCATGCACATGATTGCCCCCGTCAGCGCGGGAACGGAAAGCGGGGTATGCGTCGCAAACAGCATCCAGCATATGCCCGCCAGCGCGCCCGGCAGCGCAAGTACGACAATGCACGGATCGGTCCAGCTCTGGAAATTGATCACGATCAGCAGGTAGATCAGCACGATCGCGCCCAGCAGGCCAAATCCCATGCCGGAAAAGGCGGTTGTCATGGCCTGGTACTGACCGCGCAGCGTGACCGTGACGGTTTCGGGCCGGTCATGTTCAAGATGGCGCAGGGCCGCCTGCACGTCCGTGGCGATGGCGCCCAGATCGCGCCCGTCGCCGCCTGCAAACACATCGACCAGCGGGCGGATGTTATATTGTGCCTCCACCGGGGAGGTCGTGCCGCGCGTAATCGTGCCAAGGGCGCCAAGCACCTGCAGCCGGTCGGTTGAAACCCCGGTTACCGGCAGGCCGATGATATCCGCCAGCGCACCGATGCGGTATTCGGGCATCTGCACCGCGATGGGGTATGTGACCATGCTGTGCGGGTCCAGCCAGTACAGCGGGGCGGTCTGTACGGTCCCGGCAATGGATGTGGCGATGGAGGTGGTGACATCACCTTCCGTCAGGCCAAGCTGGTTGATGCGGGTGCGGTCCACCTCAAAGCGCAGTTCGGGGTAATGGGCGGGCTGCTGGATGCGGGCGTCAACCAGGCCGTCAATATGGCGTATGGCGCGCAGTATGCGGCCGGCAAACTGCCGCGTTTCATCGGGGTTGGGGCCGGATACCTGAATGTCGATCGGGGCCGGCGCGCCGAAATTGAGGATCTGGGTCGTGATGTCCGATGGCAGGAAGGCAAAGCTGGCCTCGGGGAAGGCCCGGGGCAGTTCGCGGCGCAGGTTGCGGATGTAGCGTTCGGTCGGGTGATGGTTTTCCTTCAGGGCGACAAGGATATCCCCGTCCTGCGGCCCGATGGTGCCCGATGCGTTATAGGCGGTATTGATGGCGCTGGTGGGCAGGCCGATATTGTCGGCAATGGACTCGACCTCGTCTGCGGGAACCTGCTGGCGGATCTGCTTTTCGATCCGCTGGAACAGGGCCGATGTCTCCTCTATGCGCATGCCTGTGGGGCCACGCACGTGCAGGGTCATCGTGCCCGCATCGACCTGCGGAAAGAAATTGCGACCAAGGAACGGGAGCAGCCCCATGCTCAGCACAGCAAAGCACACGAAGCCGGCCACGAACCGGCCGCGATGGTCCAGAATACTTTCCAAAAGCGCGCTGTAGCGCCTGCGCAGCGCTGCGAAACGTCGCTCGAAACCGTGCTGGAAGCGCGTGAGGACATTCTCCCCGTGCGGCCTTGCCGCCTCATGCGGGCGCAGCAGGAACATGGCCATGGTCGGCACGAGCGTGCGGGACAGGATGAAGGACATGACCATGGCGAACATGACCGACAGCGCCATCGGCACAAACAGGAAGCCCGCCACGCCGGGCAGGTAGAACATCGGCACGAACACGATGCAGATACAGACCAGCGACAGGAAGGCCGGGACGATGATTTCTCCCGATCCGTCTATGATGGCGGCATGGACATCCTTGCCCATTTCCAGGTGGCGCTCGATATTCTCGATCGTGACCGTGGCCTCATCCACCAGAATGCCCACGGCCAGGGCAAGGCCGCCCAGCGTCATTACATTCAGTGTCTCGCCCAGCGCGGACAGGGCCGCAATCGCCCCCATGACCGATAACGGGATGGAGGTCGCCACAATAAGCGTGGACCGCCATGAACCAAGGAACAGCAGGATCATGAGGCTGGTCAGCCCCGCCGCGATCGCGCCTTCGCGCATCACCCCGTCCACGGCGGCGCGGACAAACAGCGACTGGTCATTGACGGGCCTGAGCCTGAGCTGTTTGGGCAGGCCACGTGTCGCATCGGGCAGCATCGCCTTGACCCCCGCCACGATGGCGATGGTGGATGTGGCGCCCGATTTCAGCACGGTCATCAGCGCCGAGCGCTGGCCATCCACATGCACCACGTTCTGCTGGGGCATGGACCCGTCACGCACATGGGCGACATCGCCCACGCGCACCACCGCGCCATTGACCGTGCGCACGGGCAGCATGTTGAGCAGTCCGACCGAAAGGGGCGCGTTGTTCAGCCTGAAATTATACTGGTATTCCCCGATTTTTACGAAACCCGCAGGGGTGATCTGTGTCTGGGTGGTCAGGGCGTTGCCCACGTCCTGCGCCGAGACACCGCGCGACTGCAGCTTGCCGGGGTCAAGGTCCATCTGGATCTGGCGCACCTTCCCGCCATAGGGATAGGGAATGGCGGCCCCCGGCACCGTGACCAGCCGGTTGCGGATGAAGTTGAAGCCGTAATCATAAAGCTGCTGTTCGGTCATGCCTTCGCCCGACAGGGCAAGCTGCACGATCGGCACGGTGGAGGCATTGTAATTCAGGATCAGCGGCGGGGTGGTGCCAATGGGAAGCTGGCGCAGGATGGTCTGGGCAATGGCGGTGACCTGCGTATTGGCGATGCGGATATCGGTGCCGGGCTGGAAGAAGACCTTTACCACCCCGATGCCTGTCAGCGACTGTCCCTCGATATGTTCGATATTGTTGACCGTCGTGGTCAGCGTGCGCTGGAATGGGAGTACGATGCGCCCGGACATGTCCTGTGGTGAGAGATTGCTGTAGGTCCAGGCCACCGCAATGACGGGAATGCCGATATCGGGAAAGATGTCCTCCGGTGTGCGGATGGCGGAGAGTACACCGGCTATGGCGATCAGGATGGCCATCACGACAAATGTATAGGGACGGGCAAGCGCCAGCTGAACAATTGCATTCATGCCACCTGCCTGTTTCCTGTCGGCTATGATGCCCTGTGGTTCATGGGATGTCCGACTTCAGATAACGGCTGCGGCGCGGGCCGGTTTGTGGCGCGGGACAGATAATTTTGTATCAGGGCGGGGTATCCGGCGATGCACGCGGGTTCCGCGTGGTGGGAAGTCATGTATCGCTTGCGGGAAAAGTGCTGCGTGCAGGACGACACTGCCTGAAACGGCATCTGGCCGGGTTGGATCGTGGTCAGAAGCATGGATGGACTGTTCCCTGCCGACCGGGTCAATCCGCCCAATAAATAAAGGGTGGCCTGGCTTATTTCTGGTACTCAAGGCATATCTTGCCGAAATGCCGGTTACTTTCCTGATACCTGAAAGCGTCCACAATATTTTCCAGCGGGAATATACGGTCAATGACGGGCCGGATGGCGTTGCTGTCAAACGCCTTTACCATTGCCTGCTGATTCGCCCGGCACCCGACCAGAACGCCCTGCAGGCAGAACTGCTTCAGCAACATCGGTACAATTTCCAGTTGACCTGAAACCCCGCTCAGAATGCCGATGGTGGAAATATGTCCCCCCACCCTTATGGCTTCCATTGACTGTTCAAGGGTCCTGGCACCGCCGACTTCAATAATATGGTCGACCCCTTTCCCGCCGGTCAGGTCCCATGCCGTTTTACCCCATGCGGGATCGTTGCGGTAATTGATCAGGTGATCGGCCCCAAGTTCGCGCAGGCGTTCAAGTTTTTCGTCACTGGAGGAGGTGGCGATAACTGTCGCCCCAGCCATTTTGGCAAACTGAAGCGCAAATATCGATACACCACCCGTTCCCTGAACCAGTACGGTACTGCCAGGCCTGACCTGGTCATCGACAAACAGGGAACGCCATGCGGTCAGGCCCGCCGTGGTCAGTGTCGCGGCCTCGGCATGGGTCCAGCCGCGCGGGGCATGCGTAAATGAGGTCGCGGACGCCGTGACTTCTTCACGCGCATAGCCATCAACCCCATCACCCGGTACCGTCGTAAATCCGATCACCTGCGGTGCGCCAGCAAGCCAGGTAGGAAAGAAAGTGCTGACCACCCTGTCGCCGGGTACGAATTCCGTAACACCCGCGCCAACCTCAACCACTTCGCCAGCCCCGTCCGCCATGGGAATACGCGCAACAGTCGGCCCCCACATGCCGCTTACAACGGCATAATCATGGTAATTGAGGGATGAGGCATGCAGCTTTACCCTGATTTCACCCCCGGCAGGCGCCCTTGCCGCCTGTTCCGTGATGGTTACGTTTTCAAAACCACCAGGGGGCTGCACCACTATTGTCCTGACCATGACCGGTTTTTCCTTTCTGTTCTCATGACCGGGATATCAGAGACAGCGGATCATTTCCAACGTCAGGCCATGGCATGAAATCTTATGCAGAACACATCTTTATTTCCCTGTATTGCCAGAAATTTTCCCGATCCATCACGAAATGCCACTGCCGTGCCGGGTGCCAGCTTCATCTCAGGACTGTCACGCAGGCCGCGTCATGCGGCAGGGCCATGCCGTGGGCTTCATGGTAGCGTGAAGCAAATGCTTCCCGCTCCAGCCTCTCGCAATAATCAAGATAGCGGATCAATGCCCGTTCGGCGCGCATCGTGCGTCCATAGAGCCGTTTGTAATGCTGCCACAGCATCATGACGTTGACCGACCAGGCATCATAGGCATGTGCTGCTATCCGTTGGCGGATTGCGGCGGGCAGCGCGTCGAATGCGGCCCAGTCATCCCCCGCATACCGCCGCCACATCTCGTGGCGTAATGTCCGCTCGTTATCTGCCTTCACCTTACGCATCCGCCATTTCTCCCTGCTCCCAGGCCGGGAACGGGTCAGGCAGATGGGCGAACGGCAGCGGATTGAACTGCTCGACATCAAAGTCGGGTACAAGGCAGGCATCCAGAACCGCGGCAATGCCGGCATCGTCCATTTCTGCCGTGCCGATAAATACGATTTCCTGTCGGCGGTCCCCATAAACCGGGTCCCATTTCGACAGGATCAGGTCGCGCCATTCATCGCTGTCCGGCCAATGGTCTTTTGGTATCGTCACCCACCAGCGTCCCATGGCCTGCGTGCGGACCAGCGCACCGGCCTGCCCCAGTTCGCCCACCCATTGCGGGCGGGTCGCCAGCCAGAAATGGCCCTTCGCCCGGATCACGCCCGGCCATGCAGAGTCGATAAAGGCCTTGAAGCGTTCGGGCACCAAGGGGCGGCGGGCACGCCAGACAAAGGTGTGGATGCCATATTCCTCGGTTTCGGGAACATGGTTGTGGAATTCGAACAGTTCCTTGTACCACAGCGGGTGCTTGTGCGCCCGGTCGTAATCGAAGCGGTGTGTATCCAGAATGCGCGCGCAGGGCACGATGCCCTGATCCGTTTCGATAATATCCGCATCGGCGTTAAGGGCCTGGATGACCTGCCGCGCGGTCTCGCGTTGTGCTGCGGTTGCACTTGAGACCTTGTTCAGGACCACCACATCCGCGAACTCGATCTGCTCGACCAGCAGGTCAACCAGCGCCCTGTCGTCCCCATCACCTGCCGTCTCGCCCCGGTCGCGCAGGAAATCTGTCGAGGCGTAATCTTTCAGCAGGTTGGCGGCGTCAACCACCGTTACCATTGTATCGAGCCGCGCGATATCGGACAGGCTTTCGCCCGCCTCGTCACGAAACTCGAATGTCGCCGCAACCGGAAGGGGTTCCGCAATTCCTGTCGATTCAATCAGGAGGTAATCGAAGCGGCCTTCTTCCGCCAGCCGCCGGACTTCGTGCAGCAGGTCATCACGCAACGTGCAGCAGATGCAGCCATTGCTCATTTCCACGAGCGTTTCGTTCGTCCGGGACAGGTTGCTGCCGTCGCGCACCAGGTCCGCGTCAATGTTCACGTCACTCATGTCATTGACGATCACCGCGACTTTTCGCCCCTCGCGGTTATTGAGCACGTGGTTGAGAAGCGTCGTCTTTCCAGCTCCCAGAAAGCCGGAAAGAACCGTTACCGGAAGTCTTTCGCGCATGACGGACACCATTCATTCGGTTGCGATCCATCAAGCCTATATGCAATGTTATAATATAACAATACCTGAAGGGCTTCGAAATGAGACAGGCCTGCCCCGACCCGCCAGCATTACGCCATGCCGGCGCCGTTCCGGAACATCGACACAAGCGCCTGTTTCATCATTCAGGAAGGATGTCAGGTAGGCAGTAATATTCCGTGCGATGAGAAACAGCCTGATCCGGTTGCTGTCATGGCCCCGATCACTGATGACCTCTTCTGTGTCACCCGTGTCTGTGGGTGCGGGATTCCGGTCATCTGAAACGCGTATGAATGGACCGGATGATACGGATTGTGGAATATGCGGCAACGGATTTCCAGTACTGCAGTTGCAGTTTGTTTTGTTCGTTAATTGTTCATGGATCCTATACTTTGCAGAAGGCTCGAATTTCAGGCTGTCTACGGCGAGAAAAACCGCAATTTTTTCGTTTTTCTGGCCCGGAAAATAAACTGCAACTGTAGTGCTAACCACAACCGATCGGACCTAGATCATGATGATGACCGGCAGGGCGTCCCCGCCGGGCGCATGACCTGCCGGATCGGTGAAATGACCGAATGCCACCTCAGGCTCTTTCCCCCGTCACGACACGACGTGTCCGATCCCCCCTATTGCAATCAATGACCCAAGGGCCGGTCAGCCGAAATGCTGAACTGTTGGCTGAGCAGGCGCATGCCCGTCATGGCTGACCCGTTCGGCAAGATCGCTCCACAGGCGCGCCATCATCAGATTGATGTCAGAAGTAACCGAAAACGGGGACTGCGATCGCGCCAGCGGGGACAGCGACATGCGTTCCCCGATCACGAAATGCCCGTGTGAAAACAGCCGGGCGGAAATCGCCCCCTGCTGCCCCTGACCGATGGGGCGCGTGACGAAAATATGCATGTGGGGCGACGGGGCGGCAACCATGCTGAAGGCATGCAGTTCCGCCTGGCCAGATGGGCAGGCCACGCCCTGCAGCACGGCGTCACGCAGTACGGAATGGGGATAGCCGCCATACATGCCGTCCACATGCAGGCGGATGCCCTGACCTACGGTCATGCATACGCCCTCTGTTCCGCTTTCTGCCCGGGCGGCCTGTGCTGTCATGACGACAGCGCAGACGGCATACACGGTGGCCAGGAATATCTTTCGCATGACTGCGTCTGTTCCCCATCATACATAAAGCCTGCATCATCATGATGATGACATCCTGACGTATAACAGGAAAACCTGACGCGAACCTGAATATATGGCCTGTGGGCAGGAATTTGCATGAAATTATATTATGAAAATGATTATCATTTCAATAAAGTGGTATATTCAGGGCGAATGGTGGAGTTCATTATTTTTTCGTAATCACCTGCCCCGCCGGGTTACAGGCCACGCGCCAGACCATGCGGGTTGCCGGCGGCAGGGGCGTCGGGGGAAAAATGATCTTCCAGGTGTCCTTCCAGCTTTTCCAGCGACATGCCTTTCGTTTCCGGCAGGAACCGTGCCACGAACATCAGGGAAACCAGGTTGATCGCGGCAAAGGCGAAGAAGGTCGATGCGCCAATCCAGTGCAGGGCCGCGGGGAACAGGAACGAAACCGTGGCATTGAAAACCCACTGTGCGGCAACGCTAAGCCCGGTCAGGATACCGCGGGCGCGCATAGGGAACAGTTCCGACATCAGCAGCCAGTAAAGGGGGGAGACCATCATCTGGATGAACAGCAGGGCCAGAAGGATGAAGCCCAGCGCCACCATGCTCTGCATGGGTGATCCCGCCATGAACAGCAGCGTCGCCCCCAACCCCAGATGCGCGCACACGACACCGGCAAGACCACCCAGAAGCGTGAAACGGCGCGGAAACCGCCCGATCATCCATATCCCCAGAAAGGTCGCGATGACGGCTACGACACCCGCGCCGATTGTCGCGGTCAGGGCCGCCTGGGTGCCCAGGCCGGTCTGGCGCAGGATGATCGGCGTAAAATACATGAAGGCATTCACGCCGGTGAACTGGGCGGAAAACCCCAGCCCGATCCCGACCAGCAGCAGGCGCCGGATCCAGACCGTGCCCATGGCCTCGCGCCAGCCCATCTGGTCGGATTCCTCGTTCACCTGTGCTTTGATTTCCCCCATTTCCCTGCTGACCTGCCGGTCGGTCGAGCGGATGAGTTCAAGCACCTGCCGCGCTTCTTCGGTCCGTCCACGGCTGGCCAGCCAGCGCGGGGAGCGCGGCACGAACACCAGGCCAAGCCCCAGCAGGAAGGCCGGGACGGCCGCAATCGCAAGCATGGTGCGCCAGATATCATTGGCGCCCGAAAACCGCGCCAGCAGGGCGCTGAGAACATAGGCGGCCAACTGTCCGGTCACGATCATCATCTCGTTCTGGCTGACCAGACGGCCACGCCTGCCGGGGGGCGCCATTTCCGAAATGAACATCGGGACAAGGGCGGACGCGCCGCCCACGGCAAAGCCGAGTATGGCGCGCATCACCACCATGACCGGGACCGTGGGGGCCTGTGACGTGCCGATCGCGCCGATCATGAAGATGACGGACAACCCCATGAGACTGTCGCGTCGCCCCACCCGGTCCGCGATGATGCCGCACAGCAGCGAACCTATGGCCGCCCCCAGCACCAGTGCGGACGTAACCAGTCCCTCGGTTAACGGGGTCAGGCCCAGACCGCCCTGTGTGGATGGAAGCTGCATGAACGGCAGCGCGCCCGCAATCACCCCTGTATCATAGCCGAATGCGAGCGCACCCATCGTGACAACCATGACAATTTTCGTAACCAGCTTCTGCGCGTCTGTAAGCGTTTTCATTCATGCATCCACAGTCTTTCGACCGTGTTCTCCTGAAAGGACGGGCACGGAAAGCTGTCCTTTTCTTCCGTGCCATGAAACCAGAAAACACCTGGCGCACCTGTCGGGTTGCATAATCTCTGAAATGTCAGGAAATCTGTCCGCTCCGTTTCCTGTTGTGCTTTGTCATTTCTGTCGTGCCAGGCGGAACGGGTTTCTGATACTGGGCCTATTCCCCAGACAGTGCCCACTGCATTGCGGCCGGCATGAAATAATATTTGCTGCGCCGGTTTCCGCCTGTACCCCCCCTGCCCCGCTGTGCTGGCCGCTAGTCCACGATGTGCGTGTCCTGTGTGTTGTTTCCGGGCTGTGCTCCGGCAACGGGAAACAGGGCGCGGCAGGCAGGGCGCAACTGTTCACGGTGGGCCTGCAGGCAGGCTGCAATTTTTTTCTTGTTGGGAATGTCCGTGCCGCAGAACCTGAACGCATCTTTTTCACACGCATGCGCTTCGCGCGCGCGTGTTGTCCCGGCGGCCAGGCACGTATTCACTCCCGATAAAAGCAGGGCGCACGCTCCTGATGTATTGATGAATACTGTCATGATCCTGTGTATCTGTGTTCTTTTGGCCATGAATGTCCCCTTTTCATGCATATCGATCCGATCCGTGCCGACCGTGTACGCGATGTACCGGCACTGTTCCGGCTCCATATAAACGACACGGTATCGTTCAGCAACGGATGGAAACGGGTTCAGGTCATGATTGATGACCGGGCATGGGACCGTGGTGCGGGTGACGGATGGGCCGCCGTGGTCACGGGGTGCGCATTACGGGGGGCGTTCCTGTCATCTTTCATCTGGCCCTGCATGAACATCAGCATGCGTTGCGGGCATGGCTTTCCGTGCTGGTGGGCATGAAGTATGGTGCCCCCCTGAAAGCATGGCCGGTCATGAAAAATTATGGTATATCCTTATTTATTACAGGTGAAATATGAATAGACTGATATTTTCCATGTTTGTATTACTGGCCGGTGCCTCAACCGCGCAGGCCCAGGATGCCGGGACACAGGAAACACCAGAGCAGTTTGCGCAGCGCACCGGCCGGGACATTGCCAATAGTGAATTTGCCACGCCTGCCGATGCACAGGAAGTGCAGTCGCAGGGCGCGCTGGAATACATGGGGCGCAGATGTAATGAGGCGTTCCGGACAAATGTCGCATTAAGACAGCCATGCATCGATGCCGCGACCGATCAGGACATGAAAAACTTCATGGCCGCGCAGCAGGCGGCCAAGGCGGCGGCGTCGCCCGCGGCGCAGGCCCGGTCTGTAACACCGGTTTACAGTATCATTGACGTGATTGCTGCCGGGAATTCCATCATAGGCAAGCATATCCAGGTCAATGGCCGCGGATCATGTGTCCTGAGCGACAATGTCTGCGTCATATCGACGGAGGCCGCGCTGGAATCCAGTACGGCCGGTGATTATCAGTATCTGGGATTCAGCGTAAAGGATGTCGCTGATGGAAGCGACCTGCGCAAGGCGATTGTCAAGTGTTCCGACATGACGCATGACATATGCAACATGCAGGTTGTCGGGTCCATTGTCAGTAAACAGGACAAGACTTTTATCATGTCGCCTGAATCCCTTTATATCATGGCCCCGGCCAATGTTGAATGATGCCCTGACACAGACAGGACCGGGTATGAAAGGCCCGGCCCTGTCCCCCCTTTACGTCACGAGACCTTGGGCGCGCCCAGCTTTCCGGTCAGGAACTGTGCCTCCCCATTGCCAAATGACCAGTCGGCATCCGTGTTTTCAACGTAGTTGACCATGACATCGCTGGCGGCGATGCCACACTTCGTGGTCAGGGCCTCGGTCAGCAGGCGGTAGAACGCGGTTTTTTCATCAACCGTGCGCGGGCGCGTGGTAACCGATATGATCATGACATCATCGGTACGTGCAATGCCCAGTCCGGTATCCTCAATGCGCACACGGCTTTTCCTGTGTTCATATATGATCTGGTACCGGTCACGCGGCGGCACGCCGAAAGCGTCCAGCATCGCCTGGTGGGCGGCGTCCAGTATGGCGGTCAGTTCCTTCTCGGAACGGCCTTCGAGCATGTCAAAACGGATAAGAGGCATGTAAGCAATCCCTGTTTCAGGCGACAGGCAACCCCGCCATGGGATGGGTGTGGACGCGGTTCGTGGTCAATCACGGCCTGCGATCCCTGCCCCATGTCGAAGCCTGCCTTTGCAATATCGCCTGGATCATAGGAAAGTTCTTGGTGAAGCGTTGTGCGGGCAGCCTGTCATGAAGGGACCGCGCTATTCCTCCACCGGCGTGCCGGGCTGCATGTCATAGCAGGTTTCAACCAGCGGGAAGCGTTTGCCCAGGTTTTCGTCATATCTGCGGGTCCATGCGGCATCCATCTGTTTGCGCTGCATTTCGATATTCTGTCTGGGTTCAACATTGCGATAGGTGTCAATCGTGCCTTCGATCACGCCAATCGTGGTGTCAACGACCGGTTTGATGTCAAACTGCCTGTAGGGATAGGCAATGCGTTCGTAATCGAACAGATTGTCCGAAAGGCTTTTGTCCCAGCTTTTCCATGAATCAAAGATACGGTCATTGAAACCGGTCAGGAACGGGCCGGGATTGACGGTCGCCACAGCAATACCGAATTCCTGCAATTCCTTGCCCAGTGCTTCCGCGATGGCCTCGATGGCATGTTTGGATGCGGAATAGGCCCCGGTAAACGGGTCCGAGGTCAGCCCCGCGCACGACGACATGAAAACGATCTTCCCCGCCCTGCGTGCCGCCATGCGTCTGGCGATGGCCTGCGTCAGCATGACCGGTCCGACCACGTTGACCTCGAACTGCCTGCGCAGGTGGGCTTCGGGTATGTCAACCATGGAGCCGCCTTCCCCGATGCCCGCGTTGTTGAGGAGTACGTCAACATCCAGCAGGCTGAACCGCGCGCGATCCGCCGCATCGGTCACATCCAGTTTTTCAACCTGCACGACCACGCCGCGCTGTTCGGCTTCATGTTCCAGCTGGAAGATCTGGGACGGGATTTCAACACCCGCGATAACGGTCCATTGCCGTGCCGCCAGCCGCAGGGCGATTTCCCTGCCAAATCCTGTTCCGGCACCGGTGATAAGGACGGTCCTGTTCATGGTGGCCACTCCGTTTCATGCATGGGGTCGTCGTGCCGTGCCGCGCGGGATGCGCGGTGGCCTGTGCATGATGGTTAATGGTCCAGTGTGCGGATGGTTTGATAAAAAGCGGGGGTGCCACCTGCTGCCCCCCGTAGTTTTTGCTGTTCCCGCAGGCGTTTTCCGGCAGCAATCCGCAACCCGGCGGCCGGGACCGTGGTCCCGATCACATTGCTGTCCGTATTGTTGTGCCTGCCCGGATTCAGGCGGTCATGACTGGCTGCCTTCGTCTTTTTTCCTGACCATTGCGGGCATGAGCAGCCGGGGTTGGCGCGCCCATGCCGCAAGATCGGTGGCCGACATGGGGCGCGCGAACAGGTAGCCCTGCAGCACGTCGCAATGCAGGCTTTCCAGCAGGTCATACTGGGCTTCCGTCTCCACCCCTTCGGTCACGACCGTCATGCCCAGCCGGTTGCCAATACCGATCACGGCAGTGGTGACGGCCTGCGCATTCGGGTCGGTTTCAAGGTTCATGATGAAGCTGCGGTCGATCTTGATTTCCGTCAGCGGCAGGCGTGTCAGCCGCGACAGGCTGGAAAAACCGGTGCCGAAGTCATCCATGGACAGGCCGACGCCCAGCTTGCGGATGGAGGCGAGGACATTCATCGTCTCCTCGCTTTCCTCCATCATCACGCTTTCGGTTATTTCCACCGTCAGGCGTTCAGGCGCCAGTCCGTATGTTTCCAGCAGTCCCGCGATCATCGGCACAAGGCCACGGTTGTGGAAATGGGCCGCTGACAGGTTGACCGACACGACGGGTATGTGCACGCCCTCGCTTTCCCAACGGGTAAGCTGACGGCAGGCTTCCTCCAGCGACCACCGGCCGATGGCCTCGATCTGTCCCGTCTCCTCCGCCACGGCAATGAAGCGGGAGGGAAAGATGTTGCCCAGCGTGGGATGGTTCCACCGCGCCAGTGCTTCCACGCCATAGATCTCCCCCGTGCGGGCTTCGACCTGTGGCTGGTAATGCAGGTTGAGCAGGCCCTTGGACAGGGAATCCCGCAGCGCGCTGCCCAGTACCAGCCGGTCCTGCGCGTCCTTGCTGTCAATCGTGCTGACCAGGCGGTAGCTGCCGCGCGCTTCCTTCTTGGCCTGCCGCATGGCTATTTCGGCATGGCTGATCAGGGATTCACCATCCGGCCCGTTTTCGGGGAAGGTCGCGATCCCGGTGCTGAAGGACGCGGAAATCTGGTTGCCCGCGACATCCAGCGGTTGCTGCATGGCGGTGATGATGGTTTTGGTGAAATCGACCGCCATGTCCGGCGTGGCGTTGGGTATGACGATAACAAAGTCATCCCCGCCCGCGCGTGAGAGGACATAGTTGCTGCGACACAGTTTCTTCAGCCGTTCGGCAATGGCCTTCAGGAACGTATCCCCCTGCACATGCCCCAGCGCGTCATTGATGTCACGGAAGCGGTCAAGGTCCATCAGCAGCACGGCAAAGCGGTTGTCGCCCGGCTGGCTGATCATGGATTTCAGCACCTTGTGCAGCGAACTGCGGTTGAGGAAGCCGGTCAGCGGGTCATAATTGGCCAGCTGGGATATATGCTGGCGTGCCTCGTACTGCTCGATCACAACGCCACAGAACGGCACGGCCCCGGATACGATCTTTTGGGGCCAGTCCGCCACCTTGTGCTGGTTGCGCGAATATAGCGCCAGAATGCCCGATATCTTGCCATTGGGCGCCTTGATGGCCGAAGCCCAGCAGTCATTCAGCCCGAGCGAGATCCCGACCGAACGATAGCTTTCCCACACGACCGAACTGGCTTCATCCAGATCATTGGCCAGCGCGGCAATATCGGCATCCGTCAGCGTCATGTGTTCCAGCGCCGTGGCGAAACGGCGCGGCAGGCCCGACCCGGACAGGATCTGCAGCGTATTTTCCGGCGTCAGCAGCATGAGCACGGCGACGGAATTGGGCACGAATTCCTCCACGCCGTCACACACCAGGTCGGCCACGTCCTGTATCAGCATGTCCCCCGAAAGGGAGCGGAAGACCGTATTCTGCAGGTCCAGCAGCTTCCTGCGATGGCTTTCTTCGGTCACGCCCTTCATGAAGGCCATGTAATACCGTTTTTTATCCGGACCAATCAGCGCGGTGGAAATCGACATCTCGGCCGAGACGTAATCCCCGTTCTTGCTTTCAAACGTGATCTCACGCGATGTGCCGACAATGCGGTTGATGCCCGTTTCGCGGTTATGCGCGATGAAGCCGTCATGTTTGCCGCGGTATTCCATCGGCACCAGGCATTTGACATTGCGCCCCATGACTTCCGCCGCGGTATAGTCCCACAGCTTTTCCGCCGCCTGGTTGAAAAAGACGATGCAGTTGCGGTCATCGATAATGATGACGCCGTCACGTGCCTGCTGCAGCATGTCCACGCAGATGTCGGAATTGACGTTTTCTTCCGTTACCGGAAAAACTTCCTTTCCCATCTCTCTCTCCTTTATTTATTATGAATATGTAAAATATTATGGTCTTTTATTACTTTATTGCTTCGTAATCCGGTCCCGCACCCATGGCCCCAGTTCGGTGGCTGTCAACGGGCGGGAGAAAAGGTGCCCCTGCATCACATCGCAATGCAGGCGTTCAAGCAGGGTCTTCTGGCTTTCGGTTTCGACACCGCCGCCTGCCACCGTCATGCCCAGCATGCCGCCCATGCCGATCACTGCCGTGGTCATGGCCTGCGCATTGGCGTCGTGTTCAAGGTTGGCGATGAAGCTGTGGTCGATCCTGATCTCGCTCAGCGGCAGGCGGGCAAGGCGCGACAGGCTGGAAGACCCCGTGCCGAAATCATCCATGGACAGCCCGACGCCCAGTGCGCGGATGGCATGCAGCACCGCCATCGTATCCGCATCGTCATCCATCATGACCTGTTCGGTCAGTCCCACCGTCAGGCGCTGTGGCGCAAGCTGGCAGGTTTCCAGCATGCTGGCGATCATTTCCGGCAGATGGCGCTTGCGCAGCAGCCCGGCAGACAGGTTGACCGCCACGGTGGGCACATGGATGGCGTCACGGTCCCATGCGCTGATCTGGCGGCATGCGGCCTCCAGCGCCCAGGTGCCGATGGTGTCGATCTGGCCGGTGTCTTCCGCCACGGCAATGAAGCGGGCGGGAAAGATGTTGCCCAGATGCGGATGGTGCCACCGTGGCAGTGCCTCCACGCCATACAGGTGCCCGGACCGCGTCCTGACCTGTGGCTGGTAATGCAGGTGCAGCAGGCCGCGCTGCAGGGTTTCGCGCATCGCCCTGCCCGGAAGCAGCCGTTCGCGCGCCGCATCATGCCGCGCCGGTGTCGCGATACGGTATGTGCCCGGTGCGTCCTTCTTGGCCTGCCGCATGGCGGTTTCCGCCAGCCCGATCAGGGATTCACTGTCCGGCCCCGTATGGGGAAACATGCTGATGCCTGCACTGACGGACGGCACGATGTAATTGCCCCTGATCTCAACCGGCTGCGTCAGTCCCTTCAGCAGGGTCGTGACGAATGCGACCGCGGTATCGGGCTGCGTGTCGGGCAGTATGATGATGAATTCATCGGCGCTGGACCGGCTGGGGACATAACTGTCGGGGCTGAGCGTGCGCATGCGGGTGGCCAGCGCCCGCAGCAGCAGGTCGCCATTGCCATGCCCCAATGCTTCATTGATGTCGCGGAACCGGTCGACATTCAACAGCAGCACGGCAAAATGGTTGTCCCCCGGCTGCCCGACCAGTCTGGCAAGGACATCATGCGCGGCCGAACGGTTGAGGAAGCCGGTCAGCGGATCGTAACTGGCCAGTTGCGCAATATGCTGACGGGTTTCGTACTGTTCGATCACCGCGCCGCAGAACGGCACGCACCCGCTGACAATCGTGTCCGGCCCGTCTGGCTTTTGATCGGGGTTGCGTGAAAACAGGCCGAAAATACCCGTCACCGCCCCATCTGGCGACACGATGGCCGAAGCACGGCAGTGGTGCAGCCCCAGAGAACGGCCCAGCGAGGAATAGCTTTTCCATACCAGCGTCCCCGCATGGGCCGGGTTGCGGGCAAGGGCTGCGATATCGGCATCCGACAGGGTGATGTTTTCCACCGCCGCGGCATAGCGCCGGGGGAAACCGGCACCCGACAGGACGCGCAGGCGGCGGTCCTTTTCCACCAGTATCAGCACGGCAACGGTATCGGGAACGAATGTTTCCGTTTCGCGGCAGATCAGGTCGCCAATGTCCCGCACGCTCATGTCGGTCGAAAGGGCACGGAAGACTGTATTCTGCAGGGCCTGCAGGTTTCTGCGGTGGCTTTCCTCGGGCATGCCCTTGATGGTGGCCAGGTAGTATTTGCGCAGGTCAGGCTGCAGCGTGATCATGGACAGGGCCAGTTCACCCGCCACGTATTCCCCTGCCCGGTTTTCAAACCGGATCTCACGCGATGTGCCGATAATGGTATTGATGCCGGTGCTGCGGTTTCGTTCGACAAAGGCATCGTGTTCATCACGCATGCCGGCGGGCAGCAGCATGTTCACGTTATAGCCGATCACCTCGGACTGGGTATATCCCCACAGCTTTTCGGCCGCTGCATTGAAAAAGACGATCCGGTTACGTTCATCAATCACCACAACGCCATCCGTGGCGCCATGCAGGACCTGCAGCGCATTTGTTCCGGACAGGGAATGATATGGTTTTGAAAAAAGGGATGCGTTCTGTTTCATGTTCGTGACTGTCTGCTAACGATACCGGAATAGTCTTATTTTCTGACAGTAAAGCAGATTTCGTTTGTATCCCCCGCCATGTAATGACGGACGTAAAGGCTGCCGCAACCATCGTCTGTGGCAATGGACTGGCTGTTTTCTTCAGACAGGCCACAGACATTGCCCCGCAGCCTGACCACCGCCCATGTATTGCAGTCCAGTTTGGTCTGTGCGCCACTCAGCAGGCCGATCAGGGTAATATCCGTATCGACATCGTGCGTGACGGTCAGGCGGGCGACACCCCTGAAGGTAATGGATACGGTGGTGTCGCCGATTTCGTCATTCGGGGTGACATCAATCAGCAGCAGGCCGGAATCATCTGATTTGGGGCCAAGGATCAGCCTGCCCCCGCCCGTCGCCGCCGTGACGCGCACCCAAAGGATATGGAGCGCGCCCGTGCTGTCGAATTCCATCGTGCCGCCGCGCAAAACATAGTCACGCTGGCAGGTGCGGGCAATATCGGCCAGCGATTTCCGCAGCCATGTGCCCGCCCCGACCACCTGCCGTTCCGAAGCATTGGCATAACTGCCGAACATGGATGCATCCTGTGCAACTTTCATCAGGGTATGGCGCAGGACAAACAGACCACCACGAATTTCCTGATCCAATTCAGTATCGGGCAGGTCGGGAACTCTGTCTGTTCGGCGCCTCATGAGGTCTGATATCCCGTTTCGCAGAAGTTTAAGATTTTCGAGAAGTGGTATTCTAAATACTATTTACCATCCGTTAACGCAACATATTTTGTCATACATATATAAATGCGTTTTTAATTGAATATTGGGAATATATTCCTTAGTGTTCCATCGTTCTGTACGAGAAAAAGCGAACTTATGTGGAACTATTATGATAACGGCTGTTCACATTGGCCGTTTTTGATTACCATAGCTGATTGAAATTCAATTCTGATTTGATGATAGAATGCTGATCGGTTATGCGCGTGTAAGTACGGATGAATGCACCCTTGACGTTCAAGTGTGGCATTTGCATGACGCAGGCTGTGAAACGGTTTATGAAGATTCCCTGCTGGAAGATGAAAAGAAGCGGCCCGCGCTGCATCGCCTTCTGCAGGATGTCACGAAGGGCGATATCGTCATCGTGTACCGGCTCGACCGGCTTGCGCGATCGACGCAGCACCTGCTGGAAATTGCGGAATCCCTGCGGCGCAGGGATGTCGGGCTACGCTCCATCTGTGAACCGTGGATGGATACGACATCGTCCGAAGGCCGCATTGTCATGACGGTATTTGCGGGCATAGCCGATTTTGAACGCGCCCTGATCCGTGAACGCACGGCGATGGGCCGCCTGAACGCCCGTCAGCGTGGCATTCATATGGGGCGTCCGGCCAAACTCGACCCGGCGGAAAGTGCCGCTATATATAGAATGGTCACGCAGGAGGGCCTGCCGGTTGCGGAAGTGGCGGATCGGTTCAATGTGCACAAGGCCACCATCTACCGCGTAATTTCCAAATACCGCAGCAGGGAAAGCTGAATTCCATGTCCATATTTTATGGGCTGGATCAATGTCCGGTCCGCCTCATTAAGGTATGGCATCCTGCCTGTCTTGGTGGGGACCGTCTGAAAACAGAATACTGATAAATAAAATTTGCCAGATGCCGCCTTTTTAAAGACTGTTTGAAAAGTCAGATCATGACAGGCACCTGAAAGCTGAAGGAAGTTTTTGGTGAAGCTTTTTCCAAAAAACTTCGGAAGAACGCCGCCTTTTTGAAAAAAGACGGCACCCGGAATTTTTTTAGTAACATATTGTTTTCAAACAGTCTCTTATCAAAAGGCGACCTTTTCCAACACGCCCTCAGGGAATGTACCGCCCGGCCCGCAGGCGTTCGAACAGGTCAAAGAAGGAATCAGGCGTGTACTGATACCCGGTAAAGCCCAGCCTGCGGCTCAGGCTCATATCGGTCACGCATTCAACGGGACGGCCAAGGTCGGCATCGGTATGCCATGCCGATGCAAGCCGGCCCAGCACGGCGTCCCGCAGGCCATGGCGCTGCGCGATATCGGCCCATTGCGGTCCCTTGTCCGCCAGCATGTGTTCCAGTGATGTGGCGTGGCCGGGATACGGGGCGGGATCAATACCGAACCATGCCGCCAGTTCCCCCCACAGCCATTTCCAGCGGAACACGTCGCCATTGACGACATTGAACGCCCGGTTGCGCCCGGCCGGGCTGGTGGCGGCCCACAGGATCTGGCTGGCCAGCTGGCGGGCGTCGGTCACGTCCGTCAGGCCCTCCCATTGTACGGGCGAGCCGGGAAAGACGAAGGGCAGCCCCGTCTCGCGGCACAGCGTGGCATAGGCCGCCAGCGTCGTGCCCATGTTCATGAGGTTGCCGATCGCATACCCGATAACCGTATGCGGGCGGTGCACCGTCCATGCAATGCCCAGCCGCTCGGCGGCCTCGAACAGGACATCTTCCTGGCTGTAATAGAAATTTTCCGCTGGCAGACGTGGCATGGTCTCGCGAAACGGTGTCTGTGGCGGGTTGCCCCGTGCATAGGCTTCGAACGGGCCAAGGTAATGTTTCAGCCCGGTCACCAGACTGGCATGTACCAGCGCGTGCGGACGTGGCAGGGCAGCGAACACGTTGCGGACCATCGCGCTGTTGACGATGCAGTTTTCGCGTTCGCTTTCGCGGCGGGTCCATGTGGTGAAAAACACATGCGTCGGCACGATACCGGCCAGCGCCGTGCGCAGGCTGTCCGGGTCCAGCGCGTCGGCCGCGACGGGCATGATGGTGCCGGGCAGGTTTTCCGTCCGCCGCGCCAGGCCGTAAACACTCCAGCCCTCCGCGACCAGACGGTTGGCAAGGTTCTGGCCGACAATACCGGTCGCACCGATGACAAGCGCCCTGTGGGACATTGTGATCCTCCATGGATGGGTGTGGGCTTCACACGCTGTTGGCAAACGCCATAAAAGGCAATCCGGCACCTTTTCGTGCCCTGGTCACCTGAACGTTCCCATAAGGCCGCCCATGGATATCGCCCCCCTGCCCGACGCCTACCGCCACGCACCCTTTGCGCAGGACTGTGCGCCGCGCCGCCTGCTGCGCCTGTTTTCAGGCAAATGGACCACCATGATCATGCATACGCTGCACCTGATGGATGGCGTATCGCGCCCGGGGCAGTTGCAACGCGCCCTGCCCGGCCTGTCGAAGAAGATGATGACCCAGACCCTGCGCGACCTTGAACGCATGGGGCTGGTGGAACGCGCGATCATGCAGGTCATGCCACCGGTGGTCGAATACCGGCTGACGGAACTGGGTCGGCAGTTTGTCGAACCGCTGGAGATGCTCTACCGCTGGGGCGCGCAGCATGCGGACCTGCTGGATCAGGTGGACCGCAACATGGCCACGGCACAGGCGCGCGACGCGCCCTGATACGGTTTCACGCCGCCAGCATGCCGTGGGGGTCAAGCACGAATTTCTTTGCCGCCCCCCGATCAAAATCACGATATCCCTGCGGCGCGTCCTCCAGCGGGATGACAGTTGCGTTGACAATGTCGGCAATGGGCAGCCGCCCGTGCAGGATGGCGTTCATAAGACGCGCATTGTAGCGCAGCACCGGCGTCTGGCCGGTGTGGAATTCAAGGCTCTTGGCCCATCCCTGCCCGAAGCGCAGGATCAGGTTGCCCGTCCTGGCCGCTTCATCCGCCCCGCCGGGGTCTTCGGTTACATACAGCCCCGGAATCCCGACCGACCCGGCGGGCCGGGTCACCTCCATGGCCTGGTTCAGCACGATGGCGGGTCTGGCGTTGCCGCCATATCCCTTCGCCTCGAAGCCAACCGCGTCGATGAAGCTGTCCACCTCCGGCGTGCCTGCAATCTGGGCCACCATGTCCCCCAGCCGGTCATGCTGGCGCAAATCAACGGGTTCGAACCCCACCTTGCGGGCGTGGGCCAGGCGTTCTTCATTCAGGTCGCCCACCATCACCACCGCAGCCCCCAGGATGCGCGCGGATGCCGCCGCCGCCATGCCCACCGGCCCGGCCCCCGCAACATAGACCACCGACCCCACGCCCACCCGCGCCGTCACGGCCCCGTGGAAGCCGGTGGGCAGGATATCGGTCAGCATGGTCAGGTCGCGGATACGCTCCATCGCCATGGATCTGTCGGCAAAGCGCAGCAGGTTGAAATCGGCATAGGGCACCATGACGTATTTCGCCTGCCCCCCGATCCAGCCACCCATGTCAACATACCCGTACGCGCCGCCCGCCCGGCCGGGATTGACCGTCAGGCAGACGCCCGTATCCCCCTCGCGGCAGCACCGGCACCGCCCGCAGGCCACGTTGAAGGGGACCGAGACCAGATCCCCCTTGCGCACCATTTCGACATCGCTGCCGCATTCAATGACCTCGCCGGTAATTTCATGGCCCAGCACCATGCCTTTCGGTGCGGTCGTCCTGCCGCGCACCATGTGCTGGTCCGATCCGCATATGTTGGTTGAAACCACCTTCAGGATGACGCCATGCGTGATACGGCGGCCCGCTGGCGTTTCCATTTTCGGGTCGGCGATATCCTGCACTTCCACATGTTCTGGCCCAAGATAGACCACACCGCGATTTGTGCCCATTGTCCTGTTCCTTGTCCGTGAGATGCGAAGCGGCATGTCGCCATTATTTACGGGCGCGCAAATAATCGCATGTCCCGCCGCCATATATGTCCGGGTTCAGGTAACGCCGGTCCTGCCTGCGGGTTTTGTGTTTTTGCAGGTTCCATATTTATGCATCGGGATAACCCGTTGGCCGCAGCATGACGGTCAGTCATGAATAAAGCAGTTTTTGGTGAAGCTTTTTGCAAAAAGCTTCAGGGAACGCCGCCTTTTTTGGAAAAAGGCGGCGCCCGGAAACTTTTATCTGTTTTTGCTTACTGCCCCATGCCGGGCGACAGCATGGGCCGGGTCAGGTTGTCATCCGGGTCGGGGCCGTGGCTGTGTGGCGCGGGCACGTCGCCCACGGGCGGCGCGTTGTGCAGGCCGGAATACTGTAGCGGGTCAACCCCGAACAGTTTGTTGGGCGCGGGCAGGCTGGCCGCATCCCATCCCCCGCCACACGCACGGATCATGCCGACCTGCGCCTGCAGGTAACGGGTCTGGATTTCGGCCTGCTGTATGCGCGCATCCAGCGTGCTGACCTGTGCGATCAGGACGTCAAGGTAGGTGGCAAGGCCGCCCTTGTACAGGTTCATGGTAATGTCCTGTGTCTGGCTGGCGGCGCCGACTGCGGCGCGCAGGCGGCCGTTTTCCCCATCCAGCCGGTTGGTGCGCGACAGCCCGTCCTCCACATCGCGAAAGGCGTTGAGGATGGTGACACGGTAATGGTCGCGGGTTTCACGGTAGGCGGACCAGCTCTGCTGCAGCTGCGCGCGGCGCAGGCCGCCTTCGAACACCGGCATGGTTACGGTCGCGCCATAGGACCACATGGAGTTGGCAAGGTTGGCCAGGTTGAAGCCGTTATCATCAAACCCCCCGTTCATCTGGAAGGATACATGCGGGTAGAACGCGGCGCGTGCGATGCCGATGGCCCGGTTGGCCTGCGCCATCTGGCGTTCGGCCATGGCAATGTCGGGCCTGCGCTGCAGCAGGTCGGACGGCATGGGGGCACGCAGCCCGAAGCGGGTGGTGTTAAGGTGGGCATCCGCCGCGATATGGAAGGATGACGGGGCGACGTTGACCAGCACGGCCACCGCATGTTCCATCACCTCGCGCTGGGCCTGGATGTCCAGCAGGCGGGCCTGCGTGGTGTACAGCTGGTTCTGCGCGCGCGCCACATCCAGCTGTGACGCCGCCTGATCCACCAGCCGTGTCTGGGTCACGCGCAGGGATTCCTGATAATACCGGATCGACTGGCTATAGATCGCCGCCTGCGCATCCAGCCCGCGCAGGGTGAAATAGTCGCTGGCCAGTTCGGCCTGCAAACTCAGCCTTGCTGCGGCATATTGTGCCGCCTGTTCCTGCGCATAATCCTTCTGCAGGCGCACCCGGTTGCGGATGGAAGACCAGAAATCCGGTTCCCACGATGCCATGCCGCCATAGAATTCATCTGAATCCGTAATCGGTCCCTTGTAGCGGAACAGACGCTCGGCCGAACTTTTGTTGTTGCTGCCGCCAAAGGCCACGCCAAAATGCGGCAGCAGGTCGGCCCGTGCCTCGCTTACGATCGCGCGCGCCTGCAAAAAGCGCTCGCTGGCGGCCTGCAGGTCGCCGTTATGGGCCATGGCGGCGGTTTCCAGATCATCAAGCTGCGGGTCGGCAAAGCTTTCCCACCACTGCGCGGGAATAGTGTCGTCCATGGGATGGGCCACGCCAAACGGGGCCTGCCCCTGCCATGTCGCGGGAATGACGTAACTGGGCGCGTGATAGGCGGGGGCCAGGTCGCACCCCGCCAGTGACAGCAGCGACAGGGTGCACACGCCGCCCATGCCCATGGCGCGGCGGAGGGTACGGGCCATCATTCATCGTCCTTTTCATCGGTGTCGTTGCTGTATCCGGCCACGGGTTGGGTCACGCGCACGTGTTCGCCTTCCAGCAGGTCGGCGGGCGGGTTGTCGATGATCCGGTCATCGGGCGCGATGCCCGACAGCACCTGTGTCGCCCCGTCGCCCATGCGGCCCACGGTTATGGTGTGGAAATGCGCGTGGTCCTGCGCATCCACCACGGCCACCTGCATGCCGTGTTCCTGAAACACCAGCGCGCCGGTGGGTATGGTCAGGTGGGTGGCCTGTTCGGGGGCGCTCAGGGTGACGGCGGCAAAGGTTCCGGGCCACAGGGCGTGGTCGGTATTGTCGATCACGAACTCGCTCACGCTGGTGCGGGTGTCGGGGTCATAGCCGCCCGATACGGTCAGGAACTTCGCCTCAAACCGCCGGTCGGGGAACTGCGGCACCTGCACGCTGGCCTGCAGGCCGGGCTGCAGGATGTAGGACATGTTTTCGGGGATCGAGACGAACAGCCGCATCCGGTGCGTATCCGCCACGCTGAACAGTTCACTGGCCGCACCCGACGCATTCAGGTTGCCGCCGCCTTCATGCACGTAGTCGCCCACGTTGATGTCGCGTTCCGTCACCACGCCGTCAAACGGGGCGACAATGACCTTGAAGCGTTCAAGGGCGGCGTAGCGGTCAAGGTTGTGGCGCGCGGCCTCCAGGTCGGCGGCGGCGGATTTCTCGTTAGCGTCCTGAACCGATACCGACTGGCCCGATACCGCCTGTGACCTGCCCATCAGCCGCCAGCGCTGGGCTGTCACCACCGCAAGGTCGTATTTGGCCTGTGATGACTGCAGGTCGGCCTGCGCCTGCGCAAACTGGGCATCAAGGCCGGGGGTGTTGATTTCCGCCAGCACGTCGCCAGCCGCCACCCGCGCACCGTAATCCTTGTACCACATGCGCACATAGCCCGATGCCTGCGGGTAGATCGGGGCCTGGTACCAGGCCTCGATGGTGCCGGGCAGGTCCAGGCTGACGTGGCGGGCTTCCCGGCGCGGCGCGATGACCATGACATCGGGCACGGAGGCAATGGCGGCCTCCCGCCGCAGGGCGGCTGCATGCTGCACCCGCCCGACCAGCAGGTACCCGCACCACCCCGCGACGACGGCGGCACCGGCCAGCATGATGATTTTTCTGTTGTTCTGGGTGGACATCACTTCATTTCCCCCCGGACACGGGACGGACGGTTGTGCAAAATTGCGTAAACACAGGGCACGAACAAAAGCGTGGAGACAGTGGCCACCAGCAGCCCGCCAATGACGGCGCGGCCCAGCGGCGCGTTCTGGGAATTGCTCATGGCCATGGGCACCATGCCGATCACCATGGCCAGTGCGGTCATCAGCACCGGGCGGATACGGCCGTAGCCTGCCTCCAGCGCCGCGCGCAGCGCATCGCCATGTTCCTCGATCCGTTCACGCGCAAACGACACCACAAGGATGGAATTGGCGGTCGCCGTGCCCATGCACATGATCGCCCCCGTAAGTGCCGGGACCGACAGGCGGGTGTGCGTCAGGAACAGCGCCCATGCGATGCCCGCCAATGCGCCGGGCAATGCGGTAATGATGATGAACGGGTCCAGCCATGACTGGAAATTGACCACGATCAGCAGGTAGATCAGCAGCACCGACACCACCAGCCCGAACACCAGTTCGACATAGGCATGGCGCATGGTTTCGGTCTGTCCGCGCACCACCACGGCGGCGGTGGACGGCACGTTGCCCCGCGTCTGGTCCAGCACGTGCTGCACGCCGGTTGTCACCTGCCCCAGATCCGCGCCCTCGGCGGAGACATAGATGTCGACTTCCGGCATGGAATTGAAGTGCGAGACCTGCCCCGGTGTGCCCGTGGCGCTGACATTGCTGATACCGCCCAGCAGCTGCATGTGCCGCCCCTGCGGGTCGCCATCACCCTTGTCCACCGGAATGGTCATGAGGTTGTTGAAATGCGTCAGCTGGTCCTGTGACACGTACACATTCAGCGGGAATGTGATGCCCGTGGCCGGGTCCAGCCAGTATTGCGGGTCCACCGTCTGGCTGCCCGACAGGGTCATGAGTTCGTTATTGGCCAGGTCGGCTTCCGTCATGCCGGTGGCCTGACCGAAGGTGCGGTTGCCCTGCACGAACAGGGTCGGCGTTTTCATGGTCTGCTGGATTACGACATCAGCCGCGCCGGGCACTGCGCGCAGGCGGTTCACCAGCAGGCGGGCATAGTCGTAATTGTCGCGCAGGTCCGGCCCCGAAATCTGGATGTCGATGGGCGCGGGGGAGCCGAAGTTCAGGATCTTGGCGGTCAGGTCCGCAGGCTGGAAGGTGAACACCGTGCCGGGAAACCGTGCCGACAGGTCGTGGCGCAGGATGGTGCGGTCATCCCATACCGGCGTTTCCTCATCCTTCAGCGCAATGGTGATATCACAATCCTGCGTGCCGATGGTCGGCGTGGGAATGAAGGCCTGGTTATGGGCACCTTCGGGCAGGCCGCAGTTTTCGATCATGCTGTCCACCCTGCCGGGGAACAGCTGGTTGATCCGGTCTTCCACCAGCGATGCCTCGCGCCCTGCCACCTCGATCCGGGTGCCGAGCGGCGCGCGCATGTGCATCTGGATCGTGCCCGATTTGGTTTCAGGGAAGAAATCCCGCCCCGCGATCAGGTACAGCCCCAGCGAACAGACCGAGACCCCAAGGAACACACCCACAAACCGCCTGCGCCCCGCAATCGCGCGTTCCAGCACGCCTGCATAGTTTTCGCGGAAGGTGTTGAACCCGCGTTCAAACGCCTGCTGGAAGCGTTCGGGCAGCCGTTTGGGGTATTGCAGGTTATGCACCTGCGGTTCGCAATGGTGGGAATCCCCGTGTCCCGCAACACTGTGACCGGCCAGCAGGTATTTGGCCATGGTCGGCACCAGCGTGCGCGACAGGATGAAGGACGCGATCATGGCGAAGATGATGGCTTCGGCCATGGGCATGAACAGCCAGCCCGCGACCCCGCTCAGGCCAAACAGCGGCAGCCAGACAATGCAGATGCAGGTGGTGGCGACAAAGGTGGGAATGACAATCTGGTTGGCCGCGTCAATGATTGCGGGTTCCAGCGCCTTGCCCATTTCCAGATGCGCGTCGATGTTCTCGATCATCACCGTGGCGTCATCCACCAGGATGCCCACCGCCAGCGCAAGCCCGCCCAGCGTCATGACATTGATGGTCTGCCCCGCCCAGTGCAGGCCGATGATGGCGCACAGGATGGCCAGCGGGATGGATGTCGCGATGATGACCGTAGGTCGCCACGACCCCAGGAACAGAAGCACCACCATGCCGGTCAGGGCGGCGGCCGTCAGCATTTCGCGCACGACGTCGAAAATGGAATCCTTCACGAATATCGAGGCATCGCCCAGTATGCTGACCTTCACATCTGGTGGCAGCAGTTTCTGGATACGTGGCAGCAGCGCCTTGGCCCCCGCCACGACATCCAACGTCGAGGCATCGCCGCTTTTCATCACGACGATTTCCACCCCCTGCTGGCCCTTCACCAGCACAAGGTTGGTCTGCGGGTGGCCGCCGCGATAGACCTCGGCCACGTCATGGACATAGATCACGGCGTTGCCCACGCGCTTGACCGGGATATCGCCCAGTTCCTTCATGGATCGGGGCGTCGCGTTGGTCTGCACCATCCAGTCCGTGGCCGAGATTTTCTGGTCCCCCGCCGGCAGCACGATATTCTGCCCGCGCAGGGCGTTCTGCACGTCCATGGCCGACAGGTGGTGCGCCTGAAGCTGCTGCTGGTTCAGCGCGACCATGACAAAGCTGTCCATCCCGCCATAGGCCTGCGGCACCACCGCACCCGGCACGGTGACCAGCAGCGGGCGCACGCGGATCATCGCCAGCTTGAACAGGTCGGATGGTGTCTGTTTGTCAGACGTGACCTGCAGCGTGAGTACCGGCACGGATGATGCATCAAGGCTCATCACCATGGGCGACGGGATGTTTTCGGGCAGCTGTTTTATGACCGTCTGCGATATGGCGGTGACTTCCGCTTCCGCCTTGCCGATATCGGTGCCGGGCTGGAAGTATATGTTGACGATACCGCGTCCGTAATACGAACTGCTTTCCATATGTTCGATGCCCTCGACGGTCGAGGTCACCATCAGTTCGTAATTGTAGATGATACGGCCGGCGAATTCCTCTGGCAGCATGCCGCCATAGGTCCAGACAACGGATACGACCGGTATCCTGATATTGGGGAACACGTCTGTCGGCGTGCGCAATACCGACATGATGCCAAAGACCACGATAAGGATCGACAGCACCACAAAGGTATAGGGCCGACGCAGTGCGGTCACTACGATGGCATTCATGGGATGGATAATTCCCTGTAGCACGAAGAACCGCGCAGCACCGTGGGCACGCGCCACAGTACTGGCATGCGGTCTTTACTGTATGGATGGATTGGCCGCGCCCCGCGCGGTGGCGGACAGGCCCCTAGGGTTTACGGGTCATGGTGGTGGACATGGGACGATGCTCCGTCATGATCGGTAACGGGCGGGCCGGCATGGGGTCATGCGGCATCTGCCTGAATCGACAGATACAGGTTTTTTTTACAAAGTATGAACAGATAAGATTTAAAATAATCTTCATTACCGGAAATGTTCGTAATTATTTCCGATAATTTATGAAGTATAATTTATTGATTTTGTAATTTCATAAATAAAAAATCCGGCATCGGGGAACTATCGCCCGATACGGATGGGTTCCTGCCCTGCGGGGATTTTAAAATAAAAATTATCCGGTTCATGCCTGTGTCATGTAACGGTGCGCACAGGAAAGAAAACTTCCTGAAACCCATCAAGAATTTTTTGGTGAAGCTTCCTGAAAAAAAGCGGCACCCAAAAACTTTTATATCTATTTATCAATGCAGTGTTCCAGATGCCCTCCTGCTGGTTCGTCCGCTTTGTGCAACCCGTCCGGTCCACGCCGCGTTTACCATTTCCCCTTCCAACAGGTGACCCATGCCGCCTGCCCGCTCCCCTGTCGTGGCGATCCCGGTACGTAACGAGGCACAGCGGATCGGCCCCTGCCTGCGCGCCCTTGCCGCACAGCACGGGGCCTGCCTGTCCCATGTTGTCCTGCTGCTCAACAACTGCACGGATGACACGTGCGGCGTGGTGCGTGCGCTGGCCCCGTCCCTGCCCTTTGGCGTGGTGGTGGCGCCGCGGACCTATCCCCCGCCCATCGCCCATGCGGGTACGGCCCGGCGGGCGGCCATGCAGGTTGCCGCGGCCCTTGCGGGGCCGGATGGCATCGTGCTGACAACCGATGCCGATGGCCGTGTTGCGCCCGACTGGCTGGTCCATACCCTGGCCGCCCTTGACGCGGGGGCCGAGGTGGTCTGTGGCCGCGCCCTGATCGACCCGGAGGAAGCGCGGCTGATCCCCGCCCACCTGCATGAAGATGACCGCATGGAAACCGCCTATGCCACGCTGCTGGACCGTATCCATGACCTGGTTGATCCCGACCCGTATGATCCGTGGCCGCGCCATACGGAACATTCCGGCGCCAGCATTGCGGTAACGGTGGCCGCCTGGCGGCGCGCGGGTGGCGTTCCCGCCGTGCCGTTGGGCGAGGACCGGGGTTTCGTGCGCGCCCTGCGGCACGTGGATGCCGCCATCCGCCACGCGCCGGATGTCACGGTGTGGGTGTCGGGCCGTACGGCGGGGCGGGCCTGTGGTGGCATGGCGGACACCATGGCGCGGCGCATGGTGCGGCAGGATGAAATGCTGGATGACAGCCTTGAACCGCCACGGGCCTGCCTGCGCCGCGCGCAGGCGCGCGCGACGTTGCGCCGGCTGCGCGCCCTGCTGGCCGCCACCGGCCCGTGGCATGACGCGGTTGCGGATCTGGCCGCCCTGCTGCGCCTGCCCGCGGGCTGTGTGGCCCATATGTCGCGTGCCCGGTTTGACGGCATGGCATGGGACCGGCTGGCGGCATTGAGTCCGGTATTGCGGCGCGTGCCCATCCGCCGTGCCGACCTGCCCATGCATATGGATGCGGCACGGCGGATCGTGAACAGTCTGCTGGTGGCACGGGCCATGCCCCACGTCTTGCCTGTCCCGGCAGCGGAATCCACGGTGCGCTGAACGGGGCATATCGCGAGATAGAGCGGATAACGGTTTTCGGGTGCCGGCTTTTTTTCCGAAAGGCGGCGTTCTTCAAAGCTGTTTGGAAAAAGCTTCACCAAAAACTTCGATCGGATCAGACGGCTGTTTCAGGGATGGATGGCTCCGCCGCCGACATCTGCGGCCCGTTGAGCACGTCGATGCGGTACTGCGCGTACCGCCGGGCGCGGGTCACGTGCAGGCCGGCGGCGCGGCAGGTATTTATGAACAGGCGGGCGGCTTCGTTGCCCGTGCATGGCGTATCGGTCGGACCGGTCCAGTTGGCCAGCACGACCGGCGCGCCCGCCTGCCGCACGCGCAGGCAGTGCGCGGCAAGGGTGCGGATATCGCGACGGGACAGGAAATACAGCATTTCCGAAATCACGATCAGGTCGCATGACCGCGCGGGCAACGGCGGGAACGCGCCGGGCAATTGCCCGCGATGAAACGACACCCCCGGCAGCCCGGCACAGCGGTGGCGCGCGCGGTTCAATGCGGCTTCGGCCACGTCCACTGCCAGCACCCGGTCACATTGCCGCGCCAGACGCGCCGTCATCATGCCAATCGAACACCCCAGTTCCAGCGCCTGACTGAAATGCTGTCCTGACAGGACAGCCAGCGTCCGGCGGTACTTGTCATGTTCATAGGTTCGCGTCGCCACGCCCCATGGGTCGGTGCGCTGTCGGTGCAGGCGTTCGAATACGGTCGGGGACCAGCTTGTGGCGTTCATGGATGGATAAAAACCTCAAAATCCGTCACCAGCGCCGCAAGCAGGCTGTCGGGCAGGTGGAAACCATCGGGATCGTCGGTAATCAGGCCGCCGTACTGGCTTTCATGCATGCTGACCGCCCGCGCCTTGGCGGCGCGGTGGGCGGTAATGTCCAGCCGCATGCCGCGCGGTGGCGGGTGGTCCAGTTCGCTCTCGGGTGGCAGCAGCCAGCCCCATACGGGATAGGCCAGAAGCCGCAGCCCACACAGGTCCCGCACGGCCACCCCCATTTTCCACGTCGCTTCATGATCGCAATGCGGGTCCGCCCGCCATGGGGCGAAAACCGTGGTGCAGCCATGACTGATGGCCAGGTGCGCCAGCCGTGCCGCGATGTCGGTAAAGACCGGCCCGTCATGCGGGGCGGCGGCGTCGGGCAGGCCGAGGAAGGCAAGCCGGTCGGGCGCAAGGCCCAGGCACGCCACCGCGTCGCGTGCTTCGTGCTGGCGTTTTGTCCGCAGGCGCGGGGCGGGCCACTGGCGCGAATGCGGGTGCGACGCCGCGCCATCGGTCATGATGACCACAAGCGGCGGCCGCCCGGCCGCACAGCACGCGGCGATCAGCCCGCCACAGCCCAGGCTTTCATCATCCGCGTGCGGGGCCAGGACCAGCGCGGTGCCGGGCGCAATGGCGGCAAGGGGGGCTATGGGCAGGCTACGCAGGGCCGCATGCAGGCGGGCCGTCTTCATGCACGGATGTCCGGCTGGGGCATGTCGCGCGGCGTGAACCATGCGGCGGCCTCGCACAGCGTCTCATCCGGGGCGGGCTGGCGCAGGTAGGTGGCAAGGTCGCGGATGATCCGTTCCACCACGTTATCGCGCACAAAGGCTGACAGCCCCAGCCCGCGTTGGACCAGTTCGATCACCTCCAGCCCCGCGCGTTCCACCGCAAGCCGGGCCAGGTTGACGGTGGCGGAAATGTCGCCTGCCGCGAACCGGTCGGGACTGCTGGCCAGCAGGGCCGCACGGCGGGTCCATAACAGGGCGGTTTCCGCCGCAATCAGCGCCATGCCAATCCGCGCCTGCTGTGCCGGGCTGCCCGCGCGGTCACGGGCCGCAAGCTGGCCGCGCAGCAGGGTGGTCAGCCGTTCGATGCCGCCCAGCGCCACGGCCATGCCGCGCCACGCCCCGGCCGAAAATTCGGGCTGGCGCAGGTAATCCCCCGCCTGCCCCACCAGGGCCGCGGGCAGTACGGTCATGCCGGTCAGGTCGCATTGCCCCGTGCCCGCCCCGCGCATGCCGGCCAGCCCGCCATGGGTATCATGGACGGCGCGCCCTGCCCCCATTGCCACCAGCAGCATGCGCGTGACGTCCTGCCCCGTTCGCGCCGTGACAAGGGCGCGGGTGACATGCCGCGCGCCGGATGCAAAGGCCTTGCCCCCATGCAGCATGATGCCGCGCGCCGTCTGGTCCATGCGCAGCGGTGTCGCGCCATCGGTGACCCACAGGCCATACAGCGCGCTGTCATGCACCTCCGCCGCGACGTGGTCCAGCTGTTCGGGCGTGCCGTACAGCGCGACCAGGCGGATGGCGTTGATGTGGCCTTCCACCACGCGGCCAAGGGCAAGGCTGCCCTGTCCCACCAGCCGCAGCATGTGCAAAAGTCCCGCCGCCCCGTGGGCTTCGGTGCCAAAGCCCGATCCCCCCAGCGTCTGTGGCAGGGCGGCGGTCAGGACGCCCAGGTGACGCAGGCGGTCCAGCCCGCCGGTGGGGAATGCGGCCCGTGCATCGTTGACCGTTGCTTCCTCCTCCAGTTCCGCGCGACAGGCGGTCAGGGCGTCGAAGGGAAAGGTCATGCGGAAATGCCTTTATATTTCAGGAAACTGTCTGGTGATAATCAACTGATGAAAAACAAAAGTTGTTGGGTGCCGCCTTTTTGAAAAAAAGCTTCACCAAAAACGTCCTTCAGTTTTCTGGTGCGGTCCTGGGCCGACTTTTCAAACAGTCTCCTGGCGGAAAGGGAACAGGCCGGACAGAACCCTCGTGCTGCCCGCCTGCAGTCACAAACAGTGCCGGTGGGCTATTGGTTCCCTGCACGGTGTTACAATCGGGTAGGTCCCCGCCCGTGGCCTGCATACCGGTCATGGGCCTGTGCTTTTCATGGCGTGGCGCATGTGCCAGTGTTCTGGCGACAGGGGGCGGGACGCTGTCGTCGTGCCCCAGCCAGACCCAGACGGAAGGCCGTTGCAATGAAGCTGTATTACACGCCGGGCGCGTGCTCGCTTGCCGCGCATATCATCCTGAATGAAACCGGGCTGCCGCACAGCCTCGAACGGGTGGACCTGAAGACCAAACAGACCGCCAGCGGCGACGACTACCTGAAAATCAACCCGCGCGGGGCCGTGCCCGCGCTGGAAATCGAACCGGGCACGGTACTGACGCAGAACGTGGCGGTGCTGACCTATATCGGGCAGCAGTCGGGCAATGTCGCCCTTCACCCCGCCCCTGATACGGTCAAATTCTTCCACCTGCTGGAAGCGATTGGTTTTTGTGAGGACGTACATGGCGCATTCGGCGCGCTGTTCGCCCCCGACCTGCCCGATGTGATGCGCGAACGGCTGCTGGCGAATGTCACGCGCCGCCTGAAGCAGGTCGAGGCGTTGCTGGAGGCCGGTGGCAACGGGCACATGCTGCCCGCGGGCTTCACGCAGGCGGATGCGCTGATGGCCGTGATCCTGAGCTGGGCCGGCCCGCTGGGGATCGATCTTTCGGCCTATCCGCGCGCCTGCGCCCTGCGCGATACGGTGTTTGCCCGTCCCGCGGCACAGCAGGCCCGGCGCGAGGAAGGACTGGACTGAAGCGTACATACGCATGGCCCGGATACCAGCGGTACCCGGGCCACGTGACCGTAAGACGGATGCCCCGGTCAGCCGGGCTGGATTTCGATCCGGCGTTCGGTCGGTTTGGCCGGTTCGCGGCGCGGCAGGGTCACCTGCAGCACCCCATCCCGGATGCGGGCGCTGATCCTGTCCTCATCCACGCCTTCGGGCAGGCTGAAATGCTCGGAAAACGCGCCGAAGCTGCGGGTGGCGACATGCTGTTTCTGCTCGGCCGTCACGGGGCTTTTCTTCTCGCCCGAGATGCTCAGCACGCCGTTGCTGGCGTTCAGGGTAATGTCTTTTTCCGAACAGCCGGGCACTTCGATATAGATGTGGTAGCCGGTTGCGTCCTCGGTAATGTCCGTGGACCCGATCCGGCCGGAACCGAACGTGTCGGGCGCGCGGTAGTCATCGATCAGTCGCCCCACCTGGCGTTGCAGCACCGCGAACGGGTCGGCCGTGCGCGCCGTGGCCGTACGGACCGGGGTTGCGACAAATGTCGGTCGTGCAATCATGGTCATTGCTCCTCGATACATACCATTGAGCGGTCTGTTTTGGGTCATTTCCGCCCTGCACCCTGAATGCTGCGGGCAATATCCGGCCCCGACCGTGATACAGATCAATCATGCCATGCGGTCCATTCCATGCAGGGCTGTCCTTTACTTTATCGCAACGACATCGGGCGGGATTTATGCCATGCCGCGCCAGAACTGGCGCGATGCAGGGCAGTATTGCAGCAATATATTACCTCCGCCGCTTCTGCATGCCGCCAGAAAGGCTATATCCTGACTGGCCCGTTATAACATGCGGCAACCCGTATCGGGTTCAACCAGAATGGAAAACATACATGTCAGTTGAAAACACGCTTCGTGACGCCATCCAGAAGAAGTCCGTGGTCGGCTTCACCTTCGATGGCAAGAACTACACCGGTTCCCCCCACGCGCTGGGTGAGCGCGATGGCACGCCACATGTCCTGATCTATCGCGGCGAGGACGCCCATGAAAAGCGCGTGCCCCCCACGGGCGAATGGAGCGTGCTGCCGCTGTCCGACATGACCGGCATCCGCCTGCTGTCCGCTGAACCCTTTCACGTCGGCCATCCCGATGCGAAGGTGAAGGCGGAACTGCACAAGGTCAGCGTCAGCGTTGGCTGAACCGGTTGGGTGCCCCGCCCGTTCATGGCGGGGCATCGGATAACAGTTTCTGGCAAGGCCTGTTTCAAGAAGCTTCAGAAGACCGCCGCCTGTTTGAAGCAGTGCTTAATGCGGCACGATCAGGTGCAGCAGGCTGGCCACACCGAAGAACACCGCCGTGCTGACCGACCATATGGCGATGAACCATGCGATCCGCACGCCCACGCGGCGGGGCGCCCTGTCCCCGTTTCCCGCGACAATATCAGTGATAGCCATCGCTCTCGGTCACCTTTCCGCGAAATACGCGATACGAATGGATGGTGTAGGTCAGGATGATGGGAATCATGATTGCCGTGCCGACCAGCTGGAAAAACTGGCTGGAGGGCGGTGATGACACGTCCCACAATGTCAGCCCCGGCGGCACGGCATAGGGCCAGACCGTAATCCCCAGTCCCGACAGGCACAGCCCGAACCAGCCCAGCGCGCAGGCAAACGGCACGCGCGTCTGCCCACGGCGCAGTGAGCGCGCCAGCACAATCCCCAGCACGACCACCAGCACCGGCACCGGGGCCACAAGCGCGATGTTGGGCCAGTCGGTCCAGCGCCGCAGGTAGGGCGCATGCAGCAGCGGCGTCCATGCGCTGACCGCGACAATGCCCATGAACAGCCCGATGGCCAGCCACCCCGCCCACCGGCGGCACGCCGCTTCCAGCCTGCCCGTTGTGCGCCATACCAGCCACGTCGCCCCCAGCAGGGCATAACCGCACATGACCGCCACCCCGCACAGGATGCTGAACGGCGTCAGCCAGTCCAGCGGGCCGCCGGCAAACGCGCCGTCAACAACCCGGACCCCCTGCACCACGCCGCCCAGGATCACCCCCTGGCAGAACGCGGCAATGGCGGAACCGGCCATGAACCCGCCCTCCCACAGCCGTTCACGCGGGGTATCGCGGGTCAGGATACGGAATTCAAACGCCACGCCGCGAAAGATCAGCGCCAGCAGCATCACCACGATCGGCACGTAGAACGCCGGCAGCAACGTGGCATAGGCCCCGGGGAACACGCCGTACAGCACCGCGCCCCCCAGTACCATCCACGTCTCGTTCCCGTCCCATACGGGGGCGATGGTGTTGATCATCACATCGCGGCACCCCCGGTCGCGTTCCAGCGCGAACAGCATGCCGATGCCAAGGTCGAACCCGTCAAGGATGACGTATATCGAAATCGCGGCCACAAGGATCACCGCCCATATGACCGGCAGCCAGTAGGAAACGTCCATCATGTCTCAGGCTCCTTCGCCATGGGTGGGGTCAACGACCGCCGGGTGGCTGCGCGCGGCCAGTATGTCGGGGGCGTGGTCGGGGCTGGTGCCGTGTTCACCCGTATGCGGCGTGTGGCCCAGCAGGCGCACCAGCATCCCGATCCCGGACCCGAACACCAGCACGTACACCACCACGAACGCCGTCATGGACACCGCCATGGACGACAGGGCATTGGGCGCCACGCTGTCGGATGTGCGCAGCAGGCCATAGACCGTCCAGGGCTGGCGGCCGACCTCCGTCGTGATCCAGCCGCACAGCAGCGCCAGGAAACCCGCGGGCGCCATGCACAGGGCGACGCGGTGGAAAAGCGGCGTATCATACAGCCTGCCCCGGTGCCGCAGCCACAGCGACCACATGCCCACCGCCACCATCAGCATGCCAAGGGCGACCATGATGCGGAAAGTGAAGAAAATGACATAGGACGGCGGCCGCTGGTCGCGGGGGAAGTCCTTCATTCCCGGTACCCTGCCGTTCACGCTGTGGGTCAGGATCAGCGACCCGGCCAGCGGCAGCCTGACGGCATAATCCGTATGTTCGGTCTTCATGTTGGGAATGCCGAACAGCAGTTCGGGCGCGTGGTCTTCCGATACCCAGTCCCCTTCCATCGCCGCGATCTTGGCGGGCTGGTATTTCAGCGTGTTCAGCCCGTGCGCGTCGCCCGCCATGATCTGGATGGGGGCGACGATGGCGGCCATCCACATGGCCATGGAAAACATGACCCGCACGGGTTCACTGGCCACCTGCCCCCGCCTGCGGGCCTTGAGCATATGCCATGCCCCCGTGGCCCCCACGATGAACGCCACCGACAGGAAGGCCGCCAGCCCCATATGCACCAGCCGGAAGGGAAAGGACGGATTGAAGATGATCGCCAGCCAGTCAGCAGGCATGAACCGCCCCGTGGCGGGGTCGATGGTATAGCCGCGCGGGGTCTGCATCCATGAATTGGATGACAGGATCCATGTCATGGAAATCAGGGTGCCGACGGAGACACAGCACGTCGCGGCGAAATGCAGGCCGCGCCCGACCCGGTTCATGCCGAACAGCATGACGCCAAGGAAGCCTGCCTCCAGGAAAAACGCGGTCATGACCTCATAGGACAGCAGCACGCCGGTAATCGGCCCGGCCTTGCGTGAAAAGACCGACCAGTTGGTGCCGAATTCGTACGACATGACCAGTCCCGACACCACGCCCATGCCAAATACGATCGAAAACACCTTGATCCAGTATCGGTACAGATCAAGGAAGACCGGCCTTCCCGTTCGCAGCCACAGCCCTTCCAGCACGGCAAGGTACGCTGCCAGACCGATTGAAAACGCCGGGAAGATGATATGCACGCCTACGGTAAAGGCGAACTGGAAGCGCGCCAGCAATAGCGCGGGATCATGGACGGTGTGCATCGATAACTTTCCCAAACCTGAAAACAGGGATACGCCCGTGCAAGGGCAGGCCCGGGTCGGGCCCGTCGGTCACACGGAATGTCGCGGTATGAACCACAACGCGTCGGGCACAGTGCTAGATCAGTAAAAAGTTGCGCGTCCAAGACCTTCTGCGCATGTCATGATAACCATGGCTTATCAAACAGCGGACTGTCAGAAGGCACATGTATGGAACAGGCCTGCCACCATTGATATCGGGCCGGATTTTGCCATGTATGTTACAGGGGTATTCCCGATGCGCATGGTAGCTGCCGCATGGGAACGCGACTGCCATGCCCCCTGTTGCGGGTGACGGGGGGCACGGGACTACGCTATGTCTGGTTCACGACAGTCGGGCCACGCGCCCCGCCTCTGGTCCATTTATAAGGATATGAACATGGTCAACCCACTGGAAACCACCCCGCAGACCGAGGCCCGCATCACCGCGAAGGCAAAGGAACTGTGGGAAGCCGATGGCAGGCCGGGCTGCGGGCCGGATGCCTACAGGGAAAATGCGTCGGAACTGATCGGGATGGAAAGCAACCCCGATGCGGGACAGATCCCCGTGGACTCCCCCGTGCCGCTGGACGCGAACGGCCAGCCGGTCGAGGAGGCGTTCCTGGAAGAAAACCTCGGCAATTCCGGCGGCAGCATGGATGAACTGGATGACAGGCAGGAAGTCCCCTTTGCCACGCGGCAGGAAGAAGCGGACGCGCTGAAAAACCAGTAACCCCGAAAACCGGCAGGCGGGCGGCCCTTCATGCGGATTGCCCGTCTGCTGTCCTGCTGGTGCCGTCTTTTTTTTGAAGCTTTTCTATAATCTGCACGATGCCCCAGTGCAGTCCCTGCCCTGCCCGCTTTGCGGTTTCCTGACGGGACCATGAGCCAGCGGGCGTTGCGTGTCAGGGTATGGCTTGTCATTCAGGTCATGCTTTTTTATCATGATAGAATGAATTCATGATTTTACCGGATATATTTTATATATGTTAAATAATACGGAGTCCGCACCTGATAATGGCGTGGAAAGTAGCAGGCTGATTTTCGGTATTGACCCCATATCGGCCACCCTTGATGAGCTTTTCAAGGGACGGGTGGAAAAACTGCAGGGAAAACTGAACCTGCCCGTCTATCAGCGCCCCTATTGCTGGGGGGAAAAGCAGGTCAGGCAACTGGTGGGGGATCTGGAGGCCTATTTCAGGCTGGACCCGCCCATTGCCTTCTATCTTGGCAGTATTGTCCTGCACCAGCATGAAAATGATCAGGGCGAGGTGGTGCTGGATATCATTGATGGCCAGCAGCGCCTGACCACCATGGCGATCCTGTGCCAGGCGTGGGGTCAGCAGCCCCTACTGGACCTGACCTATCGCGCACCGGCCAGCCATGAACGGATCCGGCGCAATTTTGGCATTGTGCAAGCGATAAAGCAGGCCAGTCGCCCGAATCTTGATCTGCGCAGTATCAACGTCACCCTGATCGTGACCCGGTCGGAAGATGACGCATGGCGTTTTTTCCAGACGATAAACACCGGCGGGCGGCGGCTGTCGGGGACGGATATCATCAAGGCCTATCACCTGCGCGTCATTGCGTCGGGGCAGCGGGATGATTACGCGCGGTTATGGGAAAAGACGGGCACGTCGCTGGATGGTGTGGTCCGGCTGCTGATCGCCGGGCGGTTCTGGACCCATCTGCATGTCCGAAAGTTCTACTGGTCGGAACTGCGCAATGAAATCATTGCCGAATTCGGGGATGATACGCAGCCATCGGAACAGGACCCGGCGTACCGGCTGAGCGTATGGCAGAACCAGCCCTTCGGGTTGTGGCAACAGCTTATGCCGGAATGTGGCTATGCCATGCGCCAGCCCCTGAACAGCGGGGTCAATACCATTAATTACCTGCTGTATTTCTGCACACTGCATAATGACCTGTTTCCGCGCGAAAACCCCGATGGCGGCGCCATGGTGAAAAATGGCCATGAACAGCTTGAGGCGACGATCATGGATGCCGCGGAAAGCCGGTATCTGCGTGCGCTGTACGAAACTGCAATCCTGCTTTATGCCAGCCGGTTCGGGCAAAGCAACCTGGCGGAAGCGCGGCTGTGGCTGCTGCGCTTTGTCTTCAGCCTGCGCCTGACGAAGCTGCGTGTATTTGAACAGGGCGTGCAGAAGTTCTGTCTGGATCACCAGCTTCTGGACCATATCGCGTGCAGCTTCAACCATGCGCAGCTTATGCAATACCTGCGTGCCTATACCTATGACATTGATACGGACGGGCTGGACGGGGGTGGCATCCGGGCGCGGTATGTCCGCAGCGTGTATGGCGTGATGGACCAGTCATGCACTGAGAAAGAACAGTTAAAAAACGGGTTTGATACCAACCTGATAGAGCATTTTGGGAAATTGACAGCTTCTGGACGGGCCGCCTGACATGGAAATGGTAAAGACCGAAGTACTGACGGCGCGGAGACTGTGGATATGCAAGGCGCGTCTGGATATACCCAGCTATCAGCGTCCGTATGTCTGGCAGCCCGAAGATGTGGAAAAATTCCTGCAGGACATAGAAAATGCCATGAAGGCGGCCCGGCCGCATTATTTCATCGGCACGCTGATTACAACAAATACGGCTGCAACGGATGCCGAACCACCCTGTTACGAACTGATTGACGGGCAGCAGCGCCTGACAACGCTGATGCTGATTTTCCTGGCGTTTGTCCGCGTAATTGAGTCAAAAGAATTTGTCCGCGTGCTTGAGTCACAAAAACCAGACAGGGGGTTGACGCTACTGCATGGCGTATTGAAGAAATTTCTTTACGATCCAACAATGCATGATGAACCCCGCCTGCATTTCGCCATTCGTGAACAGGTACGCGACCTGTTTCGTGCCTGGCTGGCCGGGGAGTTCGAAGCCGGTTCAGGGGATGCGTACGTAAAGGACCTGTCGGGTGGCCTGAAGACCGCGAAAGACTTTCTAGCTGGCAAAAAAGGTCCTGAACTGTGCGAATTCGGAAACTATCTGTTCAGCAAGGTAAGCTGGGTCAACAACATCGTGCCACAGGGCACCGATTTCAACCGCCTGTTTACTGCGCTGAATACCAGCGGCGTGCAGCTGGAGGCATCCGATATCATCAAGGCCCGCCTGCTGGAACTGATCCCGGACCGCCGGATGGATTATGACGCCATCTGGCAGGCCTGTGAAAACATGAACGGCTTTTTTGAACGCAACCTGCGCGCTGTGTTCCCCCATGCTGAGTGGGAAAACTGTTCTTATGACGGGCTGAAAACATTTGATCCGGGCAAATTCCATTTTGAGGGATGCAGCCCCGACCAGACAGCCGCCATGACCCTGTCGGATATCGTGGCGCGGGGAAGCTTATCGGGCACGCAGGACCGGGAGCCTGAAAAGGACGATGGCGAAGATGAGAATGCCCTGACGCATGCCACCTCCATCCTGACCTTTCCCCAACTGCTGCTGCATACGCTGCGTATTTACCGCCATCAGCAGGGGCAGAAACCGGATAAAGATAAGAATAAGGATGAGGATAATGGTGATATTCCCAGCATCAACCCGGATCGTCTGAATGAATGTTTCGCTGGTTTTCTGAAGGAATGTACTACGACCTCGGCGGAGATGGGCGCTGAAAAGGCACGCCAGTTTATCGAATGCCTGTGGACCGTGCGCCACCAGTTTGACCAGTGGGTCATGAAACGGGTTACGGACCCGCAATCGGGCCAGTCCATCATGTTCCGTGCGCAGATCAGGGACACAAAAACCGGTAAAAAACGCCTGTCCCGCACCACCCCCACGGCAGATGTCTGGGCTGGCGCGCTGGAGCAGTTGCAGACCGTGCGGTATTTTACGGGTGACCACAGCGCGCAGTACTGGCTGACGCCGTTTCTGGGCCGACTGGCAAAGGGCCAGTGGAAAGATGATCGGTGGGTGGCAGACTGGTTCCCGACAGATACGCATGTGCTGGGCCTGCTGGAAAGGCTGGATAACCGGCTGTCATGCGTTGCGCAGGAAAACGGTATCCATACCCAGAAAACTGCCAGTTTCGATCTGTTATCCGCTGACCTGTCCGGTTCCGGCACGCCCATTTATGAAGCGGCGCAGGGCGCTATCGCCGGGCTGATGCATCGTGAATATCCCCAAATCACGCATTACTGGTTCCAGAAGCTGGAATATATATTGTGGAAAAAGGCGCGCGACGGAATGGTTCCCAACCTGTCGGACAGGGATATGAAAGACAGGTTCAGACGCTATCGGATCGTGTCCAGGAATTCGGTTGAACACGTCTATCCGCAGACGCCGCGCAATCTGCCTCGCCTGAACCCGGAGATCCTGCATTGTTTCGGTAATCTTGCCCTGCTGAATCCGGGTGAGAACAGTGCGTACGGCAACCAGAGTTTTACCGACAAGAGAAACGAGTTTTTTGAAAAAGGCAGAAAAACGGGCAGATATGATTCACTGAAACTGGCCTGGCTATTTGCCATTACAAAAAATATGGAAATCGATAATAGCGTCGGCATCAAGGAACGAATGGGAACCATGATACAGGAACACCAGGAACAGATGCGGGTGTTTTTTATTGAATATTATGAAGCAGATCGCCCATGACCGGTCTGCCCGCATGGCATTTATGAAGGTTGTCTGAAAACAGAAGTTTTTGGGTGTCGCCTTTTTGAAAAAAGCTTCACCAAGAACTTCTGTCCTTCTATCCCCGCTGGAAATACTGCGCGGCCAGTGTTGCCGCCTGTCGGTGCAGGTTCCGGTCCCCGCGCGTCAGCACATCCAGCAGTTCCTGCATTTCGCGCATATAGACCCGTGCAAAACCCGGATCATGCTGCGTGATGGACGCCGTATTGTCGATCAGGTCGGCCAGCTTGATCGTCTGGCCCCCGGCCGATGCCATGGCCAGATGGTCGCGGTCCATGGTCTTGCGCCGCCTGCGGTTGCCATCGCCTGGGCGGCTGACATCCGTCACCATTTCAACCAGCGCCGCCACGTCATTGCCAAACGTGGCCTGTATGTCCGCCAGTGTGACGGGCGTGTCCTCCACCACGTCATGCAGCAGGGCGGCGGCGATGACTGCATCGCGCGCGCCAGTCTGCGCCACCATGCGCGCGACACGGCGGGGATGGACGATATACGGATCACCGCTGTATTTGCGCGTCTGCCCGATGCTGGCATGGGCAGCTTCGGCAAATGTATCCGCGCGGGCAATCAGGTCGCTGGTCATGAAAGGGTCCTTGGGTGCAGGGGCCGGGCCGCTCTGGTCCGGGGCGTGTAGCACGGATGGCATGGCGCGCCGTCCATGATGTTGCACATGTGAAATGTAAGTAACGATGCGATATAACAAATGTATTTTCTGTATTTTACATCATGCAGCGAAGCGGCTGCGTGAACACGGCGGCTTGCCTGCCCGTCCGTGGCTTCGTATGTGATGTGTGACAGGAAATTATAAAGTACATGGTCTTAATTATATTATGAAACTGACCTGTTTTGTGTCTGAACGAAGCGAAACCGCGCCTTATTTATTTTATGTATGGAATACGGAACCGCCGGGATGATATGCCGTTGAACCTCCCACAGCGCGTATTTTCGGGGTTGCTTCCCCAATGGCCCGGCAGGGGCCGGGGAAAAACAAGGACCTTCTGTAGCCGCTGTGATATGGAAAGGTGAAGATCATGAGTTATCATATCTCCCTGCACACACGTACCAGCCAGCCCGCATTTGCACCGGCCGACAGCCGTGGTGGTGGGGGGGCCGCGCACAATCCCGGCAACTTTGCCAATGATCCCGCCCGCGCGTCCGAAGCCGGGCACAAGGGTGGGCAACACAGTTCCGGCAATTTCGCGAACAACCCGGAACGCGCGGCGGAAGCCGGCCGCAAGGGCGGCCAGCACAGCCATGGCGGCCAGACGGCGGAAAAATCGACATCCGCCAGCACCCGTACCGGCGGCACCCATGCCACCGGCACGCACAAGGCGACGCAGCACGGGTCGGGCAACTTTGCCGATGATCCCGAACGCGCGGCGGAAGCCGGGCGCAAGGGTGGCCAGCACAGCCACGGCGGCAAGTCGTAAGCAACCGGGTGGGCGGGACCTTTGACCGGGGCCCGCCCAACCTGCCCGTTATCCATGAATGTCCCCCACGCGGGGTGCGATCACGCCCCGGTGGCGGCGCGGCCTTCATGACACGCAAGGAGAAGCATCATGTCCGCTTCAATGACAAACAATACGACAGACGGGTCCATGACCAGCAAAATGACCGGCGACATCGCCGGCCGGCATGACCTGATTTCTTCCGACAAGGTCGAGGGCACGTCCGTGTACTCCCCGTCGGGCGAAAAACTTGGCACGGTCAGGTATTTCATGGTGGACAAGGTCAATGGCGACGTTGCCTACGTCATCATGAGTTTTGGCGGATTTCTGGGCATGGGCAACAGCTACCATCCCCTGCCGTGGAAAGCCCTGCATTATGATAAGGAACGCGGCGGCTACATTGTCGCCCTGACGCGCGAGCAGCTTGAAGCTGCCCCCGCCTATGCCGAGGATACGTCCCCCGACTGGACCAACAGCCAGTACGGCAGCCAGGTCGATACCTATTACGGCGACCTGCCGAAAATGTAAGCCGGGCCGGATCCGGCAGGACATGCAACCGCAGGTCACGGCGTCATGCCATGGCCTGCGGTTTTTTTTGGGGCAGGCCATGAATGCGGTGTCATGGCCTGCCGCCTGGTGCACAAAACCGGCCGTCAGGCGGATTGCGGGATAATGCCGATCATCTCTTCTTCGCCCGGTTCAGGAACCGGCGGCAGGGTCATGACCTGATCAGGCAGTGCGACGCGCGCGGGCGGCATGGGGTCCAGCTTCTGTGGCTGGCCGGTCTGCAGCGCGCGTTCCACCGCCGCAAGGACGCGCACGTCGCGCAATCCTTCCTCCCCATCCGGTTCGGGATCGCGGTCATGCAGGATGCAGTCGGAAAAATAGGCGATTTCCCCGCCAAACTGCTCCACCGGGTCATGGCGGCATGTCTGCTTCCGGCCGTCTATGCTGGTGGTATAGGTAATGCCGACATCGGGGCCGAACATGTAACACGGGCCTGCGGTCACGCTGCCCCTGTCCCCCACCAGCGAGAAATTCTCGACCGGCGCGCAGGCATAGCTGACCAGGAAATGCGCGATCCGCCCTTCGGCAAAGCGCAGGGTGACGGATACCGTATCATCGAAATTGAATCCCCGCCCCGGCGTTTTCGTGCCCACGGCGTGGACTTCCACCGGTTCACGGGCAAACAGGTTGCGTACCGCATTCAGCGGATAGGTGCCCATGTCGGGCACCGGGCCGGACCAGTAGCCGGAATGGCCGCGATGGTTGGCTTCGGCAAAATTCTGCCCGAACATGGAACTGAAGGCCATCAGGTGCCCGAAATCCCCATTGCGGCAGCGTGAGATCAGTTCCACCGTCCCCGGTTCGCAATGCAGGCGATAGGCGATCATGAGCTTCCCGCCGCCCCGCTTCTGCGCATCCAGCATGGCCTCGCAGTCCGCAACGCTGGTCGCCATGGGCTTTTCCAGTAGCAGGTGCAGCCCCGCCTCCAGCACGGGTACCGCGTACTGCCGGTGCAGCGCGTTGGGTGTCGCCAGATAGACCGCGTCGATCTGCCCCGAACGCAGCAGCGTGGGCAGGTCATCATAATGGCAGGCCGGGATGTCGTAGCGCGCCGCCAGCCTGCGCGCCTTTTCCGGGTCGCCGGTCACCAGGGCCGCCAGCACGGAATTCCTTGCCCGCGCCATGCCCGGCATGAAGGCCTGCTGGGAAATCTGGCCGCCCCCGATGACGGCGTAACGGATTTTTCGGGTGTGTGTATCGGGTGTCATCGCATGCCTCCACGTCTGGTTGTCGTGCTGGCGGGTGAACGTGGGCCCAAGGCATGGGTTGCGATCGATCTGGCCACCTGATTTTCATGCGGTCGCGGGTCGATATAAAATAAAACCGGCAATAATGACGGGCGTTACATTACAACGCCGCCTGTCGCGACGTTACCGTCAAAGGATAAACGACAATGATCGTACGCCCCCTTCGTATCGCGTCGCTTGTGGCGTTTGCGCTGTGTCTTGATACCGCAGCCCACGCACAGGGCAACACGCCGCCGCGGATGCCGGTCGAGACCATGCCCGAACATGGCGCGCCCTCTACCTCCACATCCCGGACACCGGACAGCCAGTGCCGGACACAGGATACGGCACATGGCCATTCCCACCCCTGCCCGCGCAAGGACCCGAGCAACCCGAGCATACCCGGAACGCAGCCTGGCGGGGGCGCGGCGCCCTCATCTTCCTCCACGCCACCTACGGGCAACATGGATGAATGACATCACGGCGTGGCGGATTTCATGATGACCAGCCCGGCAAGGATCAGCAGGGCCGCGATGATGCGGGCCGGGCTTGCCGCCTCACCAAAAATCGCGATACCGGCAAGAAAGGCCCCGACCGCCCCGATGCCCGTCCATACGGCATAGGCCGTGCCCAGTGGCAGGGTGCGCATGGACCACAGCAGCAGGCAGAAACTGACCGCCACCGCCACCAGTGTGACAACCGTAGGCCACAGGCGGGTAAAACCCTCCGACTGTTTCATGGCGGTTGCCCATATTATCTCGAACACGCCCGCCACAATCAGGGCAATCCACGCCATCATGATCTCCACCAGGCCACGATGGCCGGAATCTCCCCATCATGGCAGATGGCCGCCGCCATGGACAGCGGGATTACGCCGGTGTTGGACCACGACGATTAAATGACGGGCCGCCGGTGGCGCGGTCCCGATCATGCCTGTTGTTACCGATGTCCCCCGTGCTGGCGACATCCGCATGGGCGCGAAGGGCGCATCCGGTCCCACCGGATCCCCGTATGGCGGGGCGGCCGGGTCGGATACGCCTTTCATGCCTGCCGCCCGGCACGGATACATGCCGGGCGGGCAGGACGGGAAGGACCGGCATGGCCCTTCCCCTGAACAGTCCGTCAAACGGAAACGGCTGTTTTAGCGACGGCCGTGGTGGTCTTCACGGTGTTCACCGCCAAAACCGCCTTCGCGGCCTTCACGGTGTTCGCCGCCAAAACCACCTTCGCGACGTTCATTACCAAAGCCGCCTTCGCGGCCTTCACGGTGTTCGCCGCCAAAACCACCTTCACGGCGTTCATTACCAAAGCCACCTTCGCGGCCTTCACGATGCTCACCGCCAAAGCCGCCTTCACGGCCTTCGCGGTGTTCTTCATGGTTGCCAAAAAAGGACTGGGCCTGTGCGGCGACCGGCAGCGATGCGCCAAGCGCCAGCACGAACATGAGTGTACGTTTCATGATGTTTCTCCGGGTTACAAAGTGGTAACATTGTAGAATTGCCCGGAAGATGAAAGGGCGTGCATTGTTACAAAAAGATACCAACAGTGCCTGTTATCAGGAATTCATTGGTAATCGTTTATGGAATAGGAATTATTTCCGTGTGCAATTCAGGTATGCACGGATTTTTTTTAATCGGGGGGATTAATTTATAAGTAATAATTGCGCGTATGCCACCCGTTCAACCAGCATGATGATCGCGTAGCGGTGATCGGAGATTCATACAATCATCACATTCATGGCCCATTGTTTTTGTTAGGTTGTTCCTGCCCGCGCCTGTGCTGGCTCCTTATCAGGAGGTTTCCGGATCATGAATACGCAAGCCGTCTCCACCCCCAGACCCCGTAAAGAGCCACATGAAGAATGGCGCGAAGCCCTGATCCATGCATGGAAAAACCGTCGCGGCTATGTCCGCACGCAGGATGCATCCCATGTGCACCCCGATGACGGTTACGTGCATGAGGAGGCATGATGTATCGTATCCGCAATAATATCCCGTAGTAACCGCGGGTATGATGCATTCTGTTACAAATAATTTACTGGTACAGGCTTTCTTGTCGCTGGTTGTTATTTTATAAGGCAATGGCAGGTTTTTAAAACCCGATTGGTAAAGTAGGAAATTAAATACATGAAAAAGTCCCTTCTCCTGGCTGCAGTCCTTGGTCTGTCCCTGCCGGTTGTCGCCCACGCTGAAGACAACAACGAACAGGGCCGCCACGGCGAGCACCACGGTGAACACCACGGCAAGCATCATGGCAAGCACCATGAAGAAAACGGCCAGAACGGCGAAAACGGTGACCGTGAGCACGGCGAACATGGTGATCGCGAACACGGCGAGCACGGTGGTGAGCACGGCGAGCACGACCACGATCATGACCACGAAGGCCAGCAGCAGTAATCTGCAGCCATCGTAGCGCGAAAAGGGGGGCGTCCCATGCCGGGACGCCCCTTTTTTGTGCCCTGTCCCCTGCCCTTTGCGCCGCGTCAGGCGGCCGGGCGGGTCAGAACAGGATCAGGTCGATGCCAATGCCCAGCAGCAGCATGCCCCACAGGGAAACCCCCAGCGCCCGCCGCCGGATCAGGTTGGCTGACAGCAGCACCAGCAGCGGGTCGGTCGCGGGTTTTTCCCCCGTCCCGCCTTCCTCGCCCGCCGTCAGTGCCGGGGCGTGGCCGTGTATTTCGCGGTAGGGGCCGTCCTGTTCCCCCACCCCCACCGCCTGGAGCAGCCCGAGGCGGAAAGCGCGCAGTTCCGCTTCGGTATAGAGTGTCTGGCGGTTGATGGAGATGGGTTTCGGCCCGCAGCGCAGCCATTTCATGATGCGCAGGTGGGACGGGCGGATACCAAGGTAATGCGAGGCCTCACGCGGGGAAAGAATGTTGCGGCGCGGGAAATGCAGCACGGCCGGACTGGAATTGTCATTCTGGGGGCGCATCACGACGCTTGGACCTCTGTTCTGAATATCCGCGCACGACGCGGCTTACTGCGGTTGCATGGCGACAGGGTGCCGCGTCGTGACGCCAAAAGCCAGCCCCTTTCGCCCTTTTGCGGTACGATTTCATGATCATCCCCTTTTCGTAACGCTTCGATGGGGCTAAAGCGGCCGGACACGCCGCTGCCTGCGCGCACGGTGTCGCGCCTGTTGTCAATCCACTGTGGTGTCCGTGCTCATGATGCGTATCGGCATGCTCTCGATCGGGGCATTCATCTGGCTGGTGACCGAAGTGCTGCCCATCGGGCTGCTGACGGATATCGCCCATGGGCTGAATGTGTCCGACGGCTCGGTCGGCATGCTGGTCACGGGGTATGCGTGGCTGGTGGCGCTGACCGCGATTCCGCTGACGCTGCTGACATCGGGCATGGACCGGCGCGTGCTGGTGGCGGGCCTGCTGGCGCTGGCGGGCGTGGTGGACATTGCGTGCGCGTTCGTCAGCAGTTACGCGGTCATGGCTGTGCTGCGCGTGATGCTGGCGCTGGGGCATGGCATTTTCTGGTCGATCATATCGGGGGTCGCGGTCAGGCTGGCGCCCGAACTGCCGGTCACCCGCGCCACGGCGCTGGCGTTTACCGGGGTGGCGATGGGGTTTGCCTGTGGCATTCCCATGGCGTCGGCCGTCGGGCAGTGGCTGGGCTGGCGGGCGGCGTTCATCATATGCGGGGTGGCGGCCCTGGTGGTCATGGCGGGGCTGCTGGCGCTGCTGCCGCCGTTGCCCTCCCAACGCAGGCATCTCAACATCACGGTGCTGCTGCGCCAGCCATTGCTGCGCTATATCGCGGTGCTGACCATGCTGGTCATCATGGCGCATTTCACGGCCTATACCTATATCATCCCGCTGCTGCACGACATTCCGCGCAGCCCGGAAAAGCTGGTGCCGGTACTGCTGCTGGTCTATGGCGTGGCGGGCATTGGCGGCAACTGGGCCGGCGGGCGGCTGCCGTGGTCGGCTGGCAGGACCATGGGGCTGTCCATCATCGCCATGGTATTCTGCCATGGGCTGCTGGTGGCGTCGGGGTGGCTGCCGGGGCTGGTCTGGGTGGACATGGTGATCTGGGGCGTGGTCGCGGCCCTGCTGAACCTGACACCGCAGAGCTACGCCATCGAACTGGCCCCGGATGAGCGTGAGGCCGCATGCTCCTTCTGCGTGACCGGGTTCAATACCGGCATTGGCGCGGGCGCGCTGTGTGGCGGCGTGGCGCTGTCCACCGCCGGGTCATACGCCATACTGGGGTGGAGTGTCGGCATCGCGCTGGCGGCGCTGTGGGTGCTGCGCGCGGGGCGGCATTACGCACGGCAGGCCACGCGCTGACCCGGTTGGCGGGGCCACGCCCATGGCCTATGGTCGCGCCGTGTAGACAGGAAAGACCCCATGACCGATCGCATTGTATATAAAATCCTGACATCTGGTGAACATGACGCCCTGACCCGCGCGGGCAGTTTTTCAGGCTCGCCGGCCGATATCGCGGACGGGTTCATCCACCTGTCGGCCGCAGCACAGGTGGCGGGCACGCTGGACAGGCATTTCAGCGGTCAGTCCGGGCTTGTGCTGGTGGCGGTGGACCTGTCCCTGCTGGACCCGGCGGTGGTGCGGTGGGAACCCTCACGCGGGGGGCAGCTTTTCCCGCACCTGTATGCGCCCCTGCCCGTGGGCGCGGTGGTGGCCACCGCCCCGGTGGCGCGCACGGCTGATGGCGGGGTGGACCTGCCGGTCTGATCCCGTCGGCTGCAGGCCAGGGATTCAGTCGGGGTCGTTGTCGGCTTCCTCGGTTTCCACGCCCATCACGCCGTCAATATCCGACAATGCCGCCACCAGGTGCGACAGCGGCCGCCTGCCCCGCACCTTTATGAACAGCGTGACCGTGGCGTGGGCGTCATGGTCCGGGGTTGCCGTAGTGTCATGCTGGCGGTCGCGCAGGTCCTGCAATGCCTCGGGATCAGCGGTTGCGCCTGCCGGTGGTTCGATGCGCACGCGGTGGATGGTGAAGCGCAGCTGCGTGCAGCGGATCAGGATGGCGCGCAGCAGCCCCCGCCCGTCGGGATAGGATATGAACAGCCCCGCCGACCGCGCCGCATGGTCACGCGGGACCAGGTGCGACAGCCGTGGAAACCCCAGCATGATGATGAAGTGGCCCACGACCGTCGCGACCGCCAGCGCGATCAGGCCCGCCCCGCACGCCATGCCCAGCGCCGCCGTCAGCCATACGGATGCCGCCGTGGTCAGCCCGCGCACCACGTCGCGGCGCATGAAGATCACGCCGCCGCCAATGAACCCGATGCCCGACACCACCTGTGCCGCGATACGTGACGGGTCCAGCACCACCCGCCCGCTGTCGAGAATGTTATTGAACCCGTATTTCGATACCAGCATGAACAGCGCCGACGCCACCCCAACCAGCGTATAGGTGCGCAGTCCCGCGCTTTTCTGCCGGAACTCCCGCTCCAGCCCCACCAGCGCCGACAGCACGAACGCCAGCGCCAGTTCCCCCAGCTGCAGCCATCCCTCCCCCACGGTCGCCGGTGTGAATGATGGCTGTATGGTCATGCGTGCCCATGGTCCCTGTCTGTCATGGCGGTGTGTCATGCCATCAACACGGCAGGCGCGGGCGGGGTTGCCTGCGCGCGCCGCACGGGTCACAACAGTATGGAAACAAAAGCAAGGCATTGCCGGGCAGGTCGCTGCCCGGCGCGGGAAAAACCCCATGGAGATGTTCATGACGCATCGGGCGCACGCCCCGGTCACCAGCAGGAAGGGACGCGGGCCATGTCATCGCTGATCCGCGTGTCCCGGCAGGAGGTGGCGCTTATGGCCGTGACCTTCTGCTGGGGGGGCACGTTCCTGGCGGTGCATCTGGTGCAGCAGTATTGCGGGCCGCTGTTTTTCGTGGGCGTGCGTTTTGGCACCGCCTCGCTTATGGGGATTGCCGTGTTCCACCGCGCGCTGCGGGGGGTGACGGCGACGGAAATCCGCGCAGGCATGGCCATCGGGCTGTGCATGTGCGTGGCCTATGCCAGCCAGACATACGGGCTGCGGACCATCAGCAGCAGCCGTTCCGCGTTCCTGACCGCGTTGTACGTGCCCATGGTGCCGCTGGCGCAATGGGTGGTGCTGCGCCGCCGCCCCCATTTGATGAGCTGGGTGGGCATCGGGCTGGCCTTCTGTGGTCTCATGCTGCTGTCGGGTACCGGGGCCGCGTCGGGCGGCTTTGGTCCCGGTGAATGCGCGACCCTGCTGGCGGCGGTGGCCACGACGGGGGAAATCATCCTGATCGGCCGGTTTGCCGGTCGTGGCGACAGCCGGCGCATTACGGTGGTGCAGCTGGTGGTGACGGGCGTGCTGGCGCTGGCGGCCATGCCGGTCATGGGTGAAGGTCTGCCCGCCTTTTCATGGGCATGGATCGCGGGTGGCGTGGGGCTGGGTGCGGCCAGCGTGATGATCCAGCTGACCATGAACTGGGCGCAGAAAGCGGTTTCCCCCACCCGCGCCACCATCATTTACGCGGGTGAGCCGGTATGGGGTGGCATTGTCGGCTGGATCGCGGGTGATGTGCTGCCCGCGACATCGGTGGCGGGGGCCGCGTGTATCGTGGCGGGGGTGCTGGCCAGCGAATTGCGGCTGCCTGCGCGCAAACGCAGCCCTGACGCCACATCCTGACGCAGCTGAAAATAAATTGTGAATGAATGAAGGGTTTC
>NZ_JBXAYQ010000010.1:0-87589 GCF_057359305.1 Komagataeibacter ossonobensis | reverse complement strand
ACCCTTGGATCCTTTTGGCGACAAGTTTCATGGAAAACGTCCCTGGTTGCATTTGAAGCTGTCCCTTACACGTTCGGAAAGCTGATGGTATGCGGCACAGATCCATCATGTGCCCGATCGGTCAGGGATGATGCATGACCGCAACCCGGGCAGGGAAAACGTAGCGGTCACGCCATCATGCTTGACCGTGGCCGCGATCCGGGCTTTTAAGGATTCACGGCAATGGACTCTGCCAGACCATGATGGTCGAACCGCTCCCTTCGTGGGGCTGATGATTCCTACCCAATGCCATTGCGGCAACAAGGGGAGGAATCCGTGTAGGGCCATAGATATCATGTCAGCATGCAGGCCACAGTAGCCTGTTTTTCCATGAAAAAATGCCGGATCTGGCGAATATCAATGAATATTGACGTAATCATGCGCGATGGCTGCCGTGTGGCGGTCGTGTTGCTGAAATGGGCGTTTCTTCTAATCGGGCTGTCAGCGTGTGTCGGCAGTGCATGTGCCGCGTTCCTGTGGCTGCTGGATCGGGCGGCGGATATACGGCTGTCCCATCCGTGGCTGCTGTATGGCCTGCCGGTGGCGGGTGTGGCAATTGGCCTGCTCTATCACTGGTTTGGCCGCACCGCGGAGGGCGGCAATAACCTGATCGTAGACCAGATTCACGAACCCGGCGGTGGCGTGCCCCTGCGCATGGCGCCACTGGTGCTGGTGGGAACGGTTGTCAGTCACCTGTTCGGGGCATCGGTCGGGCGGGAAGGCACGGCGGTGCAGATGGGTGGCAGCATTGCCAGTGCAATCGGTCGGTTATGCCGTCTGTGCGACCCACATGAAATCCGTATCCTGCTGATATCTGGCATTGCCGCGGGCTTTGCCGCCGTATTTGGCACGCCGGTGGCGGGGGCGGTGTTCGGCATGGAGGTGCTGCGGGTAGGGCGCATTGAATATGGCGCGCTGGTTCCCGTCATCCTTGCGGCCACCATGGCGGACTGGGTCTGCCATGCATGGGGGATCGAGCATGTACCCTATCTCCTTGGCTTCCATGGTTATGCCGGGCTGGACGGGCGTTTTTTCCATGCCGACATCATCCTGCTGGCCAAGGTGATTGTAGCGGGCGTGGCGTTTGGCCTGGCCAGCCTGCTGTTTGCGGAATCCGTGCACCGGGTTGCGGCGGTGTTGCGCCGCGTCTGCCCCACGCCGTGGCTGCGTCCCGCCATTGGTGGGGTCGTGACCATCGCGCTGGTATGGATATGCGGGTCACGCGATTATCTGGGGCTGGGGATTATCGCCCCGGGAAATGGGGGGGCGTCTATCCTCGATTTCTTCGGGCCTGCGCATTATCCGCTGGCATGGGCGTGGAAGCTGGTTTTTACCGTCGCGGTGCTGGCGGCGGGCTTCAAGGGCGGGGAGGTCACGCCCCTGTTCTTCATTGGGGCCGGTCTGGGCAATGCGCTGTCCGCCTGGCTGCATGCACCGGTGGACCTGATGGCGGCGGTGGGGTTCGTGGCCGTGTTTGCCGGTGCGGCCAATACGCCGCTGGCCTGCACGCTTATGGGGGTTGAACTGTTCGGGGCGGCTGATATCGTCTATTTTGCCACGGGTTGCTTCGTGGCCTATGCCTGTTCCGGGCATTCGGGGATCTATCTGGCGCAACGTATCACGGTGCCCAAGCGGTACGCCGCCCGTATGCTGACTGGTGTGACATTGCGGCAGGCGCGCACGGGATATCGGCCGGATACACCTACCTCATCGGGTAAAAAGGCATCATCATGATCATGTCCCACGGATCAACGCCCTCGGGCCGCATGGATCGTGCCGTAGCCATGGGCAGCCTGTGCCTGGCTGTCTGCATGGGGCCGGTCAGTCACGCATGGGCGACGGAAAATGCGCCCCCTTCGCCTGCGGAACGGCGGATCATCACGCAGCGCATCACCGCACTTCCCGCCCGGGAACGTCCGGGTGTGATGGGGCAGGACATGGCATGGCAGATGACCACATTCCTGTGTCAGGACGCCGCACGTTCCGTGCTGGTCCGCAGGGGCGCGCAGCCACACCGCTTCTTCCTGCAGGATGATCGTCCCGATAGTCAGGTCGTGGTCAGTCCGGCCCTGATAAAAGGGCGCGGTCAGTTTCTGCCAGTCACCAGCCCCATGCGCTGGGTGGCGTTTACATGGTCCTGCCATCTTGACCCCGCGACCGGTCATGTCGTGCGTTTTGACGTGAATCCGACGACACGGCAGGGCACGGAACCATGATGCGGTGGATGGTGCCGGGTATCGCCCTCGGTCTGTCCTGCCTTCCGGTCTATGCCCATGCCCATACGGTTCGTGATTGCACATTCCATCATGCAGCCATGGTGCTGGATGATGGGCAGGGCGCGTTTGATGGCATGATGCATGGCGGAATGTGGCTTGTGGTGCGCAATACGGGTCCACGGGCCTGTTCGCTGGCATCGGCCGGTCCGATATCGTTTGAAGATGGGCACCACCATACCATCCCGGTTCGGTGGCAACAGGGCGTGGCCGTGCCAGACGGTATGCTGCGTCCGGGCGGGCAGGTCAGGACCGCCCTGCGCTGGGTGTCAGGCAATGCGTTTGACCCGGGTTACTGCATCACCCCGGCCACATTGGTGCTGCCATTGCACGGGGGTGCGCTACGACAATCCTTCGGTCGCAGCCTGTGCGCCCCCTCCGGCGTGCCACCCACACTGGAACAGCAGCCGTGGCGGGCGGCGCCAGAATGACAGTAAAGAGAAGCTTCTGGTGAGGCTTTCTTCAAAACCTGCAAGGAACGCCGCCTTTTTGAAAAAAGGCGGCACCCAAAAACTTCCATCTGTTTTGCGATACTCTTTTAGCGGGTCAGGGACTTGAAGTTGCGGGTCTGTTCGGTCAGGGCAACCTCAACCGGCAGGCGTTCCATGCTGGATGCGCCATAGAAGCCATGGCAGTCCGGACAACCGGCCAGGACTTTCTGCGCATCAGCCGGCATGGCAATCGGGCCGCCATGGCACAGGGCGATAATATCAGGGCGTACGCTGCGCGCGGCTTCGGTAATGGCATTGATGCGTTCAATGCAGTCATCCAGCGTAAACGCGGTTTCCGCCCCGATCGCCCCGCCGGTCGTCAGCCCCATATGGGCCACCAGCACGTCAGCACCCGCCTTTGCCATGTCCACGGCATTGGCCGGGTCGAATACATAGGGCGTGGTCAGAAGGTCTTTGTGGTTGGCGCGGGCGACCACATCCACCTCCATGCTGTAGCTCATGCCGGTTTCCTCAAGGTTCTTGCGGAAATTGCCGTCAATCAGCCCCACGGTGGGGAAGTTCTGGATGCCAGAAAAACCGACGCGTTTGACATCATCAAGAAACACATCGAAATCCACGAATGGGTCGGTGCCATTCACCCCCGCCAGTACTGGCGTATCAGGCACGACAGGCAGGACCTCGCGCGCCATGTCCATGACGATCTGGTTGGCGTTGCCATAGGCCAGCAGCCCCGCCAGCGACCCTCGGCCCGCCATGCGGTACCGGCCGGAGTTATAGATCACGATCAGGTCGATGCCGCCCGCCGCCTCGCACTTGGCGGACAGACCGGTGCCGGCACCACCACCCACGATGGGCTTGCGTGCGGCGATCATGGTGCGGAATCGGGCAAGGATCTCACTGCGGGGAATGCTGGGCATTGTCTGTATCCTTCATGAAAATACGGGAAAATTCATGCGCAAGCGCATCGGCAAAGGCCGGGTCGTTGATCGCATGGGGCAGGCGGATCAGCCGACGGCGCGGTGTCTGGTCCAGTGTTTCGGACAGGGCGGCATAAAAGGCTTCATCCGCCACCGGGTCGTGAAATGGCGCGCCGGGCTGGTCGAGGATGGAAAAACCGCCCTCTGGGTAGAGGAAACGGACCTCGCCTTCGCACCGGTTCAGCTGGTGGCCGACCATGTGGCCCATTGCGCGACATTCCGCCACGCTGGTGCGCATGAGGGTGATCTGGGGATTATGTTCGACAAAAACACGGTCGCGATACCGTTCAGGCACTGTGGCGCGTGCGCCGAAATTGACCATGTCCAGCCCGCCGCAACTACCCACATACGGGTATTGCGTGCGGATGACGGCACCCAGACGGTCCGTGTCGCATGGGAAAATACCGCCGGCCACCAGATCGCAGAACTCGGTCAGTGTCACGTCAATGAAGCCGCGTATGACCCCGTCATCCGCCAGCCGTTCCATCGCACGCCCACCGGTGCCGGTGGCATGGAACACCAGGCAGTCAAACCGTCGTGACAGGTCATGGACAATATGATCGACACACGGCGTGGTCACGCCAAACATGGTCAGGCCAATGGCGGGACGCGGGTCAGGGGGGATATGGCACGGGGCCTGCGCCATGCCGGCCATGGCATTGGCGGCGTTGCACAGGATGATGCGTGACAGGCGGTTCAGCCCTTCCATATCGGTGACCGAATACAGCATGGCGATATCCGATCCCCCGACATAGGGCGCGGTATTGCCCGATGCCACGGTGGAGACAACCAGCTTGGGCAGCCCCAGCGCCAGCGCCTGCAACGCAGGGGCCACCAGCGCCGTGCCGCCAGAGCCGCCAATGGCCATTACCCCCGCCATGTCGGTGCGCGCCAGCAGGTAATGGCGCAGGGCAACCGCCATGGCGGCAATCGATTGCCCGCGTTCACCGCGGAATACAGCACTTTCGCCATCGGGATGGCATGCGGCCACCGTGCGCGCGCTGACATCCGCATCCGCAGGCGTGCCGCGTGTGCTGACATCCACAATCAGCCCCGTAACCCCACGTGCATGCAGGCATTGGCGGATATAGGCCAGTTCCGCGCGCTTGGTGTCACAGGTGCCAAGGATATAGACGCAATGGGCCGTCATGCGGGTTTCCTCCCGTGGCGGGCGTTGAGCAGGGTCAGGATGATGATGGCCGCCCCCGTGGCGCACAGCCCGCCGACCAGAAACACGACCCCATATCCGTAACGGTCCGCCAGCAGGCCGGCCAGCGGCCCGGTCGCGCCATAGGCCAGGTCCTGAAACGCGGCAAACCCACCCAGCGCCGTGCCGCGCATGTGCGGGGCAACCAGCCGCACGACCTCCACCCCAAGCGCGGGATAGACCATGGAACATCCGGCCCCGGTCAGCACGGCTCCCGCCAGCGCCAGCAGCGGTGTGGGCGCGCACCACAGCAGGTACTGCCCGGCCGCCTCGATCAACAGGGAAAACAGCGCGACTCTCAGCCCGCCGATCCGGTCAGGCAGGTGTCCGCATACAATGCGTCCGGCCACGAACGCCCCTCCGAAACAGGTCAGCCCCAGCCCGGCATAAGGCCAGTGCGCATGCAGGAAGCGCAGCGGCAGGAAGGCCCCAAGGGCGGCAAATCCCACCCCCTGCAACGCCACTGCAATGCCCTGCCAGCGGATGGTGCCCAGTATGCGCCAGAACGGCGGCCTGCCCCCGGCATGCGGCTGCGAAGGTGGTACATTGTGCACCAGTGCCAGCCCCACCAGCGGCAGCAGGGCAGACACCACCATGAGGGCACCCAGCCCCCAGTGTTCGTATATCGCAAGCCCGATCGGGCCACCCACGGCAAAGGCGCCATACATGGCGCCCCCCGTCCACGCCAGCACCCGTCCCGCGCGCTGCTGGCCCATAAGGCCGATACCCCAGCCCAGCATGCCCACGATGGTCAGGCTTTCCCCGATCCCCAGCAGCAGCCGTCCCATGATCAGGATGGCGTAACGCGCGGCATGGGACAGGCTGCCCATGCCTGCCAGCACGCAGATCAGGCTGGCCGCCACATACAGTACCAGCCCTGCGCGCATGCACGGCCGTCCGCCCCGGATGTCGGCAAAGGCCCCGGCATGATTGCGGCTGAGAATGGTGGAAAAGAACGCAATGCCCACCGCCAGTCCCGCAAGGCCATTACCATAACCCGGCCAGTGCAGGATGGCGACCGGCAGGGCCGCCAGCGGCAGCGCCACCGCCATGTACGACAGGAACAGCGCAATGGCGAGGCGCGCCAGCAGCCCAAGCGGCCCGCTATCAGATTTCACGTGTGATGCGCACATGCAGCGGTTCGGCCAGTGCGGTCCTGAACACATCCGCCATCGCGCGGAAATGCGGTGTGGTTTCATGTTCGGTCAGGGCTTCGGGGCTGGCCCAGCGTTCCACGAACACGAAAACCTCGGGGTCCGACACGTCACGATGGCATTGGTAGGAAATGTTGGTTTTTTCCAGACGGGATGCCTTCACGCAGTCATGGATGGCTGCGATCGCCACTTTTTCATGGTCGGGGCGGACGCGTATGGTGGCGATGACCGTAATGGGCTGTTCTGTCATGGACCGTTCTCGGCTTGTGTGTGTTGCCTGAATGATAGGCTGCTGTGACACTTTCCTTCCACGAAGAAAGTGTCACGTGACACTATTGCTGCATCCCCGCGTGCACATGATGCAGGCGGCGCAGGGCCTCCGTCAGGTCGGGCAGGGTAGCCGGGCCAAGGCACAGCCTTATTCCGCCCCGCATGCAGGGGCCAGGCCCGGCTATAAAGGGCTTCAGGGGGGTGACCCGCACGTCTTCACGCGCTGCTGCGGACACGAAATCCGCCGCCTGTTCCATCGACATGGGCATCCATGCGTGAAAGGCGTCATAGGCGGGTGGTGTCAGGGCGGGGCCAAGAATACGCAGGGCCAGTTCGCGCCGTCGCCCGGCCTCGCCCCGTAGCGCGCGTCGGACGGAGGTCGCGGTGCCATCAAGCATCCACTGCGCCATCATGGCATAGGACAGGGGGGCGATCATGAGTGATGAATTCAGCAGCGCATCTGCCGCCGCCGCCATGAAGCGGGCAGGAGGGGCAAGTGTTCCGATACGCAGGCCCGGGCTGAGGGTCTTGGACAGGCTGTTGACATAAAACGTCCGCTCTGGCGCCAGCGTCACCAGCGGGGGCAAGCGGTCATCGCGGGCGCAGTCATAGACGTCGTCTTCGATAATCAGGGCGTCATGGTTGCGGCATATCCGTACGATGTCATGCCTGCGGGCGTGGTCCATGGTGGCGGTGGTGGGGTTGTGCATGGTGGGGGTGACATACAGCACGCCCTGACCATGATCGTGGGCGCCCAGCACGCGATCAAGCGGTTCGGGCAGCAGGCCGTGACGGTCTATCGGTAATCCGTGTGGTGCAAATCCCGCCTGCCGCAGCAGCGACAGCATGCCGGGATAGGCCAGTTCTTCGGTTATGGCGACAGTGCGGATCCTGCGGCATACGCTTGCGGCTACACCCAGGGCCTGCTGCGCCCCGCTGGTCAGCAGCAGGCGGTCGGGCGGCATGTCCACCCCCAGTTCCGCCAGCCAGTGGCCCATGATCCGGCGGTGTTCGATATGGCCGGCGATGGGGGGATAGACATTGAACAGCGCCGGATCGACCGTATGGGCAAGGCGGCCCAGCGTGCGGGCCAGCGCACGATTGCCGAACATGGGTGGCGGCATGTTGGCCGACAGGTCGATGACATGCCCCGATCCACCGGGGCGGGAGGCCACGAACATGCCGCGCCCGCGCACGCTGCGTACCAGCCCGCGCCGTTCCAGCATGGCATAGGCCCGGGTTACGCTGCCCACCCCGATGCCCAGTCGCCATGCAAGGTCACGGTGCGCGGGCAGGCGGTCCCCCGCATCCAGCTTTTCCCCCATTATGTCACCCGCCAGTGCATCCGCCAGGCGTTCGGCGGGGGGCGTGTCACCAGGCGGCAGGTAGGGATGCCATGGAGAATGCAGGCGCATGCGGGGCCAAGCCTGTCCTGTTGCGGGTCATGCCCGGCATAGCAGGTCATGACCGGGCACGAAATATGCGGCCTCGCGGCCGTCATTTCCATGTATGATGTTGCGTATCCATTACAATCCGGACGCGGACGGGGGGCGTCCCGACAGAAGGGGGGAAAGACTTGGCCCAGTATCGTTTGGCGGGAACGGACGGCGTCCATGGCATGCGGCCACTGGCCATCATGGCCGGGCTGTTTTTCATCATCGGCTTTGTCACGTGGCTGAACGGACCCTTGATCACTTTCGTGCAGGTTGCCTTCAGCCTTGGCCCGGTGGGTGCATTCCTGGTGCCGATGTGTTTTTACCTGTCCTATCTTGCCTGCGCCTTTCCCGCGATGGGGCTGGCGCGACGCGTGGGGCTGCGCGACGGGATCGTGCTGGCCCTTGTCATCATGGCGGCAGGCACATGTGTATTCGGGGAATGCGTGGGCCAGCGCTGGTATCCCGGTGCGCTGTCGGGGCTATCTGTACTGGGGGCGGGACTGACGCTGCTGCAGGTCACGGTCAATCCGTATGTCACTATGTTGGGGCCGCCACAGGGGGCGGCGCGGCGCATTGCGACCATGGGGATCGCCAATAAGGTATCTGGTATTATCGCACCAATAATATTTTCCGTTCTGGTCATGCACGATATTGCCGGTGTCATGGCCCATCTGACCGGTGTGGTGGACATGGGACAGCGTGCGGCTGTGCTGGCCACGTTCGCGCATGCCGTGGTGGCGCCCTATCGCTGCATGGCGGTTGTGCTGCTGTGTGTCGCCTTCGGGCTACGTCGTGCGGGTCTACCTGATATCCGGCTGGTTGATGGGGATGCCGCCACGCCGCATTCCGGACGCATGCCCCTGCGGGCATGGCTGGGGATTGGTGTGGTGTTCATCTATGTGGGGGTGGAGGTCATGGCGGGGGACGCCATTGGCGTTTACGGGCGTGGGATGGGAATTTCGCTGGGGCAGGCGCGGTTCCTGACCTCGCTGACACTGGGGGCCATGCTTGCGGGTTATGTGGCCGGGACGGTCATGGTGCCCGGCCGGTGTACGATGGTCCGCTATCTGCTGGCATCCACTATCCTGGGGGTGATGCTGTGTCTTGTCGCGGCCATGACGCCGGGTGTCGGGTCGGTCATGTGCGTGGCGCTGCTGGGGCTGGCCAATGCCATGATGATGCCGATCCTGTTTCCCTTGGTGCTGCACGCGGCGGGTAAAGGACAGTATCGCGCCACGGCGCTGCTGGTCATGGCGTTTTCGGGTGGGGCGTTTATGCCGCAGCTTTTTGCCGGGCTGATTCCGGTTGTTGGCATGAAACCTGCCTTTGTGGGCATCATGCTGCCCGCCTATGGCATGATCGGTGGATACGCGCTGTGGATGGGGCGTGCGGGTCGGTCAAATCCGGACCTGGGGGATGGGCGATAATGGAGCAGCGTGACGGGTCGTCTGTGAAACGTCCCGCATATCATAAGAAATTTTCTGGTGAAGCTTTTTTCAAAAAGCTTTGGTAAACGCCGTCTTTTTGGAAAAAGTGGCACGCAAAAGCTTTCATTATTTATAAATATGTCATTCTGAAACGCTCTTTTACGGAAAATAATGCCGCCATGCCCGATATCCGTCGTTTCCGGTCTGGTCTGTCGTTCGTATTCATGGTGGGCATATGTGCGTATAATATGCCCGTGGCGGTGGCGGAACCGGCGCTGATGCCGCAGCCTCGGAGCTATCACCTCCAGCCCGATGCAATGCCACTGACCGGAGGCGTTGCGGTGGAATGGCAGGGGATGCGATCCGTCTTGCTGGACCATGCGGTGGAGCGTTTCACGCAGCGTCTTGCCGCCCTGTCCGCGCGTGCCGTCGCACCGGACGGCCAGCCGGGGCTGATCCTGCGTATCCATTGCCTGGCACCGGATGCGGATATGCTGTCCATCCACATGCAGGAACACTACAGCCTGCGGACTGATGCGCAGGGCGCGACGCTGGAAGCTAATGGCCCGGCGGGCGTGCTGCGTGGTCTGGCGACGCTGCTGCAACTGGTGGAACGGCGGGAGACGGGGCCGGTGCTGGACGCGGTCGAGATCGATGACGCCCCGCGTTTTGCATGGCGGGGCCTGCTGGTGGATGTCAGCCGGCATTTCATGTCCCTTAACGCGCTGAAGCGCCAGCTGGACATGATGGAACTGACAAAACTGAACGTACTGCACCTGCATCTGTCGGACGGGCAGGGCTTCCGGGTGGAAAGCAGGCTGTATCCCCGCCTGCAGCAGGTGGCGTCCCACGGGCAGTATTATACGCAGCAGCAGGTGCGTGAACTGGTGGCCTATGCGGCGCAGCGGGGGATCCGCATCGTGCCGGAATTCGATACGCCGGGGCATAGCTACGCGCTGCTGCTGGCCTATCCACAATATGCGGCCCAGCCCGTGACCACGCCCATGGACCCGAAACGGGTGGTCCGGGCCGCGATTGACCCGACCAGTCTGCAGGCCCGTGACTTTATCGCCGGGCTGTACCATGAAATGGCGGGACTGTTTCCCGATGCCTATTTTCATGTGGGTGGTGATGAGGTCCGGCCCGATGAATGGACGGGAAACCCGCATATAAACGCCTGGATGCAGCAGCATGGCTATACCACCGCCGCCCTGCAGGCCATGTATACGCAACGTGTGCATGACATGCTGGCGCGCGATGGCAAGATCATGATGGGCTGGGACGAACTGCTGGACGCCCCGATACCCGCCGGCATCGTGATCGAGCCGTGGCGCGGGTCACGTTATACGGCAGCGGCCACGCTGGCGGGGCATCCGGTCGTGGTGTCATCGGGGTATTATCTTGATCTGCTGTTGCCTGCGGCCGAACATTACCGGGTTGATCCGCTGGACCCGCAGGGCAATGGCCTGCCGCCCGATCAGGTGGCGCAGGCCCATGCATCTTTCCTCGAACCCTTTGCACTGGATCCCGCAGCGCGCATGACGTCCGCACAGGATGCCCGCGTCATGGGGGCGGAGACCGCCCTGTGGACGGAAATCGTGACGGAAGAAATGCTCGACAACCGCCTGTGGCCCCGGGCGGCAGCACTGGCGGAGCGGTTCTGGTCACCAGCCAGCGTGCGTGATGCAGCCAGCCTTGCCGCGCGCCTGCCGGTTGTTCAGGCGGAACTGGAACTGCTGGGCAATCGCGCGACAGCCGACCGGGCGCGCATGATGGCGCGACTGGCCCCCGATGACGTAACGCCGCTGGCAACCCTGCTGTCCGTCACCAGTCCGGTGCGTAATTACGCCCATAACCGCGTATTTGGTCCCAGCCGTGTTGTCCCCACCGCCGATCCGCGCCCGCTGGACCGTGCCGCCGATATCGCGGCGACGGACAATACGCAGGCCGCGATTTTTTACCGTGACGTGCTATCCTATCTTGCGGGACACAAAGATCTGGCGCCAGGCCTGCGCGCCCGGCTGGAAAACTGGCGCGATAATGAAGCCTGCCTGCGGCTGCTGGCGCAACGCGATCCTGCCGTTGCGGAGGTGCTGCCCGCATCGGCCCTGCTGGCGCGACTGGCGCAGGCGGGGCTGGATGCCATGAACGCACCTGCGACCGGCTGGCGTGAACAGGCTGAAGCCGCACTTGCCATGGCGCGGGGCCAGTTTGTTGCATCCGCTTCCATGCTGGCGGTCAGGACCAGCCCCCAGCCCGCGGGTGACCTGCTGCCTGATATCACGCCGGGCATCGCGGCATTGGTGCAGGCTGCGCGATCGTCAGACAGGGTGGCGCAGCAGGGTACAGGGACCCGATAGGGTAACAGTCCGCCCCTCATGCACGGACAGATCGTGCTGACCGGCGTGACTTTGCAGAAAGCCTGTGGGGGCTGCGCGTAATTGGGAAACGGTCCGACCGTCTATCGTTCCACATCGTCCGGTGGGAGGGGACAAGGGGAATCCGCATCTGTTCCATACCCCCGTCCATAATCAGGTGATCGTATTGCTGCAGGGCATCCCTGTCGGGGGCACCGTTCAGTCCATTAGGGTTTCAAGGCAGGAAAACCGGGCTGGCGCGTAGACTGCAATGCCATTACGGCGCAGCAATGCCGCCGTCACGCCCTGTCCTGCATGCCGTGTGCCCGTGAACTGGCCATCATAAATGAAGCTGCTGCCGCATGAAGGGCTGCCGTCCATCAATAATGCAAACCGGCAGCCATGGCGTCGTGCCAGATCCAGCGCCCGGTACGCGCCGTCCAGAAAGGGGGCGGACACATCATGGCCGTCCGCTTCACATACGCGGCCCGATCCGTCCAGAACGGCGGTGCCGTCCCGCCCCCGGATGATTTCGGCGGGTGGCCGGGGTGTCGGCAGGCCGGCGGCGGTTTCGGGACAGAAGGCGATGACCCGCCCCTCCGCCTGCCAGCGCGCCAGGCTGTCCTGCATCAGGGTTCGCGCGGTGCCATCATACCTGACGGGTTGGCCAGACAGACAGCCACTGATCAGCAGGGTCGGTTTCATGGCCTGAACATGGCATGACCGGTCACGGGAAGGAACCGGTCAATGACGATACAGGGACATGTCGGGCAGTACGCGCCCCACGGCGGTATCGACCCGGATTGATGCCCCCGGAAATACCCCCATCCTGTGGAACAGGACGCGTATTTCCATGCCATTGAATGACGGATATATGTCGGATTTCAAGGGATTGCAGCCACGAACGCGCATTGTGCGGGAAGGCTTGGAGGTCTGGGCGGGAATCGAACCCACGTACGCGGATTTGCAGTCCGCTGCATCACCATTCTGCCACCAGACCTCAGCGGCTCTGGCGCTATATCCGCTGAAATGTGCCTCAGGTCAAGCCGTTGTGTGCAGGTGGGGCGTTGTTTCGGTGTAAAAGCGGCGCATAAATAGAAAAAAGCCGGGAAAATGTTGCCCGTCCGGCCGGGCGGCCGACCCCTTTCCCGTCAGGGCAGCATGTTTCAAGGAAACGTTATGGACAAGACAGACCCCGATTATGTGCCTCTCGATTTTGGTGCGGCCCGCCAGCGCATGGTTGATGCCCAGATCCGTCCCGCGCAGGTCAGCAATCCCCATGTCATCGCGGCCATGCGCGCGCTGCCGCGTGAACAGGCGGTGCCCGAGGCCCTGCGTGCCTTTGCCTATGCCGACCAGAACCTGCCGTTGGGGGAAGGGCGCTACCTGACCGAACCGCGTGTGACGGGACGCATGCTGCAGGTTGCCGAACCCGTGCGGGGGGAACGCGTGCTGGTGGTGGGGACAGGGACCGGATATCTGGCAGCCCTGCTGGCCACGATGGGGGAGGCGCTGGAGGTGACGGCCCTCGAATCGGAACGGCGGCTGGCGGACATCGGCCGGGCGCTGTGTTTCACATGGGCGCCCGACGTACACTGGCGCGAGGGCGCGCTGGTTCATGGCGCGCCGGATCACGGGCCGTACGACCTGATCATGATTGACGGGGCAGTGCGCGCCGTGCCCCCGGCGGTGCTGGGGCAGCTGACGCAGGCCGGACGGGTGATCGCACCGGTCTGCGCTGATTCGGGGGTGACATCCGTCAGTCGTGTCGTGCGCACGGCACAGGGCAGCGCGGTGCAGCCCCTGTTTGATGTCGCGGTGCCGCTGCTGCCGGAACTGGAACCGGCCCCCGCCTTCGTCTTCTGATGGCGCGGCGGCCCGGCCCCGGTTAACGCCTGCGCAATATCCTGCCCGTAAACAGGGCATGCGAACGGCATGTTCGCGCATGGCATATCAGGGCGGGGACGGGAATGCGGGGAAACTGGGCAATCGGGGCGGGCAGTGCGGCAATCCTGTGCTGTGGCACGGCGCTGGCGCGCGTGCCGATGCCGCAGACGGGGGAACAGGATACGCCCCATACCCTCAAGGCCGCACTGGCCATGGCCTACCTGACCAATCCCGTGCTGCGACAGGAACGGGCATCCCTGCGGGCAACGGATGAACAGGTCCCGCAGGCACTGGGCGGGTGGCGCCCCACCATTACCGGCAGCGCCAACATGTCCTATTATTCGGGGCTGATGCGCATGGCCCCGGTCGCGGGGGAAACCGGCGGGTATATGCGCCGGTATGACAGTCCCGGTTATTCCGGCGGAGTCAGTATCTCGCAGCCGATCTATAGCGGTGGCAGGACGACGGCAAACACGCACAAGGCGCGGCATGCCGTCATGGCGGAACGTGCGCGCCTGATCGCGGCGGAACAGCAGGTCTTTTCCGATGTGGTCAGCGCCTACATCAACGTGGTGGAAGATGAACAGATCCTGAGCATCGACATCAATAATGAACAGGTCTACGCCGCCCAGTTGCATGCAACCGGGCTGCGCGCGCATGGCGGCGAGATCACCCATACCGATGTGGCGCAGGCGCAGGGCGCGCTGGCCAATGCGCGCGCGGTCCGGCAACTGGCCGAAGGCACGTTGCAGGCGGATCGCGCGACCTACCGGCAGGTGGTCGGCTGTGACGCGCCTGATGACCTGACGCCGCCCCAGCCACTGGTCCTGCCCCTGCATACGGAACAGGACGCCATGACGCAGGCGGTGCAGAACAATCCCGACGTCATCAGCGCGCTGTTTGACGAGGCCGCGAAAAAGGATGCGACAGGCGTGGCCTTTGCCGCCCTTATGCCCACGGTCAATGCCGAAGCAGCCTACTCCCACGCCATCAATCAGGAGGATGGGCGTTCATTGAGCAATAATAAATACGCGCTCGTCAGCGCCTCAATGCCACTTTATCAGGGTGGGGGCGAATATGCCGCCGTGCGCATGGCCCGGCAGCAGGCCGCCGAAGCCGCCCGCACGGTGGACGTGCGCCGCCGTGCCGCGATCCAGCTGGCAGCGGCCAGCTGGCAGCGCATGCAGGCCAACCGGGAAGCGATCGACAGCAACCGCGAAGCCGTCGCCGCTGATGCCGCCGCCCTGCACGGCATGCAGCGCCAGGTCATTGTGGGCACCACCACCACCCTTGCGGTGCTGCAGCAGCAGGAAACCCTGCTTCAGGCGCAGATCGCGCTGGTGCGCAGCGCGGGTAACCTCGTACAGTCCTCCTATCAGGCCACGGCGGCCATCGGGCGGCTGACCGCGCGTGACCTCAGCCTTGATGTGCCGCTCTATGATGAACAGGCCTATTACCGCGCCGTGCATGACCGGCTGTGGGGTATCAGCGATTATGCCACCAGCCAGCCGGGGCGCTGACGCGATACCGACCCTGTCCGGCACAAAACGGCATGGCCTGCGCATGACCGCGGCGGTGGCTGGTCAGGGCGGATAGGCATGGGGCGGATAAAGATTACATGCGCAGCGTTCCCTTCGCGCCGGTTTGGGGTATATCTGCCCTTGGCCGGGCGCGTTGTCCTGCCCTGCGTCTGATTATGGTGGATCTGGTTTTTCGTGATGCTTGACAAGTCGTTCTCCCCCGACGGGACAGAAACTTCCCTCTATGCCCTGTGGGAGGCCAGTGGTGCGTTCAGCGCACAGCCGAGTAGTGTGGCCAAGCCCTATACCATCATGATTCCGCCGCCCAACGTCACGGGCACGCTGCATATTGGCCATGCCCTGACCATGACCCTGCAGGATACGCTGATCCGCTGGCGGCGCATGCAGGGGCGCGACACGCTGTGGCAGCCGGGCACCGACCACGCGGGCATCGCGACCCAACTGGTGGTCGAACGCATGCTGCAGAAGGAAGGCACGTCCCGCCAGGAAATGGGCCGTGACGCCTTTGTCGAACGCGTGTGGGAATGGAAGGCCGAATCCGGCGGCGGCATTACAAGGCAGTTGCGCCGCCTCGGCGGGTCGCTGGACTGGCCGCGTGAACGCTTCACCATGGATGATGGCCTGTCCGATGCGGTGAAGGAAGTGTTCGTCACCCTTTACCGCGAAGGGCTGATCTACCGTGACCGCCGACTGGTCAACTGGGACCCCGCCTTCCGTTCCGCCATTTCGGATCTGGAAGTTGATAACCGGGAAACGCGCGGCAACCTGTGGTATATCCGCTATCCCGTCGAGGGGCAGCCGGGCCGCACCATCACGGTCGCCACCACCCGGCCCGAGACCATGCTGGGTGATATGGCCGTGGCCGTCCACCCGGAAGATGCACGTTTTGCCGACCTGGTGGGCAAGAATGTCATCCTGCCGCTGACCGGCCGCCGTATCCCTATCGTTGCGGATGAACATTCTGACCCGACCAAGGGCAGCGGCGCGGTCAAGATCACGCCCGCCCATGACTTCAACGACTTCGAGGTCGGTCGCCGCCACAAGCTGGACATGCCCAGCGTGCTGGATGAGGAAGCCCGCATTACTCTTGCTGAAATCGAGGGCGAACTGCGCGCCGAGGACGGTCTGGCTGATCCCGCCTTTGTCCGTACGCTCGAAGGCATGCCGCGCGATGAAGCGCGCAAGGCGATGGTGGCTGAACTTGAACGCCTTGAATGGCTGGAAAAGATCGAGCCGCACACCAATCAGGTGCCCCATGCCGAACGCAGCGGCGCAGTGGTCGAACCCCGCCTGACCACGCAGTGGTACTGTGATGCCAAGACCCTTGCCGGTCCCGCGATTGACGCGGTGGAAAGCGGCAAGATCGAATTCGTGCCCCGGCAGTGGGAAAACACCTTCTATGCCTGGATGCGCGACATCCAGCCATGGTGCATCAGCCGCCAGTTATGGTGGGGCCACCGCATCCCGGCATGGTATGGCCCGGACGGGCATGTATTCGTCGCCCATGACGAAGCCGATGCCGCCACGCAGGCCCGCGCCCATTACGGGCAGGATACGGCGCTGACGCGGGACGAGGACGTGCTGGATACGTGGTTCTCCTCCGCGCTGTGGCCGTTTTCCACGCTGGGCTGGCCACAGCAGACGCCGGAACTGGCCCGCTATTACCCGACCGACGTGCTGGTGACCGGCTTTGACATCATCTTCTTCTGGGTCGCCCGGATGATGATGATGGGCCTGCACTTCATGAAGGACGTACCCTTCAGGCAGGTGTTCATCCATGGGCTGGTGCGCGATGAACGTGGGCAGAAAATGTCCAAGTCCAAGGGCAACGGCATCGACCCGCTGGAAATGATCGACAGCTATGGCGCGGATGCCATGCGCTTTTGCATCTGCTCGCTGACCGGTCTGGGTCGTGATGTGAAACTTGGTCGCAGGAAGGTGGAGGAATACCGTTCCTTCATCACCAAGATCTGGAATGCCGCGCGTTTTTGCGAAATGAATGGCGTGGCACCCGTCGCGGGGTTCCGTCCGGACAGCGTGCAGTCGCCGCTGGGCCGCTGGATCCTGGCGGAACTGGCGCAGGCGGTGGAAGATGCGACAAAGGCGCTGGAAGCCTTCCGTTTCGATGAATACGCCGCCGTATGCTACCGCTTTGTCTGGAACTGTTTCTGTGACTGGTTCCTTGAACTGGCCAAGCCGGTCTTTGCCGCCGGTGATACGGCGGAAGCAGTCGAAACCCGTGCGGTGGCAGCCCATGTGCTAGGCACCATCATGCGCCTGCTGCAGCCCGTCACCCCGTTCGTGACCGACAGCCTGTGGCAGCATTTCGGTTTCGGGCCGGAAGGGTCGCTGATTACGGCACCGTGGCCGCAGCCCGAACATCTGGAAGGGGCCGGCGAGGCGCGCGCGGAAATGGAATGGCTGATCCGTTTCATCAGCGCGATCCGTACCGTGCGGTCGGAAATGAACGTGCCGCCGTCCCGTCTGGCCCCCGTCCTGCTGCGTGATGCATCGCCGGTGACCGTGGCGCGGGCCGCCAAATGGTCGGAAGCGATCGGGCGCATGGCGCGCGTATCCGAAGTGCAGCCGCTGGAAGGTGAAATGCCGCAGGGTGCTGCACAGTTGGTGGTGGATGAAGCTACGCTGGTCATTCCCCTTGCCGGGATCATTGACCTTGCCGTTGAACGCCAGCGGCTGGAAAAGGAATGCACCAAGGTCGATGGCGAAATTGCCAAGGTCGAGCGCAAGCTGGGCAACGCCGATTTCGTGGCCCGGGCCAAGCCTGAAGTCGTGGCCGAGAACCGCGAACGCCTTGAGACGTTTCAGGCGGAGCGCGTGCGGCTGAAAGCGGCTCTGGCGCGCATTGCGTAAAGGATTGTCTTAAGGGAATAAAAGTTTCTGGGTGCCGCCTTTTTTCAAAAAGGCGGCATTCTTCGAAGCTTCTTGAAAAAAGCTTCACCAGAAATTTCTGGAACATTCTCTTCATGGCAAGTTAGGGGAAGGAAGCCACCATGACCGAAAACGCATTGGAAACACTGGTGCTGGGTGGAGGCTGCTTCTGGTGTCTCGAAGCGCCGCTTAAGGAATTGCGCGGCGTGGCGGGACTGGAACCCGGTTATGCCGGGGGCCATACTGCCAATCCCACCTATGAACAGGTCTGTTCTGGCCGCACCGGCCATGCGGAGGTCGTGCGCGTGACGTTCGACCCCGCTGAACTGTCATGCGCCGACCTGCTGCGGATCTTCTTTGTCATGCATGACCCCACCACGCTCAACCGGCAGGGCAATGACGTGGGGACGCAGTATCGTTCCGCCATATTCTGGCAGGGACCAGAACAGGAAATGACGGCCTATGCCATCCGCAATGAAATCGCGGAGGCAAAGGTATGGCCGGATCCGCTGGTGACCGAAATCACGCCGCTGACGCATTTCTGGCCAGCCGAGGATTATCACCGCGACTATTTCGCCCGTAATCCCGGCAATCCCTATTGCAGCGCGGTCATCCCGCCCAAGATTGCCAAGATGCGCCGCCTGTTTCGCGACCGGCTGGTGGATACGGCGGGATAAGGCCGGTTATTCGGTTTCGTCATCCAGGAAAAGCTGGTCGGCTTCTTCATCAAAATCAAACAGTTCGGCATAGCGTGCCCAGCCGATCAGCGTCTGCAGTGTCTGGCGGGCATAATCAGGGGACATGCTGTCTTCCAGTTCATCACGGAAGCGTTCGGCGCTGGCGCGGTGATTGGGGCGTTCATCCAGCACGGCGCGGATGGTGCGCACCATGGGAATGTTGTGCAGCATGCTGTGCCACAGGATGTTCTTGCGGATGTCATGCTCACTCTGGACAAAGCGCATGCCTTCGGGGGTCAGCATGATGTCGCCATCCTCCAGTTCGGCAAAGCCCAGCAGTTGCAGCGACTCGCCTAACGGGAACAGGTCATCCAGTTCAAGCTGCAACCGGCTGGCCAGCAGCGGCAGGTCCGCGCGGCCATGCAGCGGGTCGGCGGCCAATGTTTCCATCATGCCCACGATGGTATTGATCGGCAGCGCGGGCAGGGCCACGGCATCGGCCGTGATCTGCACATGCTTCATGTCCGGGTCGGTCATGTCCGCTTCCGACACCACGGGCGCACGACGGGTCATGAGCGCGTAAATCCGGTCCACGAACTGGCGGAAGGCCGCGTCTTCACGGTTACGGGGGTGTTCAAAGGGCACCTGCAGTTCATAGGCGACCCGGCCGGGGTTGGAGGAAAAGATCAGGATACGGTCGCACATCAGCACCGCTTCCTCGATATTATGCGTGACCAGCAGGATGGACTGGATGGGCAGCTTCTTTTCCGCCCACAGTTCCACAAGGTCGGTGCGCAGGTTTTCCGCCGTCAACACATCCAGCGCCGAAAACGGTTCATCCATCAACAGCAGGTCAGGGTGCACCACCAGCGCCCGCGCCAGTCCCACGCGCTGGCGCATGCCACCCGACAACTCCTTGGGATAGGCGTTTTCATACCCACCCAACCCGATCAGCCCGATCGCGTCCTCGGCCAGCTTGTGGCGCTCGGCCACGGGCACGCCCTTTGCCTCCAGCCCCAGTTCCACATTTTTCTGTACCGTCAGCCACGGGAACAGCGCAAATGACTGGAACACCATGGAAATGCCATCGGCGGGGCCTTCCAGCTTCTTGCCTTTCCATATGACCTCGCCCGCCGTGGGCGGCAGCAGGCCCGCGATAATGCGCAGCAGCGTGGACTTGCCCGATCCCGACCGGCCCAGCAGTCCCACGATTTCCCCGCTGCGGATGGACAGGTTCACCCCATCCAGCACCACCAGGTCGGTGGCACTTTCCTTGTGATAGGCCTGCCGGCAGTTGATGATCCGGACAAGCTCCGTCCCGGGCTTGGGCTGGGCTGGGGCGGGTTCGGGCTGCTGCATCATGAACTCTCAGTCAAAGGTGTAATGCCGTGCGGCATAATTGGATAACGGACGCCACAGGGCGCGATTGAGCAGCAGCACGAACGCCGCCATGACCACCATGCCCAGACCCACCTGACCGGTTGCACCCGCCACGGTGGCGTGGGCGATATAGGCACCCAGCCCGTTCGCACTTAGCGTCGTGTCGCCCCAGCTTGCGACCTCGGTTGCGATGGCGGCGTTCCATGCCCCACCCGATGCGGTCAGCGCGCCGGTAATGAAATATGGCGTAATGCCCGGCAGCATCACACGCCGCCACCACAGCCAGCCCCGGACATGGAAGTTATCGGCGGCTTCCAGCAGGTCACCGGGATAGGAGGACGCTCCCGCCACAATGTTGAACAGAATATACCATTGCGTGCCCAGCAGCATGAGCGGCGTCAGCCAGATATTGCTGTTCAGGTGCCACCGCACGATTCCCACCACCACCAGCGGGAAGAACAGGTTGGCTGGGAAGGCGGCCATGAACTGTGCCGCCATCTGCGCGCGTCGCGCCCGGCGGGGCGACAGGCCCAGCCATATTCCCAGCGGCACCCATATCAGTGACGCCACAATGACCGTCACCATGACGCGCACCAGCGTGATGCCACCCAGCATGGTGACATGCAGTACCTGTCCCATTGTGTAATGGGTGCTGGCATACGCCCATGTTTTCCACCCGATGGTGATGGCACACACACTCAGCGCCGCAATCCATGCGCCATCCAGCAGGCGGGAGGGGACAAGCAGCCGCCGGGGGGCGGAGGGGCGCGGTCCCAGAGGCAGCCAGCCGATGCGGGTCATCATGTCGCCCAGCTTCAGGCAGGCCTGCCGCAGCAGGTGCGTGCGCCGTAGCAGGGTCAGCACCCATGGGTCGGGTGCAGCAAGCGTCGTGCCCTCATCGGTCTGGAAGCGCGCCGACCATGCCACCAGCGGGCGGAACAAAAGCTGGTCATAGGCCAGGATGACCGCCAGCATGGCAGCGATGGCGTAGAAGATCGCCCATATGTTGCGCTGTTCGATCGCAACGCCCACATACGACCCGATTCCCGGCAGGGCGATATCGGTGTTCCCGACCGTAATCGTTTCGGAATAGACGACCATGAACCACCCGCCTGACATGGAAATCATGGTGTTCCAGACCAGCGACGGGATGGCGAACGGCACCTCCAGCCGCCAGAAACGCTGCCATGGCGTCAGGCCGAAGCACAGGGCGGCCTCCTCCAGGTCAGGCGGCACGGTGCGCAGCGCCTGATACATGGCAAAGGCCATGTTCCAGGCCTGGCTGGTGAAGATGGTAAAGATGGCGGCCAGTTCCGCCCCCATCATCCGGCCGGGAAACAGGCCAAGGAAAAAGACCACCGTAAATGTCAGGAAGCCAAGGATCGGCACCGATTGCAGGATATCCAGCAGCGGGATCAGCACCTGTCCCGCGCGCCGGCTCTTGGCGGCCCAGACGGCATAGGTGAAGGTAAAGACCAGGGAGGCGGCGAGGGCTGCAAACATGCGCAGCGTGGTCCGCACGGCATAGGCGGGTAGCCAGGCAGGGTTGAGGTGGATGGTCCCCGCCTCACTGGCGGGAATGGGCACCAGCATGTGGCGTCCGGCGGTGGCGACAATGACGGCCCCCGCCATGATCGCCAGCAGGCCAAGCAGGTCCGCGACGTTGGGGCGGACCCGCAGGCTCCCCGGCAGGCTGCCGTCTGTCACCCTGCGGTGCCCGTACTGCCAAAGCCGCCCGCGCCACGATCCGTTTCCTCCAGTTCCGAATATTCAATCCATGTCCCGCGCACCACCGGGGCCAGCACCGCCTGTGCAATGCGCATGCCGCGTTCAACCACAAAGGGTTCGCTACCCGTGTTCATGACGATGATACCGATTTCCCCCCGGTAATCCTCATCAATCGTGCCCGGCGCGTTGGGCAGGGTGATGCCATGTTTCAGCGCAAGGCCCGAACGCGGGCGGATCTGCATTTCATACCCACGTGGCAGCGCCACACACAGCCCCGTGGGCACCAGCGCGCGACCACCGGCCGCAATGGCCATCGGTTCGGTCACGGCGGCCAGCAGGTCCATTCCGGCCGCGCCATCGGTGGCATAGGCCGGCAGCGGCAGCCCATGGGCATGGGCCAGGCGGCGGACTTGGATGGGCAGGGGGGAGGAAGTCATGGTTTGGTCCGTCGGGTTATTCAGGGTTGGGGTGTGGCGTTTGCAGGAAAGTCGCGATCCGCGCAACCAGCCTGCGCGCGACCTGCGCCTTGTCCAGCCGGGGCCAGTGTTCGCAGCCCGCAGCATCGATCAGGGTGATCTCGTTTTCCGTGCCGCCCATGATCCCGGTGCCGGGGCTGACATCATTGGCCACGATCCAGTCACATCCCTTGCGTGCGCGCTTGGCGGTGGCATGGGCCAGCATATGCTCGGTTTCCGCAGCAAACCCGATCACCAGTTCGGGTCGCGTGGGGCCAGGCCTGCTCAGTATCGCGAGGATATCGGGGTTGGGCACCAGTTGCAGCGCGGGCGGGGCCGCATCCGCTGTCTTCTTGATCTTCTGGGGGGCCGGGGCAACATGCCAGTCAGCCACGGCGGCGGTGCATATGGCAATGTCGCAAGGCAGCGCGTGACGGGAGGCATCCAGCATTTCGCGCGCCGTTTCCACCCTTATGGTCCGCACGCCTGCCGGGGCGGGCAGGGTGGTGGGGCCACTGACCAGCGTTACATCTGCGCCCGCCGCCGCAAGGGCTTCGGCAATGGCGTACCCTTGGGTGCCGGAAGAACGGTTGGCGATGTAGCGCACGGGATCGATCGGTTCGTGCGTAGGGCCTGCGGTCACCAGTGCGCGGCGTCCCGCAAGCGGCATGTCAGGGGACAGTTCGCGCAGTATGGCAGCAAGGATCGTGTCCGTATCCGCCAGGCGGCCCGGCCCGGATTCGTTACATGCCATGAGGCCAGATTCCGGCCCCACGAAATTCACGCCACGTGCGCGCAGGGTTGCGGCATTGGCCTGTGTCGCGGCATGGGTCCACATACGCACGTTCATGGCGGGGACCACCAGCACCGGCGTATCGGTGGCCAGCAGCACGGTGGTGGCCAGGTCACCGGCCAGCCCGGCCGCCATGCGGGCCAGCAGGTCGGCGGTGGCGGGGCAGACCACGATCAGGTCACTGCTACGCGACAGGGCGATATGCCCCATCTCGCTTTCATCGGTCAGGGAAAACAGGTCGCTAAAAACGCGTTCGCCACTCAGCGCCTGAACGGACATGGGGGTGACGAATCGTGCCCCCGCATCCGTCAGCACCGTGCGCACGCGCACGCCGTGTTCGCGTAGTCTGCGAATCAGCTCCAGCGCCTTGTAGGCGGCAATGCCGCCACCCACGACCAGCAGGACGGAACGGGTTGCCCCATCCCCCATCAGATTTTCCAGCCGGAATGGATTGCCGCAATCCCGCCGGACAGATTCTGGTAGGACACGCGTTCCAGACCGGCTTCGCGCATCATGTCCGCCAGCGTTTCCTGATCGGGGAACATGCGGATGCTTTCGGCCAGGTACTGGTAGCTTTCACGGTCCCCCGCGATCGCGGCCCCCATGCGTGGCAACACGTGGAAGGACCACGCATCGTAGACCGGCGCGAAGGCCGCGACCTGCACGCGGGAGAATTCAAGGCATAGGAACCGCCCGCCCGGCCGCAGGATGCGATGGGCTTCACGCAGCACCTGCAGTTTGTCCGTGCAGTTGCGCAGGCCGAATGCGATGGAGACACGATCGACCGAGTTGTTGGCCAGCGGAATGGCTTCGGCATCGACTGCCAAGAAGTTGAGGCCCGAGACAAGCCCGCGTTCCAGCGCACGGTTGCGGCCTACCGTCAGCATGCTGACATTGATGTCGGACAGGATGGCAGGGCCGCCGCCGCCACGCAGCCACCCGAAAGAAATGTCGCCCGTGCCGCCCGCAAGGTCGAGCAGCGACAGGTCGGGGTGGGGCCCGAGTTCGTTGACGAAAATCTTCTTCCACGCGCGGTGAATGCCCAGCGACATCACGTCATTCATGATGTCGTATTTGGAGGCCACGCTGTCAAAGACATTCCGGACCAGGGATTTCTTCTCGCGCAACGGCACGTCACGGAAGCCGAAATCGGTGGTATCCGCATGGCGGTCATCGGGACGGCCGGCGGAAGGGGAGGGATGGTATGGCTGGCTAATGTCGGTCATGATGCACAGGTATAACCCCAGATGAGGCCATGCCGGAACTACCTGAAGTCGAAACTGTGATGCGCGGGATGCGAGTGCATCTTGAAGGTCACACTATTTCACGCGCCAGCACGCACCATACCGGCCTGCGATGGCCGTTTCCGCCCGGCCTGGCGGCAGCGCTGCAGGGACGCAGGGTCGATGGATTCGCCCGCCGGGGGAAATATATCCTCATCACGCTTTCGGGCGGGATGGTCGTGGTGCTGCATCTTGGCATGTCCGGCCGGGTGCTGCTGTCACGCCCCGCTGCGGCTGAACGCGACCAGCCGCCCGCATTGCATGAACACCTGGTGATCGAAACGGCGCAGGGCGCGCGCTGCGGGCTGGTTGACCCGCGGCGTTTCGGCATGGTCGATCTGGTGCCTGTGGCAGCGGTGGAAAATCACCGCCTGCTGGCGGGCATGGGACCGGAACCGCTGGGTAACCGGTTTGGCGGTCCGTGGCTGGCTGCCCGCGGCAAGGGGCGGCGCACCAGCATCAAGGCCCTGCTGCTGGACCAGCGCGTGGTGGCGGGGCTTGGCAACATATATGTGTCTGAAGCCCTGTTTCGCGCACGCATCCACCCGGCACGCGCGGCAGGAGAGATCAGTGCGGCGCAGCATGGACGGCTTGCCACCGAAATCCGCACGGTGCTGGAGGAGGCAATCGCCGCCGGTGGCTCAAGCCTGCGTGATTACGTGCAACCGGATGGGGAGCTGGGCTATTTCCAGCATGCCTGGCGCGTGTATGGGCGGGAGGGAGAAGGCTGCCCCGACTGTCCCGGTCCACCGGCATGCGATGGGGTCGTCCGGATCACCCAGTCCGGGCGTTCAAGCTTTTTCTGTCCCCGCCAGCAGGGGGTAAAAGACGATTTGGGCAAAGACTTGTCTTGACGAATGGGGTCAGGGTGGACTAGATCGCCAGCCTGATATGGGATGTCCGCAACGATCGGGTGGCGGACCGCCGTAACCTGATTTATGCAGATGAACTGAGAGCAATGGCCAATACAGCATCAGCGCGTAAGCGCATCCGCCAGAACGAAGTCCGCAACGCCCGCAACACGGCACGCCTGTCGCGCGTGCGCACCTTCGTCAAGAAGGTCGAGGTCGCCATCGCGACCGGCAAGAAGGACGACGCCGCCGTTGCACTGCGCGCGGCGCAGCCGGAACTGCAGCGTGCGGTTGGCAAGGGCGTTCTTCATGCCAACACCGTTGCCCGTCGTATTTCGCGCCTGTCCGCCCGCATCAAGTCCCTCGCTGCGGCGTAAAGGACTGTTGATTTCTTTCATCTGAAAGAATGCGGCAAGTAATGAAGAAGGTCGTATATCGCCATTAGTGGCGGTAACGGCCTTTTTTGTTTGCCATTTCCATGCACGTAATCGGGTTTTGATGGAATGGGGACAGATTCCCGTTGCTTCGACCGATTCCCTGCTCTACCTTATGTGGATAATTCCAACGTCATCTGTTGCCTTGGGCCTGGGGTCCGGGTTGTGGGTCGTGTCTGGTGCGCGACTGGCTTCCTGCCCGCTGCGTGCGGGGTCAATGGCGTTGTGGAACAGTTAGGGATGGGGCGGGGACGACGCGGGGACGTCTGCCCTGCGTTCCATGTAGCCGGGAGCGGATATGACGGGCGGACTGGAAGGCTATGACGCGGTTGCGGAAGCCAATGCGCAGAAAAGTGTGCTCGCCATTCACTGGTCGCGCATCTGCGAACGGCTGAAGGCCGAGGTCGGGGAAGTCGAGTACCGCACGTGGCTGCGCCAGATCACGGTCGGCCCGGTGGAGGAGGATGAGATCACCCTCTACCTGCCCACCCGGTTCCTGCGTGACTGGGTGCGCGGGCAGTATGGTGACCGGCTTGGTACACTTTGGAATGCCGAGGTGCCGGCCATCCGCCGTGTCGAACTGCAGGTCGCGCGGCCCGGTAGCGCATCCGCGACACCCCCGGCAGATGGCGTGACGACCCCCGCCACCGCCGCAGTGGCGCGTGAAGAAGCCGCCCCCCGTCCGGCAGCGCCCGCCCCTGTGGTGGAGGAACCGCGTCAGGCCGAAGTGCGCAGCGATCTTGCCGCCCCCCTGGATCCGCGTTTCACCTTCGATACCTTTGTCGTGGGCAAGCCCAACGAATTCGCCTATGCCTGCGCCCGCCGGGTTGCGGAACGGCCGTCCAGCCCCGGTTTCAACCCGCTGTTCCTGTATGGTGGTGTTGGTCTGGGCAAGACGCATCTCATGCACGCGATCGGCGCAGAACTGCTGCGTGAGGGCAAGGTATCTGTCGCTTACATGTCGGCGGAAAAGTTCATGTACCGCTTCATCGCGGCCATCCGGTCCCAGTCCACCATGGAATTCAAGGAACAGTTGCGCTCCGTCGATGTGCTGATGATCGATGACCTGCAGTTCCTGATCGGCAAGGACAATACGCAGGAAGAATTCTTCCACACCTTCAATGCGCTGGTTGATGCGGGACGGCAGATCGTGGTATCGGCCGACAAGTCGCCTTCCGACCTGTCGGGGCTGGAGGACAGGCTGCGCACCCGCCTTGGCTGTGGCATGGTGGCGGATATCCATGCCACCACGTTCGAACTGCGTATTTCCATCCTTGAGGCCAAGGCCAGTGCGTCCGGCGTGGTGGTGCCCGCCAAGGTGCTGGAATTCCTCGCCCACAAGATCACGTCGAACGTGCGTGAGCTTGAGGGCGCGCTGAACCGCCTGATCGCGCATGCCAACCTGTTTGGCCGTCCCGTGACGCTGGAGGCGACGCAGGACGTGCTGCATGACATCCTCAAGGCGCATGACCGTCGCGTCACCATCGAGGAAATCCAGCGCAAGGTGGCTGAGCACTGGAATATCCGCCTGACCGACATGTCCTCGGCCCGGCGTGCGCGCGCCGTGGCGCGTCCCCGGCAGGTGGCAATGTACCTGGCCAAGCAGCTGACCAGCCGTTCCCTGCCTGAAATCGGGCGCAAGTTCGGCAACCGTGACCATACGACGGTCATGCACGCGGTGACCCGGGTGACGGAACTGATGGAACAGGATCCTGCCTTTGCCGAGGACGTGGAACTGCTGCGGCGCATGCTGGAAAGCTGAACGAATTTAGGATTCAACGACCTCTTTACCAGAGTCGCAAGGGGCTGCTAGACTGGTCGCCCCCCGTCTGCACGTATGCCTGCCGTGACGGGACGGGATGTGGAGGATATTGTACCGATGAAGTTGAAGGCCGACCGCGTAACGCTGCTCAAGGCACTGGCCCATATCCAGAGCGTTGCCGAGAAGCGCAATACCATCCCCATCCTGGCCAACGTGCTGATCAATGTCGTGGACGGCGCCATGACCCTGACCGCCACCGACATGGAAATCGCGGTTGTCGAGGGCGTTGCGGCCGAAACCCATCGTGATGGCGCGGTCACGGCGCCGGCGGCTGTCCTGTATGAAATCGTGCGTAAGCTGCCCGATGGCGCGCAGGTTGAATTGGACCATGCCGGGGGCGATGCGCCGCTGGGCCTGCGGGCGGGCCGGTTCGCCACCAGCCTGAACGTGCTGGACGTGGATGATTTCCCGTCCATGATGGCGGGGAACCTGCCGCATGAATTCAGTATTCCGGCACAGGTGCTGCGTGGCCTGATCGACCGCACGCGGTTCGCGATTTCCACCGAGGAGACGCGCTATTACCTCAACGGCATTTTCCTGCATGTGGCCGAAGGCGATGCGGGGCAGGTGCTGCGCGCGGTGGCAACCGACGGGCACCGTCTGGCCCGGGTGGAAACCGAACTGCCCGCAGGCAGTGCCGGCATGCCTGGTGTGATCGTGCCGCGCAAGACTGTGGCCGAACTGCGCAAGCTGCTTGATGAAGGCCCGGAGCAGGTTGATGTTGCCCTTTCCGATACCCGCATCCAGTTCTCCATCGGCAACATCACGCTGACATCCAAGCTGATTGACGGCACCTTCCCTGAATATGAACGCGTGATCCCGCACGGCAATGACAGGATCCTGCGCGTGGGCAAGAAGATCTTTTCCGACGCCGTATCCCGCGTGGCCGCGATCAGTCAGGAACGCTCCCGCCCGGTCAAGCTGAGCATGGCGCACAACCTGCTGACCCTGTCCGCCGCCAGTCAGGACCAGGGTACCGCGACGGAAGAACTGGACGAAAACCACGTCTCCTATGACGCAACCCCCATCGAGATCGGCTTTCAGGCCCGGTACCTGAACGACATTACCGATCAGGTGGAAAAGGAAGTGGAATTTGCCTTTTCCGACAGTTCCGCGCCCACCATCGTGCGTGATGTGGACAGCCCGTCCGCGCTGTATGTCCTGATGCCGATGCGCGTGTGATCACGCGCGGCCGTCTGGTCGCATGGCCTGCGTGACGCGGCTGGTTCTTACGGATTTCCGTAATTACCACCATCTTTCATGGAAACCGGCATGCCCGGTCACGGTCATTACCGGGCCGAATGGCAGCGGCAAGACCAACCTGCTGGAAGCGGTCTCGCTGCTGGTGCCCGGACGTGGCCTGCGGGGCGCGCGCATGGATGAACTGCCCCGTAACAATGCCACCCTGTGGGGTGTTGCCGCCGATGTCGCGGCGCAGTGGGGTGATGACGCCCTGTCCATCCAGATCGCCACCGGGGCCGACCCCATCCGGCCTGAACGACGGGCGTTCCGTGTTGATGGGCAGGCCCTGCGCAACCGCGATGCCGTGGGTGAATATTTTTCCGCCGTATGGCTGACACCACAGATGGACCGCCTGTTTCAGGAAGGGGCAGGCGGTCGTCGCCGCTTTCTGGACCGGCTGGTGCTGGCGCTGGAACCCGGCCATGCGCGGGAACTGGCGGCCCATGACCGCGCGATGATGCAGCGCAGCCGCCTGCTGGCGCAACGTGGGGCGGATGAGGACTGGCTGGCCGCCCTTGAACGCACCATGGCGCGTCATGCCGTGGCCGCGGTTGCCGCCCGGGTGGATATGGTGGCGCGGCTGAATGCTGATGAACAGGCGGTGGCCGACGGCTTTCCCGCCGCGTGGCTGGAACTGGACTGCGCGATTGCCGACCGGTTGCGCGAAATGCCCGCCCTTGCGGTGGAAGACTGGCTGGCGGAACAGATCGCGGCCATGCGTATGATCGACCGCCAGCGTGGGGGAAGTCGCTTTGGCGCGCACCGTACCGACCTGCGCATGGCCGACCGGCTGAGCCTGCGCCCGGCCAGCCAGTCCAGCACGGGCCAGCAGAAGGCGCTGCTGCTGGGTATCGTCCTGTCACATGCCCGTATCCTGGCCGCATGCCGGGGGCAGATGCCCATGCTTTTGCTGGATGAACCGCTGGTGCATCTGGATGATGTGCGACGTGACGCCCTGTTCCAGGCCATTGGACGGATGGATACGGGCGTGTTCCTGACCGGCACGGACCACGAACAGTTTGCCCCGTTGCGCCAGATTGCCGAATTCGTGACGCCGGGCGAAGGTAATCTCGCGCCACGTGCATGATTTCGGTGGGGAATGCTGGTTCCGCCGGGTGGTTCAGGCTATAATGCATTCTGTTATTTTGTTGTTGTCCGCTGTGGAGCATCTGCCGGCATGTCCGATCAATCCAGTCCCGATCAGAAACACGATGCCGAGGCCGTGGGGGGTGTAACACCCGCTGCGGACTATGATGCGGCATCCATCTCGGTTCTGAGGGGGCTGGACGCGGTACGCAAGCGCCCCGGCATGTATATCGGCGATACCGATGACGGGTCGGGCCTGCACCACATGGCCTTCGAAATCATCGATAATGCCGTGGATGAGGCGCAGGCAGGCTTTGCCACCACCTGCATCGTGACCCTCAACGGGGATGGCAGCGTCAGCGTACGTGACGACGGGCGTGGCATCCCGACCGACATGCACCATGAAGAAGGGGTGAGCGCGGCCGAAGTCGTGCTGACCAAGCTGCACGCGGGCGGCAAGTTCAATCAGAATTCCTACAAGGTATCGGGCGGCCTGCACGGTGTGGGCGCTGCCGTGGTCAACGCGCTGTCGGAATGGATGGAAGTCCGTATCTGGCGCGATGGCAAGGAACACATGATCCGTTTCCGCGCGGGTGAGCGCGATGAACCGCTGCGCGTGGTGGGCGAAAGCAGTGACCCGACCGGCACGCAGGTCACGTTCAAGCCCAGCGCCGGGACATTTGCCAAGGTGGAGTTCGAATTCCCGATTCTCGAACGTCGCCTGCGTGAACTGGCCTTCCTCAATTCCGGGCTAAAAATCGTCCTGCGTGACGAACGCCACACCCCGGCGCGTGAGGAGAAATTCCATTACGAAGGCGGCCTGTGTGCTTTTGTCGAATGGCTGGACCAGGGCAAGAACGCGATTGTCGAGCCGCCGATTACCGGCAGCCTGCAGAATGATGAAAACGGCATCAAGGTCGAATTCGCCCTGACATGGAACGACAGTTTCCATGAAACCATGCTGTGCTTCACCAACAACATTCCCCAGCGCGATGGCGGTTCGCACCTGGCCGGTTTCCGTCAGGCGCTGACCCGCGTGGTCGGTCGTTATGCCGAAGCCAATGCCAGCAAGAAGGACAGCCACGCCCTGAATGGCGAGGACATGCGCGAAGGCCTGACCGCCGTGCTGTCGGTCAAGGTGCCGGACCCCAAATTCTCATCCCAGACCAAGGACAAGCTGGTCTCATCCGAAGTGCAGCCGGTGGTGCATGCCGCCGCCGCCGACATGATTTCCCACTGGTTTGAAACCCACCCCAAGGAAGCCCGCCACATCGTGGCGAAGGTCATGGATGCGGCCGCCGCGCGTGAGGCGGCGCGGCGCGCGCGTGAACTGACGCGGCGCAAGGGGGTGCTGGATATTTCCTCCCTGCCGGGCAAGCTGGCCGACTGTCAGGAACGTAATCCGGCAAAGTCCGAACTGTTCATCGTCGAGGGTGACTCGGCCGGCGGCACGGCAAAGCAGGGGCGTGACCGGCGGTTCCAGGCCATCCTGCCGCTGAAGGGCAAGATCCTGAATGTCGAACGCGCGCGGTTCGACCGCATGCTGGGTTCGGCTGAAATCGGGACGCTGATTACCGCACTGGGCACCGGGATTGGCCGGGGTGATGTGGAACATGGCGGCTTTTCGATTGAAAAACTGCGTTACCACCGCATCGTCATCATGACCGATGCTGACGTGGATGGGTCGCATATCCGCACGCTGTTGCTGACCTTCTTCTTCCGGCAGATGCCCGAACTGATTGAAAACGGGTACCTGTATATCGCCCAGCCGCCGCTGTACCGCGCCAAGCGCGGCAATGACGAGCGGTACCTGAAGGATGATGCGGCACTGGAATCCTACCTGCTGGACAAGGCGCTGGCCAATGCCACGCTGCAATATGCCGACGGGCGCGAGGTCGGGGGCGAGGCCATGCGTTCCGACGTGATGTTCATCCGTGACGTGACCCGTGCCCTGTCACGCCTGTCGGCGCGGGTGCCGGTCTGGATTCTGGAACAGGCGGCGATTGCGGGTGCGCTGCGGGCTGACCCGCAGGCGGTGCCGGAACGGATTGTGGACCTGCAGGCGCGGCTGGACGCGGTGTCTCCCCCCACTGAACGCGGGTGGAAGGTTGCCGTCAGTGACAGCGGCCTGGAAATGGCCCGCAGCGTGCGTGGGGTAGGCGAGGTCTACCGCCTTGAGGCCCTGGCGCTGCGCAGCGCGGAAGTGCGGTGGCTGGCTGATCGCCACGACCGTCTGGTGGCTGATTTCGCAGGGGCGGTGCAACTGGTCATTGACGGGCAGCCCCAGCCCTTCAACGGGCCGGCATCGCTGTATGAACGGATTCTGGCGCAGGGCCGCAAGGGCCTGTCCATCAACCGCTTCAAGGGGCTGGGGGAAATGAATGACGAACAGCTGTGGGAAACCACGCTGGATCCCGCCATGCGTACCCTGCTGCAGGTCAAGGTAGGCGATGTGGAAAACGCGGCGCAGGTCTTTTCCACCCTTATGGGGGATGTGGTCGAACCCCGCCGCGACTTCATTGTTGGCAACGCGCTGAAGGTTGCCAACCTCGACGTCTGACGTGGTTACGCGGGCACCAGCTCATTGGCCAGATGGGGGATTTCGGAAATGGAATCGGCACCGACCGTGGCGCCCGCTTCCATTTCCGGGCGACCATAACCCCAGCGGGCGAAGATGGCGGGGACATGCGCCCCGATGGCGGTGGCCATGTCGTTATGATGATCGCCGGTCATGATCGCGCGCTTCGGGTCGCCATGCGCCATTTCAATCGTACCCAGCAGATGGCGCGGGTCGGGTTTGCGCACGCTGAAGCTGTCGCCCCCACCCACGGCCACGAACCATTTTTCCAGATCAAGGACCTGCAGGATATGGCGTGCCGCGGCAACGGGCTTGTTGGTGCAGACAGCCATCTGCCACCCTGCGGCCCGCAATTCCTCCAGCATGCTGACGGTGCCGGGAAAGGGGCGGGACAGGTCGGTTGAATGGGGCGTGTAATCGGCCATGTAGCGTCTGGTTGCTTCGGCTGCGTCAATGCCCGTGGCGGCGGATCCCGCATGGACCAGCAGGCGGCTGACCAGGACGGCCACGCCATCACCAATCATGGGGCGGACCTGCTGCGTTGCTATGGGTGGCAGGCCGTAATGCGCCAGAAGCCGGTTGGCGCAGGCCGCAAGATCGGGAAGGCTGTCGATAAGCGTGCCGTCCATGTCAAAAACGGCAAGGCGGGGCGGGAGAGAAGTCATCATGAACGCCTTTGAGCATATGAATGAAGTAGCAATCGGAAATTCTAAGTGATGGTATCGCGCGCGCATAAGGGTTTGACAGGCAACGCAGGGGCGGAGTACCCGCACACTGCCATGAATACCCAGACCGATACCGCAGTATCCGCCCCTGCACGCACCCTGTCGACCGCTGTCATACTGGCGGCGGGTCGTGGCACGCGCATGAAATCGCAGCGTCCCAAGGTCATGCACCTGCTGGCGGGGCAGCCCATGCTGCGCTACCTGCTGGATAATGCGGCCCGGGTCTTTGACCGTATCGTGGTGGTGGTGGGACCGGACATGGATGATGTGGCGGCCCTTGCCGCCGCGCATCAGGTCGTGGTGCAGCAGGACCGCCTGGGCACTGGCCATGCCGCACGCCAGGCCGAAGCCCTGTTTGGCGATGGTGATGTCGCGGTCCTGTATGGTGATAACCCCCTGATCACGCCCGATACCATGCGCGCCCTGCTGGAACAGCGCCGCAGCAATGATACCGGCCTTGCCCTGCTGGCGATGGAACCGGCCGATCCGGCGCGTTATGGCCGCGTGGTGACGCATGACCGGCGGGTTGAACGGATCGTGGAGTGGGCGGACGCCACTCCGGCGGAGCGGGCAATCCGACTGTGCAATGCCGGCGTGCTGTGCGCTGATGCCGCTGATTTCCGCCGCTGGCTGGATGAAATCAATAACGACAACGCGCAGGGTGAGTACTATCTGGGCGATGTGGTGGCCCGCGCCGTGTCCGACGGACGCAGCGTGCGCGCGGTGGTAGCGCCGGAAGATGAACTGCGCGGCATCAATTCCCGCGCCGAACTGGCACAGGCGGAAGCCTGTGTGCAGGCGCGGCTCCGGCAGGCGGTGATGGATGGCGGCACGACGCTTGTTGCCCCCGATACCGTCTTCCTGTGTGCCGATACCGTGCTGGAACCCGATACGGTGGTGCATCCCAACGTGGTGTTCGGCCCCGGCGTACATGTGAAAAGTGGCGCGGAAATCCATGCCTTTTCGCACGTTGAGGGGGCAATCATCGGCCCGGGTGCGCAGATCGGTCCTTATGCCCGCCTGCGCCCCGGCAGCGATGTGGGGGCAAGGGCGCGCGTGGGCAATTTTGTGGAAATCAAGGCCACGACACTGGGGGCGGGGGCCAAGGCCAGTCACCTGACCTATCTGGGTAACGCCACGGTGGGTAGCGGGGCCAATATCGGCGCGGGCACCATAACCTGCAATTATGATGGTGTGTACAAACACCGGACCGAAATTGGCGCAGACAGTTTCATTGGCTCGGATTCGGTGCTGGTGGCTCCCGTGCGGGTGGGCAGCGGTGTCATTACGGCGGCAGGCAGCGTGATTACCCATGATGTGCCTGATGACGCCATGGCCATTGGCCGGGCACGCCAGACAAACAGGGCAGGATATGCCGCATCATTTCGCGAACGGCTGAAGAACAGGAAGGAACGGGGCTGATGTGTGGCATTGTAGGGGTTGTTGGCAGCAATCAGGCCACGCCGGTCATTCTGGACGCGCTGCGTCGGCTGGAATATCGCGGGTATGATTCCGCAGGGATCGCCACGCTGGAGGAAGGCCACGTCGAACGCCGGCGCGCGGCGGGCAAGCTGGACCATCTGGCCACCCTTCTGGCGCGCATGCCGCTGCCGGGTGTGACCGGCATCGGCCATACGCGCTGGGCCACGCATGGCGCGCCCACCGAAAACAATGCCCACCCCCACGGGACGGAACGCGTATCGGTCGTCCATAACGGCATTATCGAGAATTTCGAGGAACTGCGCCACGAACTTGAGGCGGCAGGGCAGGTCTTCTCGACCGATACGGACAGCGAGACGATCGCCCAGCTGGTCGATTACCACCTGCAGCGCGGCCTTTCCCCGCGGGAGGCCGCGCATGAATGCCTCAGGCGGCTGGAAGGCGCCTATGCGCTGGCCATGATCTTCGCGGGACATGATGGCATGGTCATCGGCGCGCGGCATGGCGCGCCGCTGGTGGTGGGCTTTGGCGATAACGAGATGTTCCTTGGCTCCGACAGCCTGGCGCTGGCGCCGCTGACACGCCGCATCGCTTATCTGGATGACGGGGACTGGACCGTGGTGACACCCGCGGGGGCTGCGTTCTTTGACATGGCGGGCAACCCGGTCGAACGCCCGGTCAGGCTGACCGCGCTGATCGCGGCATCGGTCGGCAAGGACGGCTACCGGCACTATATGGAAAAGGAACTGCACGAACATCCCGTCGTGATCGGGCAGACCCTGCAGCGTATGATCGACCCGGCCACCCGGCGTGTGGTGATGCCGGACCTGCCATTCGACCTTGCCGCCATTCCGCGCGTGGTGCTGACGGCCTGCGGGTCGGCTTTTTACGCTGGCATGATCGGGCGGTACTGGATCGAGCAGTATGCGCGCCTGCCGGTCGATATAGATGTGGCGAGCGAGATGCGGTACCGTAATCCGCCACTGGCCAGTGGCGGCCTCGGGCTGCTGATTTCCCAGTCGGGCGAGACGGCGGACACGCTGGCCGCCCTGCGCGGCATGCGTGAGGCCGGGCAGCATATCGTCTCGGTGCTGAATGTTGAACAGAGCACGATGGCACGTGAAAGCGACGCCGTGCTGGGCACCGTGGCGGGGCCTGAAATATCGGTCGCCAGCACCAAGGCCTTTACCGCGCAGCTGTCCGTCCTTGCATGCCTGACCATTGCCCTGGGCCGTGCGCGCGGACTGATGACCGCGGAGCAGGAGGAAAGCATGGTGACCACCCTGCTTGACCTGCCCAGCAAGGCGACCGAAGTCTTCGAACGCCATGATGAAATCCGCCGCATGGCCACCATCGTGGCCGAAGCGCGCGACGTACTCTACCTTGGTCGTGGGGCGATGTTCCCCGTGGCGCTGGAGGGGGCGCTGAAGCTCAAGGAAATCACCTATATCCACGCCGAGGCCTATGCCGCGGGCGAGATGAAGCACGGCCCGATTTCCCTGATCGACAACACGGTGCCGGTGGTGGCCACCGTGCCGTCGGGGCCATTGTTCGAAAAAACGCTGTCCAACCTGCAGGAAGCCAAGGCCCGCGGGGGGCGCCTGCTGGTGTTCACGGACATGGCCGGGACGCCGCGCCTGCGTGAAATCGCGGAATGCGTGGTGGCGATCCCGACCGTGGATGAATTCGTGGCCCCGATCCTGCAGACCATCCCGGTGCAGATCCTGGCCTATGAGGTCGCCCTGCTGAAGGGCACGGATGTGGACCAGCCGCGCAACCTCGCCAAATCCGTGACTGTTGAATAGACACGTCAGGCATAACCGGCACAATCACAGCAAGATACAGACAACCGCTACAGGGGATACGACGCATATGGCAGCACAAACGGCAATCCCCCACGGGGCGGGACCGTCCGTCCTTGTGCGAGGCGCTGGTGTGTCGGGCCTGACGGCGGCGGTTACCCTGGCTGAACGTGGCGCGCGGGTCAGCGTGCATGAATGTGGCGGTCGCGTGGGCTGGGGCGCGTCATGGAAGGCGGGCGGCATGCTGGCGCCGTGGTGCGAGGCGGAATCCGCAACCCCGGAAGTCACCGCGCAGTCCCTGGCCTCCCTCGACTGGTGGGACCAGCATGTCCCCGGCGTGGACCGCAACGGTACCCTGGTGCTGGCGCCTCCGCGCGACGTGCGTGAAATCATGCGGTTCGCACGCAGGACTTCGCATTTTTCCACGATTGGCGAAGCCGGGATCGCGCAACTGGAACCCGACCTTGCCGACCGTTTTTCCCGTGCGCTGTTTTTCGCGGGTGAAGGGCACGTCAACCCGCGCGACGCCCTGCAGGCGCTGGCGGCGCGGCTGGTTGAACTGGGGGGCAACCTGCATTTCAACGTGCCGGTTGACGCCAGCACGTCGGGCTATGACTGGGTGGTGGACTGCACCGGTATTGCGGCCCGCGACCAGATGGTTGATATGCGCGGGGTGCGCGGGGAAATGCTGTTGCTGCGCTGTCCCGATGTCACGCTGCATCGTCCGGTGCGCATGCTGCATCCGCGCATTCCCATCTACATCGTGCCCCGTGCGGGGCATGTGTACATGGTGGGGGCGACCATGATCGAAAGCGAGAACGCGGGACCCATGACCCTGCGTTCAATGGTGGAAATGCTGGGTGCGGTCTATGCCCTGCATCCCGCGTTCGGGGAGGCCGAGATACTGGAAACCGGCACCGGCCTGCGCCCGTCCTATCCCGACAACATGCCAGCCGTCAGGCGGTCGGGGCGGCATATCCATATCAATGGCATGTATCGGCATGGTTTCCTGCTTTCACCCGTTCGCGCGGCCGAGGCGGCCGACATCGTGTTTGACAGGGGCTGAACCCGCCATAAGGGGAGGACGGACATGCGGATTCTGGTGAACGGCGAACACCATGACGTGACGGCGGCAAGCCTGGCAGCATTGCTTGATGAACTGGGATATGATGCCACTGCCCGCGTTGCGACCGCGGTGGATGGCAGCTTTGTCGCGGCCGGCCGGCGCGCGACCCACCCCCTGCATGACGGGGCACAGGTGGAAATTCTGGCCCCCATGCAGGGAGGATAACCGCAATGACCCTTTTTTACGGCACTGAACTGTCGTCACGCCTGATGCTGGGCACGGCGCAGTACCCATCCCCCGAAATACTGGCGGATGCCGTGCGCCGGGCCGGGGCCGGGGTGGTCACCGTCTCGCTGCGGCGCGAGGCCGCAGGCACGCGCGCGGGGCAGGCGTTCTGGGCGCTGATCCGGGAACTCGATGTGCCCGTCCTGCCCAATACGGCGGGCTGTCATACGGTGCGTGAAGCGGTGACCACGGCGCAGATGGCGCGTGAGGTCTTTGGCACGGACTGGATCAAGCTGGAGGTGATCGGGGAATCCGATACCCTGCAGCCCGACATGTTCGCGCTGGTCGAAGCTGCCCGCATCCTGACGGAAGACGGGTTCAGGGTCTTTCCCTACATGACCGAGGACCTGGTTGGTGCGGAACGCCTGCTGCGCGCAGGATGTGAAGTGCTGATGCCGTGGGGCGCGCCTATCGGGTCGGGCAAGGGGCTGAACAACCTGTTTGGCCTGCGGGCGCTGCGGGCCCATTTTCCCGATGTGCCCATGGTGGTTGATGCCGGGATAGGTGTGCCGTCCCATGCCGCACAGGCGATGGAACTGGGTTATGACGCGGTGCTGATCAATACGGCGGTGGCCAAGGCGGGCAATCCTGCGGAAATGGCGCGTGCCTTTGCCATGGCGGTGGAGGCAGGGCGCATGGCCTATATTGCCGACCCGATGGAAGAACGTGACATGGCCGTGCCCTCCACGCCCGTGATCGGGCAGGCCGTGCTATGACCACGGTGCTTCCGTCCCGTATCTATCCGGTCGTGGACGCGGCGCACTGGGTCGGCAGTCTGGGGCAGGCGGGCGCGCGGCTGATCCAGCTGCGGCTCAAGGACATGGGGGAGGATGACCTGCGCCGCGCGGTCCGTGAAGCCCTTCGCCTGGCTCGCGCGCATGATGTCTGCCTTGTGCTGAACGATTACTGGCAGGTGGCGATCGAGGAAGGGGTGGATTTCATCCATCTGGGGCAGGAGGATCTGGATACGGCGGATCTGCCTGCCATCCGCACGGCAGGGCTGAAACTGGGGGTCAGTACCCATAGTGATGCTGAACTGGACCGCGCGCTGTCGGTCGCCCCGGATTACGTGGCGCTGGGGCCGGTCTGGCCCACGAAGCTGAAGAAAATGCCCTGGGGGCCGCAGGGTACGGAAAAACTGTCGGTGTGGAAGCGGCGCATTGGCGATATCCCGCTGGTCGCCATCGGGGGGATTACCCTTGCCCGCGCGCCACTGTGTATTGCGGCGGGGGCGGACTGTGTTTCGGCAGTGTCCGATTTCATCCGCATGCCGGACCCGCAGGCACAGGTCCGGGCATGGCTGGCTGCCACTGATCATGCGGTCAGGGTGTGAAATACTGGAATATAATGTGATGCATCATGTGTTGTTGATGCAACGTTGGTGTGGCATTATTGATACGCGGCATGTGAGTATGTGAAGGAACGTCTTTCACAGCCAGATGTTGGTCTTATAAGCCAGATTCTGTTGATTTGAAACGCGGTGGACATAATCTGTTCATGGTCAGCCATTAGGATCGGTCTGTAAGCATGATATGGCCGGAAGTCGGGGATTTTGAATGGAGATAGCGGGTCTGGCAGCAATTCTGATGGCGATTGCCGTGCTGCTTGTCGTGGTCAGCGCGGTCCAGCCGCTTGCCCGCCGTCTGGAATTGTCCGAAACCGTCCTGCTGGCCATTGTGGGTATCGTGATCGGGGGCGCAGCCGACCTTGTGCTGCGCAATTCCCATCTGGAAATATTCAATGGTGCGGCACAGACGCTGCTGGATTTCCCGCTTAACAGCGAAGCGTTCCTGCTGATTTTCCTGCCTATACTGGTATTCCAGGGGGCGCTGGGCATTGATGTACGCAGGCTGGCGCATGAAACCGCGACCGTGCTTCTGCTGGCGGTGGTGGCGGTGGCGGTCTCGACCGCGGCCATCGGTTTTGCGCTGTATCCCTTTGCCGGCATGCCACTGGCGGTGTGCCTGCTGCTTGGTTCCATCGTGGCGACGACCGACCCTTCGGCCGTGGCAGGGATATTCAAGGAAATTGGTGCCGCAAGCCGCCTGACCCGGCTGGTGGAAGGGGAGGCGCTGCTGAATGACGCGGCCGCCATTTCCATTTTCACCATCCTGCTTGGTTCCATCACCTCGCACCACAAGATCATGCTGGGTGGTGCGGTGCTGGAGTTCCTTGTCTCCTTCATCGGCGCGCTGATCATCGGCATCGTGTTTGGCCGCCTGACGCTTATGGTCATTCCTGCACTGGGGGCGGCACCGGCGGCCGAGGTCACGCTGACGGTGGCGCTGCCGTACCTGTCTTATATCGTATGTGATGAATTCCTGGGTTTTTCCGGTGTGGTGGCCACGGCGGCGTCCGGCCTGACGATTTCGATCTATGGCCCGTCCACCTTCCGCCCCCAGACTTGGCGCTTCCTGAACGAGTTGTGGCAGCAGCTTGTTTTCTGGGCCGGGTCGCTGGTGTTCGTGCTGGCGTCCATGCTGGTGCCGCGCCTGCTGGTGGGCATGACCAAATGGGACTGCGTGCTGATCCTGCTGGCCGCGGGCGCCGGGCTGCTGGCACGTGGGGCGGTGGTGTTCGGCATGCTGCCCATCCTTGCCGCGACCAAGCTGTCACCGCCCGTGCCGACGCCGTTCAAGGTCACGATGGTGTGGGGTGGCCTGCGTGGCGCCATTACACTGGCGCTGGCGCTGGCGGTGACGGAAAACGAACATGTCTCCAGCAGCATTGCTCACTTTATTGGCATTATCGCCACCGGGTTCGTGCTGATTACCCTGTTCGTAAACGGGATGTCGCTGCGGTATCTGGTGCTGTTCCTCAAGCTGGACCAGCTGCCGCTGATTGATCAGGCGCTGCGCCACCAGATCCTTGCCATCGGGCTGGGTGAAGTGCGTGACCAGACGCAGGAAGTCGCAGGCGAACTGGGCTTTTCCACCAACGTCACCAATACGGTGGTGGAGGTGATCGACCGGCGCGTCCATTCGGAAGAACAGGCCAATACCTTTGACACCGCCCTGGGTGACCGGCAGCGCGTGACCCTGGCGCTGATTGTCGTCGCCAACCGGGAACGTTCCATCCTGCTGGACCTGTTCCGCATACAGGGGCTGTCGCGCCGCGTGATGGAGACGCTGCTGCGCTCGGCCGAGGCCATGGTGGATGGTGCGCGGCTGGAAGGACGCTTTGGCTATGTCCGCGCCCTGCGCCGCAGGCTGCGCCCATCGCTGCGTTTCCGTGTGGCGCAGGTGATCCATCATCGCTTCAATTTCGACACGCCTCTCATGTACTGCATGATGGAGCGGTTCGAGATGCTGATGATCGGCTATTTCGTCTCCCTGTCCCTGACCCGCTTCATGCGCCAGCGTATGGAGCCGACGCTGGGCACGCGTATCAGTGAAATCGTGGGTGAAGTGCTGGGGCGGCAGTGCAAGCTGCTGGATGAGGCATTGCAGACCCTGCGGCTGCATTACCATGGGTATTCCGAGGCGCTGGAAAACCGCATGCTGCGCCAGATCGCGCTCAGGCTGGAAGAAGAAAAATACGATACCCTGATGTCCGAATCGCTGTTGAGCGAGGAACTGCACCGTGAATTGCACCGCGATGTGGAACATCGGCGCGAACAGCTGGATTTCAGGCTGAAATTCAATATCCGGGCCGGGATCGAAAGCCGCATTCATAATTTCCCCCTGTTTGAGGGGATGGCCGATGGCGTGCTGCATGACATCGCGATGAAGATGTCCATTCACTTCTCATCCCCCGGTGAACGGCTGTACCGCAAGGGGCAGAAGGTGCGCACGGTCTATTTCATCAGCGCGGGACTGGCTGAAACCCATTACCCCAAGCATGACGTGCGCTTTGGTGCCGGTGCGGTCCTGGGTGGGGAAGAAGCACTGAAGGACGAGCGTGTCACCGCAACCAGCCGTTCCCTGCAGTTCGGTCATTTCATGACGATGAGCGCGCGTGATTTCCGCAAGCTGGTGGAAGATTATCCCCGCATCGGCGAAAATCTTGAACGTCTGGCGCAGGCCCGCAACAAGGGCGAACTGCCCGATGCCCAGCTTCTGCCGCAGGATGGGGAAGACACACCGAAAAGCCCGCCGTCATATGACGCCATTGACCTGGCCACCGCACCCGTCACCCGCGCCATTCCCGTCCGGCAGGATAGTCAGGTCAGTGATGCCTGACCTGTCGGGGCGGCACTGATCCCCCCTGTTATGCGGCGGTAGTCATGCTGTCGGGACCGGGCTGTTCGGGTTGCCTTGTCATGGACACGGGCTGCCAGTGCGCTGGTGCAGTCATCACTGCCATGCAGACTGGATGATTGTCGGGTAAGGGGGCGCCAATGACGCCCTGATGCCGCAAAACGACATTCCACGCCGTGGCAGCTAATCCATGCGCGGCACCGCAGCGGGCAGACGTCTGTGTAGGCCATTTTTTTCAAAAGGACGGGGACTTCCTGAAGCTTTTTGAAAAAAGCTTTCCCAAAAACTTCTTATGAAATTCCTGAACGTTGCGACCGCATCAGAAGGCACGAAGCAGGCGGTCGAGGTATTCCAGTTCTTCTGGCGGCCGGGTGCGGTCGGCATCGCGGCGGCGCAGTTCCTGTTCAATCTCGCGCGCACGTTCGCGGCTGGCGTTGTCGGGTACGTGGGTATCATTGTCCATGCCTGCATGGGTGCCACCGGTCTTGCGGCCCAGCGGGTCACGATCACCCTTGCCTTCGGCCTGCTGTTCGGTGTCGTCATCGTCATCCTGACCGCCCGGATGGTTGCCACCGCTGCCATGGCTGCCCTTGCCATTATCCTGCGACAGCATGGGCAGGAATATGGTCATGCCGCCATGCGCACTCTGGCTGCGCATGGACTGGCGCATCTGCTGGTCGCCCTGCTGCAGGTCAGCCAGAACCTTTTTTTCGGCTGCCGCCGCATCGGGGTCCTTGCCCGCGCCAAGGGCCGCGCGCACGGCCTTCATGTCTGTCTGCGCCTTGTCCAGTGCAGGCATGTCCTTGCCACTGGCCTGTTTGAATTCACGCTGAAGTTCATGCAGGGCGCGCGATAGGGCGTGCTGTACGGCCCGGTCGGCATGCTGCTGCGCCGTGTGGGCTTCGGGCGTCATGCTTTCCGGCGGTGGGGATGTTGCCGCCTGCGGCTGCGGCGCGCTGCCTGACGGCGTAATGCCAAGCTGGCGCAGCAGGTCGGCGGTGGACATGGATGACAGGTCACTTCCATCTTCATCCATGTCGGTCTGGCGGCTGGCGGCGTCACGTTCCTGCTGGCGCTGGGCCTGGTCCATGCGCGACTGCACATGGTCCAGCAGCTGGGACTCGCGACTGACCAGATCGCGCAGCGCGCGGCGCAGTTCCTTCGCCTGCTGGCGGGCCTGCATCTGCTGGGCCAGCTGCATCATGTCCTGCGGGGTGGCGTTGCGTATGCCGTTGGTCATGTCCTCCATCTGTTGCAGCTTCTGCATGGCATCGGCATCGCGGCCATTGGCCGCGTCCTCCTGCAATTGCTGCATCATCCGGGCCATGTTCTGTTCGCCGCGCGATGTCATTTCGGGGATGGCTGGAATGGCGGAATGATCACGCATGGCCTGTTGCGTCAGCGCCTGCATCTTGCGCGAAATCGCGTCCTTCAGCGCCTGCATGCGGTGCTGCAGTTCGGCCTGCTGCTCCGCTCCCTGACCCTTTGCGCCCATTTCGCGCATGTGCTCCAGCTGTTCCCGCACGGCGTCCTGCGCGTCCTGCACGCCAAAATCGGCCTGTTCGTTATCTATGTCGCGGCGGTTGTGTTCGATATCCAGCGCGAGGAACCACAGCCGTCCGGTGGCCTGTGTAATGGCGTAATCATCCGTGACGTCGTCAGCATCCCCCAGCACGGCGGCAACACTGGTCAGCGCCAGCAACAGGCCGACATGATGGGTCAGCATGGTGTCGGCCTGACCGAGCGCCAGCAGTTCGCGCGCTGCCTGCGCGCGGTTTTCGCGGTGCAGGGCCACACGTTTGCGGATATCCAGCACTGCCTTGGCCAACGGGTTGTTGAAAGGCCGTGCCCCCATGCGCAACCGGACCGGGGCGGAGGTCGCGGTCATGCCGCTGGTGCTGGTGGCAACCAGGCGGGCGCTCACGTCTTCCCCCGCCCACGGGTTTTGTGACAGGTCGGGGGTTGCCACGTCATCCGCCACGCGCGGGTGGCCGTTCAGCGGGATCGGAACAGTCAGGACATCACGTGGGCTGTCCGGCATGACCAGTTCCGCATGCATTGATGCGATGCCGTATGGCTGGGCCACGTGATAGGGCAGGCGGGTGCGCCATTCACCTTCATGGCTGCCCGGATCCTTGCCCCATGCGATCTCTGGCGCGGGGTTGGGCGTGACGTTCAGTGTCCATTGCCCCAGCGTGCGCCCGCGACCGCGCAGGCGCAGCGTGCCGCTGCCCAGAAGGGTGGCCTGCGCATTCCAGCTGGCATTGCCCAGGGCACGAAAATCATGCGGGCCGATGGCGGGCTGCGGTCCGCTGGCACGCATGCGCAGGGTGGGACGACCATTCAGCCCGTTCAGCGTGATGGCCAGCTGCGCGCCAGCGGGAACGGTCGCACTGGTATGCGTCGCATCAAGGAAGACCGGCGCGCCGGGCGCATAGTCGGGCATGGTGATCCATGCATTGATCTGTGGGGCAGGGGTATCGGCATCATCCATGCCGGGCAGGAACGCCGCCGTTACCCGGCTTGCGGCATGATTGCCCGTCCACATCATGCCACCCGCCAGCAGCAGGGCAAGGACCGGTGTGGCCGCCCACCATGTGGCGCCCTTCAGGCGGGGGTGCGGCCACCCGCCCCGCAGGCGGCCCAGCGCCGCCGCAGTGCGGTGCAGGTGGGCCTGCCACAGATAGGTGATTTCAGGCGTGGGGGCATTGGCGGGCCGGTCATGCAGCGTGCGCAGCGGCTGCCCGGTCAGGCCTGACGCCTGTTCCACCCGGCGGTCGGTTTCGGATGCGGTGGGGGCATGGATGCCACGCCACTGCCGCCATGTGGCATAGGCCGTTCCACCCGCAATACCGGCCAGAAGGACGGCATGCAGGCTGTCGGGCATATACTGTGGCAGGCGCACAAGCCCCAGCAGTGCAATACCCATGGTCGCGTCAGCCGTAGGGAGCATGAGCGGCCACAGCTGTTCCACCCACAGGGCGCGACGCGCCTGCTGGCGTGCGCGGGCCAGGCGTTGCGGCAGGCTGCCGCCGGGCTGGGGAATGTCCTGCCCGGCTGTCATAGGCCTCCGCCAGCGGGGAGAAGGGTATTCTCCACCCAGTCGGGAATGCGGTCGGCAGTCCACAGGTCTTCAACCTGCTGGCGTTCGCGGATGACGGACCAGCGCGCACCGTCCACCATGACCTGCGCCGCAAGCGGACGGGCGTTGTAGGTGGAACTCATGACCATGCCATAGGCCCCGCAATCCAGCAGCGCCAGACGCGCCCCCGCCTCCATATGCGGCAGGGTGCGGTCATGGCCGAAGGTATCGCCGCTTTCACAGACCGGCCCCACCACATGCACCTGTTCCGTGGGGGCGGCAGCAATTCCGGCGGAAAGCGGAATGATGCCATGCCACGCGTCATACAGGCTGGGACGCATGAGGTCATTCATCGCGGCATCCAGCACAAGGAACGGCGGCATGCCATCATATCCCTGCTTGCGCAGGATCACGGTGGACAGCAGCACACCGGCGGGACCGGCCAGCCAGCGTCCCGGCTCAACAGCCAGCCGCGCACCCAGATCACCCAGTTCGGCATGGATGGCGGCGGCAAGGGCTTCGGGTGCGCCTTCGGTTTCATCACGGTAGGAAATACCCAGTCCCCCGCCGCAATCCAGTACCTCGACCGCCAGTCCACGCGCGCGGATGGCCCGCACAAGGTCGGCAAGTCTGGCATAGGCGGTACGGTAGGGCTGCATGCGTACGATCTGGCTGCCGATATGCATTGCCAGCCCGACGGGCCGGATACCCGGTAAAGTGGCGGCGCGGGCATAAAGTTCAACCGCGCGGTCATAGGGAATGCCGAATTTGTTGGTGGCGAGGCCGGTGGTGATCTTGGCATGGGTGCCGGCATCGACGTCGGGATTGATGCGCAGGGCGATGCGCGCCTCCAGCCCTTCGGATTCCGCCACGGCGGAGAGGAGTTCAAGTTCCTCCGCGCTTTCGACATTGATCTGCGCAATGCCCGCCTGCAGGGCGAGGCGCATTTCCTCAAGGCTCTTGCCGACGCCGGAAAAGACGATCTTTTCCGCCGGGATGCCCGCCATCATGGCGCGACGCAGTTCGCCGCCACTGACCACGTCCGCCCCGGCCCCTTCGGCCGCCAGCACGCGCAGTACCGCCAGATGGTCATTGGCCTTGACGGCGAAGTGAATGGAAACCGGCCGGTCTGTTGCGGCAAGGGCCGTGGCAAGCCTGCGGTAGCGTGCGCGCAGCGTGCCGGCACTCATGACCCATGTGGGCGTGCCAAGCGCGTCGGCAATGGCGTTAAGGGGCACGTCTTCCAGCACAAGTCCGTCCATGGCATGCATGGATAGCGCCGGACGGACCGCCAGAAGGGCGGCAACGGATGGATCCTGTCCGGGACAGGTAGGGGAAGCATCAGCCATGATGTGCGCACGATACCGCCTTGCCCCGTCGCTTCCAAGGTGCTTGACGCAGGAAAGAACAGGAAGGACAGACCGGTATGAACAATGACCCCCTGGTTCAGGCTGCCATTGACGTGCGCCTGCGGGCATATGCGCCGTATTCACGCTTTCAGGTCGGCGCGGCGGTAGAGATGGCGGATGGCCGGATATTCGCCGGATGCAATGTTGAAAACGCGGCCTATCCCGAGGGCACCTGCGCCGAAGCCGGGGCCATCGCCGCCATGGTGGCGCAGGGTGGGCGCCAGATCCATCGCATCGTGGTATGCGGGGGCACGGATGCCCCATGCACGCCATGTGGGGGATGCAGGCAGAAAATCAGGGAATTCGCATCCCCTGAAACGCCTGTCACCATGGTTTCAGCCGGGGGGACGGTCCTGCTGGTCCGCACGCTGGCGGACCTGCTGCCCGACAGTTTCGGGCCGGACAGCCTGACCTGATCCGTCAGCGATCGGGGCTGGGATAGGTCGTGTAATAGGCCCGGGAATTGGAAGGCTGGCGTGGGGAGCCAATGCGGCCGCATGCCCCCAGCGAGGAAGCGATGACCAGGCCCGCCAGCGTCAGCAGCATGATGGCGCGCCCGCGTCGGGAAGGGTGAATGTTCATTTGCCGCTTTCTCCTGTCCCCAGCGTATCCAGCCAGCGCGCGGCCTGCGCGCGTACGTTCTTCGCCGCCGTGCCGCCGTGGCTGGTGCGCGAGGCGATGGAGGAATCGACATCCAGCACCGTGAAGATGTCGGCGGTGATGCCCGGCTCCTCCGCCTGCATGTCCTCCAGCGTCAGGTCGGCCAGACCCACGCCTTTCGCCTCTGCCTTGCCAACCAGGCGGCCGGTGACATGGTGGGCGGTGCGGAAGGGGACTTTCAGCACCCGCACCAGCCAGTCCGCAAGATCGGTGGCGGTGGAAAAACCGGACCCGGCATAGGCGCGCATCTGCCCCGCATTGACGCTGAGGTCGCGGATCATGCCATCCATCGCGGCAAGGCTGAGTGCCGCGGCATCGGTCGCGGCGAATACGGGCTCCTTGTCTTCCTGCATGTCCTTGGCATAGGCCAGCGGCAGTCCCTTCATTACCGTCAGCAGCCCCACCAGCGCGCCGGTAATGCGGCCGCCCTTGGCGCGCACCAGTTCGGCCGCGTCCGGGTTGCGCTTCTGCGGCATGATGGATGAACCGGTGGTGAACGCATCGGACAGGCGGATGAAGGAGAAGGGGGCTGAACACCAGATCACGATCTCTTCCGCCAGCCGTGACAGATGGACGGCCATGATGGACAGCGCGGACAGGTATTCCAGCGCGAAATCACGGTCCGACACGGCATCGAGCGAATTGGCGGTGGGGCGGTCGAAGCCCAGCGCCCCTGCCGTCATGTCCCGGTCGATGGGAAAGGACGTGCCCGCAAGTGCGGCCGACCCCAGCGGCGATTCATTGAGCCTGCGCCGCGCATCCGCCAGCCTGCCCCGGTCACGGGACAGCATTTCCACATAGGCCATCAGGTGGTGCCCAAACGTCACGGGCTGCGCGGTCTGCAGATGGGTGAAGCCGGGCATGGGGGTATCGGCATGCTCCGCCGCCCGCCGCGCCAGCGCGCGCATGAGGGATGCCGCCTGCTGGTCCAGTCCGTCGATCGCGTCACGCACCCACAGGCGGAAATCGGTCGCCACCTGGTCATTGCGCGACCGTGCGGTGTGCAGGCGCTTGCCTGCCTCGCCAATCCGGTCGGACAGGCGGGCTTCGATATTCATGTGAATATCTTCAAGTGCGGTGCTGAATTCAAAGGTGCCAGCCGCGATTTCCTGCCCGATCTGGTCCAGCCCATCGGTAATGGCGCGGGCATCCGCGTCGGAAATGATGCCGGTTTTCGCCAGCATGGCGGCATGGGCCTTCGACCCCGCGATATCCTGCCGCCACAGGGCCTTGTCAAAACCGATCGAGGCATTGATGTCCTGCATGATCGCCGCCGGCCCCCCGGCAAAGCGTCCGCCCCATTGTGCGTTCGCCTTCTGCGCGTCCTGATCCGTCAGCGTTTTTGCGTTCCCCGGCATCCTGTGTTCCAGCTACCCCAAGTGTGAAAAGGATTGTGTCTGATACGTCGTGGCATAATGCCATCACATGCCGCGCACCCTACCCATCTGCCGCTGCAGATACAATCGTTCCCGTGCCCCTGCGGCCGCCATATGGCGGGTTATGCGGAGGGTCTTTTACTCAGGCAGCGGGATCTGTAATATCGGGTGCAACCCGCCCATGGCACAGGATGTCCCGCACAATGCAGCATACAGCCCTTGCGCAGGAGCCGTTACGGTTGCTGACGCAGGATGATCCGGCTCCCTTCATCCAGCACGGCAGGTCCGCGCTGGATGGCGTCATGCCGCCGCCCGGCCTGCCATTCGTGCTGGTCAGCGACCATGCGGGCCGCAGCCTGCCCTCCACGCTGGGGGACATGGGGGTCAGTGCCGCCGATCACGCCCGCCATATCGCCTGTGATCTGGGCATGGCCGAAACCGGGCGGATGCTGGCGCGAAACCTGGACTGCGTGCTGATTGAACAGGTCTATTCCCGGCTGGTGATCGATTGCAACCGTGCACCGGGGCACCCGACTTCCATTGTGCGCGAAAGTGACGGGACGCGCGTTCCGGCCAATATCGACATCACGGCGGCGGAAGAAGGCCGGCGGGTGGAGGAAATCTTCCTGCCTTACCATGACCGGATCAGCCGGGAAATCTCGACACGGCTTGAGGCCGGGCTGCCTGTCGTGCTGGTATCCCTGCACAGCTTTACCGACCGTATGAACGGCATGGTCCGGCCATGGCATACGGGCGTTCTGCATAACCGCAACCCCGCTTTCGGCCTGCGGGTGCGTGACCTGCTGGCGACCGAAGACGGGCTGGTGGTCGGCAGCAACGAACCCTATGCCCTGACGGATGTCAGTGACTATACCGTGCCTGTCCATGCCGAAGGACGCGGCGTGCCCTATCTGGAAATCGAGATACGTCAGGACCTGATCGCAACGGAACAGGGACAGGCGGAATGGGCCGGACGGCTTGCGCGCGTCCTGCCACAGGCATGGGAAGATTTCAGGCACTAGCGGTCCCGTACACGCCTGACAAACACACCGCATCTGATGGATTGAAGACAATGGAACGCAAGCCACGCATTGACGGCCATACCCTGCTGGCCGGGGTGATCGGCTGGCCGGTGGCGCATTCGCGCTCGCCGCTCATGCATAATTTCTGGCTGGAACAGCGCGGGATCAACGGGGCGTATGTGCCCCTGCCGGTGGCGCCGGGTTCGTTTGATGTCGCGGTCCGGGGCCTTCAGGCAGCGGGTTTCCGTGGCGTAAACGTGACCATTCCGCATAAGGAATCGGCCTACCGGATTGTGGAGGAACACGGCCGGCTGGACCGTTCGGCGCGGCGTTCGGGGTCAGTCAACACGCTGGTCTTTGCACCCGATGGGCAGATCGAGGGCTATTCCACCGATGGCGATGGATTCGTGGCCAATGTGGAAGCGCATGGAATCCCTGTCACAGGTGGCCGCGCCCTGCTGCTGGGGGCCGGTGGGGCAGCGCGCGCCATCGCCGCAAGCCTGCTGGACCGCGGGGTTGCGGTCGTGGTGGCCAACCGCACCCGTGCACGGGCCGATGCGCTGGCCGCGTCCCTGTCGGGTATCACGGTCGTTGACTGGGCGGATGCGGGCAACGTGCTGCCGTCGTGCCGGTTTCTGGTCAATACCACCTCCATCGGCATGGATGGGGGAGCGGATGCCGCTTTCCCGCTGGATCTGGCCCGGGCGGATTCCGGTCTGGCCGTGTGCGACATTGTCTATGTGCCGCGCCAGACCGGATTGCTCAGGCAGGCCGCCAGCCATGGGCTGCGCACGGTCGATGGCCTGGGCATGCTGATCCATCAGGCCGGGCTGGGATTTGAAAAATGGTTTGGCGCAACACCGGATATCGGGCCTGCGGTCGAGGCCCTGCTTGATGCGGACCTGCATCGCGCGCATGCCGACTGAACGGGGTTTTTCATGCGCATACTGGGACTGACCGGCGGGATCGGCATGGGCAAGTCCACCACGGCGGCCCTGCTGCAACGCGCGGGCATACGGCTGTTCGATGCCGACGCCACCGTCGCGGCCCTGCAGGGGCCGCATGGGGCCGCGCTGCCCGCCATCGGGCGGCTGGTTCCCGGTTCGGTGCGTGATGGCGTACTGGATCGCGCGGTGTTGCGGCAGGCGGCACTGTCCGACCCCACCATCATGCAGGGGCTGGAGGCAATCATCCACCCACTGGTGCGTCAGGCGCGCGAGCGTTTCGTGCAGCGTGCCCGGCGTGACGGGTGCCGGTGGGTCGTGCTGGATATCCCGCTTCTGTTTGAAACCGGGGCGCAGCGCATATGCGACCGGGTGGTGGTGGTCAGTGCACCCGCGTCCATGCAGCGCCAACGCGTGTTGCGACGTGGGCGGATGACACCGGCCCAGATCGATGCCGTCATTGCCCGGCAGATGCCCGATGCCGTAAGGCGGCGACGGGCCGATGTGATTATCGAAACCGGCCTGTCACGCCATGAAACAGTGCGACAGGTCAGGCGTTTGCTGCATGCAATGCGCGCGGGAAGTCCAGCCGCATGGGCTGCGGCCAGGGGAAAAGCTGCATGAAACGCACCATCCTGTTTGATACGGAAACCACCGGCCTTGATCCGCTGAAGGGGGACCGCGTCATTGAAATCGCAGCCCTTGAACTGGTTGGTGACCTGCCCACCGGGCGCAGTTTCCGTGTCCTGATCGACCCTGAGCGCGATGTACCCGAAGAGGCGTCGCGCGTGCATGGCTTTACCCGCGCGGATCTGGAAGGAAAGCCGAAATTCGCGCAGGTTGCCCCTGAATTCCTTGAATTCATCGGCAATGATCCCCTGATCGCGCATAATGCCCGTTTCGATTTCGGCTTCCTGAACGCGGAACTGGCGCGTGCGCGGTTGCCCGAACTGGATATGGGGCGCATGGTCGATACGCTGGATATGGCGCGTGAGCGTTTTCCCGGTATGCCCAACAGTCTTGATGCGCTGTGCCGCCGTTTTTCCATCGACCTGTCGGAACGCACGACCCATAACGCGCTGCTGGACTGTCGGCTGCTGGCTGCGGTCTATCTGGAACTGACCGGGGGCAGGCAGCGCGGGCTGAGCCTGTCGGTGGATGAAGGTGGCGGCGGCATCGCAACCTATACCTATGTGCGGCCAGCCGGGCATGTCAGTGTACGCGTCAGGCCCGATGCGGCGGAACTGGAAGCCCATCAGGGCTTTGTCAGCCGCCTGTCCGACCCGTTGTGGCTGGGCTGAATGGGCGGTATGTAACAAAGGGAGTGGTCCCGGTGGTACGTTTGGGCTAGTCTGTTTTCATTAGCCGTACCTGATTGTATTGAACAGGAAGAGAGCATTGTCCACGGACGAGATTGTCGATCCCACGATTGCCCCTTCCGACCAGTTCCGGCGCTTCCTTTATCATATCGGCATTCCCGTGGCCGGTGTGGTTTCGGTCATCGCCGTCATCGCCGGGGTGGGGTGGCATTCCTACCGGACCGTCCGGACCGGTGCGCTGACCCTGACGCATGACCTGCTGGTCAGCCAGCAGGATTATGTCGCCAAGGAAGTCAGTTCCTTCCTCATGCCCGCCTCCGCCGGGGCGATCGTGGCCCGTGACATGCTCGAACATGGCGCGCCAGCGGTCGAGCAGAAGATCTTCAACGGCTACAGCAGCACCATGATGCGGAATGTTCCGCAGATCCAGTCCTTCTACATTGCCGACAGCGATGGCAATTTCAGTACGCTGGAACATGGGGAAAAGCCGGGTCAGACCGCGCTGACCACCCTGCATGACGTGGGAACGCCCAAGGCCATTTTCACCCATGAACTGCGTGACGATAATGGCAAGCTGCTCAAACAGTGGCAGACCCCGGCGGGTACGTATGACCCCCGTGGGCATGGATGGTTTGCCGATACGGTCAAGGCCGGACAGGAAGTCTGGACCCGTCCCTACATGGTGGAGGTGACCAAGCAGGTCACCATCACGGCGGCGGTGCCGTACAAGGGCAGTGATGACAAGACGTATGTCTATGCCATCAACATGTCCCTCAACCATCTCAACAATTTTCTCAATTCGCTGAAAATTGGTGAAAGCGGCACCGCGATCCTGCTGGATCAGGACGAACATGTCGTTGCCGGCCACGGCATGCAGGAAACGCAGGCCAAGGCGCATGGCGACCCGTCCAGGATGACGCTGGACCCGGAAAAATTCCCGGTCATGACCAAGGCATTCGATGAATACCGCGTTCATGGCTACGGCGCGCGTACCGTCACCGTGAAGGGACGGCGGTATGTGACCATCACCGCCAACCTGCCGGTGGGCAAGGATAGCTGGGTGCTGTTGATGGTCGCGCCCGAGGACGATTTTTCGCGCTTCGCCATGGCGGATGGACGGCAGAACCTGCTGTTTTTCGTTCTGGTCGTGGTCATGGCGCTGGGCTTTGGGCTGCTGCTGTTCCTGCAGGCGCGACGCGGGGACCGCCTGCGTAACCAGATTTCCCAGACGCGGGCCGTCGCCAATTACGAAAGCCATGCCCTGCAGTCGGTCGCGGCCTATCCCGATCTGTTCAATCCGGAAGACAACGCCCTTGTTCTGACCGAGACGCTGGCTGACCAGTCCCATGCCCGCCGGGCGGCGATATGGCGGATCCTGCACGACGGACATACGCTCATGTGCATCGATTCCTATGACCGGCAGCAGGACGTGCATTCCGGTGGGTTCGAGATGTCCACAACGGACCTCAAAAGCTTTTTTGACGCCGTTTCCCATGGTGACGCACTGGTCGTCACCGATGCCTCCACCGATGACCGCACCACGGCGTTCTACCGTGTGTATATGCGTGCCTTTGGCAGTAAATCCCTGTTCTGTAACCCGATTCTGGGCAGTGGCGGCCCGGTTGGCGTCATCACGCTGGAAGATGCGCCACGGGCGGAAATGGTCTATCATTTCGTGGATATGATCGCCGGGGTTGCGGCGGCCCGCTTCTCCGCCCAGCATTATACGGCCGTGGCTGCGGCGCGGGAGGAACTGGAATCGGAGCCCCCCCAGGGCAGCGAGGGACCCGAAGATACCAGCCAGGGCTTCCTGCTGGCCCCCGGCGCGCTGTCCATCAACGGACAGCCGAGCGCAACGGACCTGAGCCAGCTGGAAGGGTTCTACCCTGCCGTCACCATCATGGTCATCAGCCTGTCCGACATGATCATGACGGCCCAGAATGACCCCGCGGCCAACATCAAGCTGATCGATGATATGGCGATCGCGCTGCAGGATATCGCCCATCAATGCGGGCTGTATTCCATCCGCATGCTTGGCCATCGCGTCGTGTGTGTTGCCGGGTGTTCGCGCACGCCGGACAAGACGGCGGTGTTCCACATGGCGAATGCGGCGCTCATGATGCGTGAAAACGTGCTGGCCATGCTGTCCAAGGCGGATCTGGATCCGGTTTTCCGCATTGGCATTGATGTCGGCCCGGTATTTGGCGGCATGCTGGGCAAGAACCCGCAGGCGTTCAACCTGTGGGGCGATGCCATGGGCATGGCCGAGATGATGGCGCAGGGCGCGCCGGATGTCGGCACGATCCAGGTATCGGAAAATGTCTATCAACGCCTGCGTCAGTACTTCCTGTTCCGTGAACGTGGCCGGTTCTTCATTCCCGGCATGGGGCTGACGCGCACCTATGTGCTGGCCGGACGGCGATGACCGATACGCCAACACCCGCCCCTGAACACGTGGCGCCGCAGGCCGACCCCATGGCCGGTCCCCAGCCGGACAATGGCGGTCGCCTGGTGCATTTGGTACGGCGTTTTGCGCCGTGGCTTGCGGCACTTGGGCGATTGACGCGGCATCAGGTCCGTTTTGCCCTGCTGGTGATTGGTGCCGGATGGGGGGCGATACGTGAAAGCATGCGCCCCAATTCATGGCGCAGGCCGGTTATCTATGAATTCCGCGCAACCCTGCGGCAGGTGGTCAGTGGCGGTTTCCTGAGTATCGTGATCACCGCGACGCTGACGGGCCTGATGGTGGTGTCACAGGCCGCGTACTGGCTGGGTTACGCCGGTATGGCGCAGATGACGGGGTCAATCCTTGTTTCCGTGCTGGTGCGTGAAATCTCGCCTATCCTGGTCGGTATCATCATCATGGGGCGCAGCGGCATGCTGTCGCTGACCGAAATCGGCATGATGGTGCTTGGTGGGGAAGTGCGTGCATTGCAGGCGCGCGGCATTGATCCGTTCCTGGCGCTGGTCATGCCGCGTACGTTCGCCTTTACCCTGGGTGGCTTTACGCTGGGCATGATCTTTGCCGTCGTATCGCTGCTGATGGGGTTTGTGGTCGCGCATTCCACGGGCGCCATCACGTCTTCGGTCTGGACATTCTTTTTCAATGTCCTTGGTGCGATGACCACATGGGATTATCTGATCATTCCACTGAAATTCGTGCTGGTCGGTTTCTTTGTCGGGCTGGGGGCCTGTGTTTCGGGCCTGACCGTCAGCAGCAACGACACGATGGCCACCATCATGCCACGTGGCTTCGCACGTGGAATCATGCTGGTGCTGGTGGTCAATATCCTCTTCATGCTGGATTTCTGACATGACAGCCAACGCACCCCTGCTGGAACTGCGTAACGTCGTGCCGTCGTTCGAGGAAACCGGCCTCATGCCCGCGCCCTACAACCTGCGCATCATGCCCGGTGAATGCGCGGTGGTTGATTGCCGTGACTTTGAACGGGCTGCGATGTTTGCCGACCTGTGTTCCGGCATGGTGTCCCTGACGCAGGGTACCATCCGGTTCATGGGGCTGGACTGGGCCGCGCTGCGCGACAGGCAGCTCAATGCGTTGCGGGGGCGGATTGGCCGCATTTCGCGCAGCAGCAGCTGGCTCAACCTGTTTGGCACGCATCTCAACATCATGCTGCCGCACCTGTACCATACCACGGACCCGTTTGATAACGTGGTCCTGCGTGCCACTGAACTGGGGAATCGGTTTGGTTTTCCCGGCCTGCCAACATCCGCGCCCGACCGGCTGTCGGGCGCGGATCTGGCGCGGGCGGCCTGTGTGCGCGCGTTTATGGGGCGGCCGGATCTGCTGGTGCTGGAGGATATATCCGACACGCTGCCAGAGGAGAATATCCTGCCGTTTTTTGAAATGATGACCACGGCGCGGGATCGTGGCTGTGGCGTGTTATGGTTCGTCCGTTCCGCGGCGGCGTGGCATGAGTATCGCAAGGCGGTGAATATCCACATGCGCCTTCTTGACGAAGGTCTTTTTCCCATGCGGGTGGTGTAATGGTCCAGAAACAACAGTCAGACGGAATCCGGCAGCTTGTGCGTGTCCGTTACGCCGATGAATGGGTGGGGATCCTTGTCCTTGTGGCCCTTGTCATCCTGCTTGGCGCGGTGATCGAGGCAGGCGTGCTGCGTGACTGGCTGACGCCTGCGGGCAGGTTGCGGATCGTGCTGCCGGAAAACGGGGTCAGCGGCCTGTCCGTTGGTGACGACCTGGAGGTCATGGGCATCCATGCGGGCACCGTGCGGCGTGTGCGGATCAATCCATCGGGGGGCATGTACGCCATTGCCGAAATCGATCCCGACATCGAGCCCTATATCCGTCGTGACAGCACGGCCATCATCCGCAAGCGTTTCGTGGTGGCTGGTGCCAGCTACATCGACATCTCACGCGGGACGGCGGACAAGCTGGACTGGAGCTATGCGGTGCTGAGCGCCACAAACGCCCCCAACCCGGCTGACACCATTACCCAGACCTTCAGTGACATCCGTGATCGTGTCATTCCGGTTCTGGACAATGCCCAGCACATGATGGCGACGCTGGATGCCACCATTACGGACATGCATGCAGGCAAGGGCTCAATCGGGCGTCTCATGACCAATGATGACCTGATCCGGCAGGCTGAACAGATGATCACCAGCCTTAATGCCACCGTTTCACAGCTGACACCGATCGAAAAACAGCTTGCGGGTGTCATGGACAAGGCGAGTGCAAGCATGACCAACGTGCAGAAGGCCACGGGTGACCTGAGCAACGCGACACCGGCCATCACCCATAACCTGCAGGATGCCAGCCAGCAGCTGCCGGTACTTCTGGTGCAGGCGCAGACAACCGCTACCAGCCTGCAGAAGCTGGTCGATCAGATGCGCGGACTGTGGATACTGGGCGGTAATGGCAACAAGGCGGCAAAGCATGCCCATGCCCGCCTCCCGGCGCAGAAGGTGCAGCCATGAGCATGAAAAAGGAACACGTGGCCCTTGGCCTTGCCCTTGCGCTGGCGGGATGTGGCGGCGGGGGGCAGGCGGTTACCCAGCCGGGTGACACCACCCTGTCGCAGGACATGGATACCGCGAAGGATGCCGTGGGGCTTGAACGCCTCTCAGTGGCGGAACAGCAGTACCGGGCCGCAGGTCAGCGTGCCATTGCGCGCGATGATGTTACGGCCATTGGCGATGCGGGTTACAATCTGGCGACGGTGCAACTGGACGAGGGCAAGTCGCAGGATGCGCTGTCCACAGTGGCCGCGACGCGTTCGGCACTGGCGATGCGCGGCCAGACGGGAGATGATGCCGGTCTGGATCTGGTTCAGGCGGGTGCGCTGCACCGGCTGGGCCAGGATACCGAAGCTGCTGCTGCCGCATCACGCGCTGCAGGCGCGCAGGACACCGATATTGTCGAGAAAGCCCAGCTGATCCGCGGCCTGATTGCCGATGACAGCGGGGATCAGGCTACACTGGCCTCCGTTGATGCCTATTTTGCCAACCTGACCGGAAAGCTGCCGGATGGCTGGACGGCAGATGCAAAGGAAATTGCCGCCCGGAACCTGCTGGCCACGGGTGGCAGCACGCAGACCGCCATGCAGGACGCGATGCAGGCGGCGACCATTCGCCAGACGCAGGTGGATTACCGTGACATGGCCCGTGCCCTTGGGGTTGCCGCGCGTGCGGCCGACAAGGCGGGCAATACACAGGTGGCTGCCCAGCTTTACGCCCGTGCCAGCCAGAGCGCGCGACAGGCGGGTGACAAGACCGCCGCCGATCGCTGGGCAAAGCAGGCTGGCACGGCAACGGCCGCAGATCCTTTTGCCCTGCCCGTGACTGCTACAACGGTAAAGAAAAAGTAGGGGTCATTTACCCGGCAGGCGCATCCGTTGCGTGTATCGGTGAATTAGTCAAAAGCTTCAAAAAAAATGCCGCCTTTTTTGAAAAAAGGCGGCACCCAAAAGCGTTTATTCTTTTCCCAACAGATTGTTGAGGTCCGGTTATCCAGCCTGCAACCGCGTATGCTGGGCCAGAAGTCGGGTGCTGGCGCCATTCAGGCCGATCAGTTGCACGTCCATGCCCTGTGCCTCCATCTTGCCAATCAGTTCTTCCAGCATGCCGGCCGCCGTCATGTCCCATATATGGGCATGGGTCAGGTCGATCGTGACATGGCGGGCCGTATCATGCAGATCGAACGCATCGGCAAAACCGTCGGATGAGGCAAAGAAGACCTGCCCGTTCACGATGTAGGTCCGTGTCTGGCCATCAGCCGAAAGCGTATTGCTGACCGACAGCATGCTGGAAACCTGAAACGCGAAGAACAGTCCGTTCAGCAGTACGCCCACGGCAACACCTGCCGCAAGATCATGCGTGCCCACGACAACCGCCACCGTCGCCAGCATAATGACACTGGTCGTGCGCGGATGATGGACAAGGTCACGCAGCGACGACCATGAAAACGTACTGGCCGAAACCATGATCATGATTGCCACAAGGGCCGCCACCGGCACCTGCGCCACCCATGGGCGTAGCGCCACCATAAGCAGCAGCAGGAAGGCACCTGCCACGAACGTGGACAGCCGCCCTAGTCCGCCATAGCGCAGGTTGCCCACCGTCTGTCCGATCATGCCGCAGCCCGCGATCCCGCCAAACAGGCCGACCGCGATATTGGCAATGCCCAGCCCCATGCATTCCTGCCGCTTGCTGCTGTGGGTTTCCGTCAGGTCATCCACCACGCGGGCCGTCATCATGGATTCCAGCACGCCCACGCTGGCCATGGCCAGTGCATAGGGGGCGATGATGTTGAATGTATCAAGCGAGAACGGCACGGCGGGCCAGACCAGATGCGGCAGGCTGTCGGGCAGGCGACCAAGGTCGGCCACCGTATGCAATGGCATGGGGCACAGGATCGACACCACGGTCAGCACAACAATGCAGATCAGGGGCGACGGGATGGCGGAAAAAAGCCGAGGCAGGGTATAGATGATCACCAGCCCCAGCGCGATCATGGCATAGGTATGCCATGTCACATGCAGCATATGCGGGACCTGCGCCGAAAAGATCAGGATGGCCAGCGCATTGACGAAGCCGGTCCGCACCGGGCGCGAGACATAGCGCATCAGCACATGCAGGCGCAGGATGCCGAACACCACCTGCAACACCCCGCACAGCAGGGTCGCGGCCAGAAGGTACTGCACCCCATGGGCGCGTACCAAGGCGGCGGCAACCAGTGCGACCGACCCGGCCGCCCCGGATATCATGCCCGGCCTGCCGCCGGTAAAGGCAATCACCACGCTTATGACAAAGGACGCATAAAGTCCGACGGCGGGATCGACCCCCGCGACAAAGGAAAATGCAATGACTTCGGGAATCAGCGCAAACGTGCCGACCATGCCGGCCAGTGTGTCACGTGTGATGTTGCCGAACCATTCCTGACGGTAACGGGCGAGTGCAGACATGAAAAAGACGGGGCCTTTCGGGGAAGAAGGGTAATCAGGTATCGGAAATGGTCGTATCTGCCCGCCGCCACCAGCACTGCGGGGCGGGACGGGGCTGAGGCAGGACCACCAGCGGGTCGCCACTGTAACGGACCGTGTTGGTGGGTGTTTCCTCAATTTCGATGCTGGCACAGGCCAGTACCCCGCCATCGGCGGCAAGAAAGGCGTTCAGCTTGGCCATGAGCAGGCAGGCCAGCAGTTCGGTCGTGGGATCGCCGGGTGTGACCAGTATGCGCCGCGCACGCCGTGGCTCGTTGCGGGCAAACCACGCAAGCAGCGGATCGTCTTCCGCCAGTTGCAGGGCATGATCGACATGGTTGTCGATAAAGCCATGCCAGACACCCTTTGCCCGCTGGAAGGGCATGACCATGTTGGTGTGGCCATCCAGTGCCGTGGGGTTCGTGGCGCGCAGGTGGGCGCGGATATATTCGTTATGGCCATGGGGCAGGGCGCAGCGTTCGCTCTCGCCCGCCAGCAGCCGGTGCGCCATGGAAAAGCGCCGGGTGAAAACCAGTTCAAACATGCTGGCGTGCCGCTACGTACTGCGCCCATCCCGCCTTGCGCAACTGGCAGGCGGGGCAGGTGCCGCAGCCATGTCCCCATGCATGCAGGGTGCCGCGTGTACCCATGTAGCAGCTATGGCTTTCGCGGTTGATCAGGCGGACAAGCGTGTCCCCACCCAACTGGTGGGCTAGGTCCCATGTCTGCGCCTTGTCGATCCACATCAATGGCGTGTGCAGTACGTAATGGGCATCCATGCCGAGGTTGAGCGTCACCTGCAGGGACTTGATCGTATCATCGCGGCAGTCAGGGTAGCCGGAATAATCCGTCTCGCACACGCCGGTCACGATATGGCGGATGTTGCGCCGCGCGGCCAGGGCTGCGGCAAAGGTCAGGAAAATCAGGTTGCGACCGGGCACGAATGTGTTGGGCAGGCCGTTTTCATTCATCGTGATTTCGGCTTCACGCGTCAGCGCCGTGTCCGATACCGTGCCAAGGGCGGCAAGGTCGAGCGTATGGTCCGCGCCCAGACGCTGGGCCCACAGGGCGTTTTCCGTAGCCATCCCGTCACGCAGGGTTGCGCGGCATTCCAGTTCAACCGCATGGCGCTGCCCATAATCGAAACCAAGCGTTTCCACCCGGCCAAAACGCGCCAGCGCCCATGCAAGGCAGGTGGCTGAATCCTGACCGCCTGAAAACAGGACCAGGGCAGCTTCGTTTTCAGGATGGGATGGGGGAGGGGAAGCGCGCATGTCAGGGTATCCCGATCAGCTTGTGGGTCTGCAATGACAGCCGCCATTGCGGGTGGTGCATGCAATACGTGACCGCATCGGCAGTGTTGCGGACGCGATTGGCATTGTCCATTGGCTGGAGCCAGAACTGCTGGAAATCAAGCCCGGCCACCTGATCGGGCAGCAGATCCGGCTGCGGATAGACCAGCTTCAGTTCATGCCCGTGGGTCTGGACCAGATCCGCACCCGCCTTGGGGCTGACGCATATCCAGTCGATCCCGTCCGGCGCGGGCAGGGTGCCGTTGGTTTCCACCGCGATTTCAAAGCCGTGCGCATGAATTGCGGTCACCAGCGCATCATCCAGCTGCAACAGGGGTTCACCGCCGGTAAAGACGACAAAGGCAGCTTTTCTGTCTGGGCCCGGCCACTGGGCCGCAATGGCGTCGGCCAACTGCTCCGCATCAACAAAGCGACCGCCACCGGGGCCATCGGTGCCGATGAAATCCGTATCACAGAACCGGCAGATGGCCCGGTCCCGGTCGCGTTCCAGCCCCGACCACAGGTTGCACCCCGCAAACCGGCAGAATACCGCCGTACGGCCTGCCTGCGCGCCCTCACCCTGCAGGGTGGGGAAGATTTCCTTTACGGTATAGGACATGTTCCAGATTTCGTAATGCACGCGGCCGGAAAGGGCACCATGCGTGGGAACTGCCCCAGCCGGTCCCGCGCCCGGCTGCGTCGGGTTCAGCCCTGTTTGTGTGATGTATGCATGCCCAGCCGGTCAAGCAACTGCCGGTCACGCAGGGCTGCCGGATTGGGCGTGGTCAGCAGGCGTTCGCCATAGAAAATGGAATTGGCGCCAGCAAGGAAGCACAGCGTCTGGGCTTCATCGCTCATGTCCTCGCGGCCCGCGGCAAGACGCACGCGGCTGGCGGGCATGGTGATGCGGGCGGCGGCAATGGTGCGCACGAATTCGATCGGGTCAACCGCCGCGGCCCTGTCAGCCAGCGGGGTGCCTTCCACGCGCACCAGCATGTTGATCGGCACGCTTTCAGGGTGGCGGGGCAGGCTGGCCAGCGTCGCGATCATGCCCGCGCGGTCCGTGGTGTCCTCCCCCATGCCGACAATGCCGCCACAGCAGACATTGATCCCGGCATCGCGCACGTTTTCCAGCGTATCCAGCCGGTCCTGGAATGTGCGGGTGGAAATGATGTCGCCATAATATTCGGGCGATGTATCAATGTTGTGGTTGTAGTAATCCAGCCCTGCATCCTTGAGCTTATGCGCCTGATGGTTGTCGAGCATGCCCAGCGTCACACAGCTTTCCAGCCCCAGCGCCTTCACGCCCTCGACCATGGCGCACACGGTCTCCAGGTCATGTTCCTTGGGGCTGCGCCACGCGGCCCCCATGCAGAAGCGCGCGGCACCCGCGGCCTTGGCGGCGCGGGCTTCCTTCAGCACTTCTTCAACCGCCATAAGGCGGCTGGCCTGCACGCCGCCATCTTCATGCCTGGCGCTCTGCGGGCAATAGGCGCAGTCTTCGGGGCAACCGCCGGTCTTGATCGACAGCAGGGTGGAAATCTGCATTTCCGTGGGATCGAAACGGGCGCGATGCACCGTCTGCGCGCGATAGATCAGATCCGGGAAGGGCAGCGCCATAAGGGCCGCGACTTCGTCACGGGTCCAGTCTGTCCTTATGGGGGGCAGGCTGGTGGCCCCGGCGTGCATGGACAGGGTGTCCGGGCTGCTCCCATCGGGCATCGGTCTGGATCCTCTGGTGTCAGGTGGAAAACGTTCTCGGCTGTGCCATACAAAACCGGCGATGACCACACTTTTATTGTTATGGGGCCATCGCCGGAAGCAGGGATCAGCCCAGTACGCGGGCCAGTGTCGTGCCCAGTTCGGCCGGGCTGGGGGCGACATGGATGCCCGCTTCACGCAGCGCCTCGATCTTGGCGCTGGCGGTCTCGTGCCCGCCGGTAATCACCGCGCCGGCATGGCCCATGCGGCGCCCCGGCGGCGCTGTTGCGCCTGCGATGAAGCCCACCACCGGCTTGCGCGTGCCGCTGGCGCGGATCAGTTCGGCGCCATCGATTTCGGAGGTGCCGCCAATTTCACCGATCATGACGATGGAATGCGTGTCCGGGTCGGCGATCATGCGTTCAAGCACATCGGTAAAGTCCATGCCCTTGACCGGATCGCCGCCAATGCCGACGCAGGTGCTCTGTCCCTGTCCGATGGCCGATGTCTGGGCCACCGCCTCATAGGTCAGGGTGCCCGAGCGGGAGACGATGCCCACATGGCCACGGCGGTGGATCGGGCCGGGCATGATGCCGATCTTGCATTCATCAGGCGTGATGATGCCGGGACAGTTCGGGCCGATCAGCAGGCTGTCGGAGCGTTCAAGGGCGGCACGTACGCGCACCATGTCCTGCACCGGGATGCCTTCGGTGATGCACACGATCAGCGGGATGCCGGCGGCGATGGCCTCAAGGATCGCATCCGCAGCACCCGCGGGCGGCACGTAGATGACGGACGCATCGGCGCCCGTGGCCTCACGCGCCTGTGCGACGGTATCGAATACCGGCAGGCCAAGGTGCAGGCTGCCGCCCTTGCCCGGTGTGACGCCGCCGACCATGCGGGTGCCGTAGGCAATGGCCTGTTCGGTATGGAAGGTGCCCTGCGCGCCGGTAAAGCCCTGCGTGATCACCTTGGTGGACTGGTTGACAAGAATGGACATTCACTCAGGCTCCCGCATTACGGACGGCGGATACGATCTTGCGGGCGGCGTCGCCCAGATCATCGGCGGGGATGATCGTCAGGCCGGATTCAGCCAGCAGCGCCTTGCCGCGTTCGACATTCGTGCCTGCAAGGCGCACGACCAGCGGCACGCTCAGCCCGGTTTCGTGCGACGCGGCGATGATGGCCTCCGCGATCACGTCGCAGCGCATGATGCCACCGAAGATGTTGACCAGGATGCCGCGCACCTTGGGATCACCGATCAGGATGCGGAAGGCGGCCGCCACCCGTTCCTTGGATGCGCCACCACCGACATCAAGGAAGTTGGCAGGCTCCTCACCTTCCATCTTGATGATGTCCATCGTCGCCATCGCCAGGCCTGCGCCGTTGACCATGCAGCCGATGTTGCCGTCCAGACCGACATAGGCCAGCCCGTATTCGGCGGCTTCGCGCTCACGCGGGTCTTCTTCGTGCACGTCACGCAGCTTTGCCAGTTCGGGATGGCGGAACAGCGCGTTTTCATCAAACGACATCTTGGCGTCCAGCGCCAGCAGGTCGCCCGACCCGGTCACGACCAGCGGGTTGATTTCCACGATCGCGGCATCCAGGCCGGTAAAGGCGTTGTAGGCGGAACGCACGACGTTCTGGAACGCTCTGATCTCGCGCCCCGTCAGGCCAAGGCGTACGGCAAGGTCGCGTGACTGGTAATCACACAGCCCCTTTGCCGGGTCGATATATTCCTTGAGGATGCGTTCAGGCGTGCGGGCCGCCACCTCCTCGATTTCCATACCGCCGTCGGGGGATGCCACAATGACGATCTGGCCCGTGCCGCGATCGACCAGCATGGAAAAATACAGCTCACGCGCAATGTCGCAGCCGGATTCGACATATAGCGTGCGCACAAGGCGCCCCATGGGGCCGGTCTGCTTCGTGACCAGCACTTCACCCAGCATGGCGCCTGCTGCATCGCTGACTTCGTCCGTGCTGCGGGCCAGGCGCACGCCGCCCCTGCCTTCGGGCTTCCCCGCGAAATGCCCGGCGCCGCGCCCACCCGCGTGGATCTGTGCCTTGACCACCGTGACCGGCGCGTTCAGGGCACGGGCGGCATCAACGGCTTCCGCGGCGGTGGTGGCGGCACGTCCTTCAGGCACGGGCATGCCGTAGGAGCGCAGAAGCGCCTTTGCCTGATATTCGTGAATATTCATTTGGCGACCCAATCTGTCGTTCTTATTGGCGGTGTCGGGCTACGCCCCTAGCACGATATGGCCCCGGAATGACAGGGGTGGGATGGATGCGGGATTGGCGTAAACATGAAACATGTGTCATGTCGTCTCCAGCAGTGGCACGCGCGGCGCGCCGTCATGGAGAAAATGCAGAAGACAGGTAGCGATGAAACACTGGCGCATTGAACAGATGGACTGGGACCGTTTCGATCCGCGACGTGTGGACCCTGACATTGTCCCGTTGGTCAAGGCTGCATCGGTCGTTGAACGCAACGGCCTGGATTATGCCTGTTACCTGAAGAATGTTTTCGCCGATGATCCTGATTTCAGCAAGGCGGCGGACAACTGGGCGCAGGAGGAGGTGCAGCATGGCGACGCCTTGGGCCGGTGGGCCATGCTGGCGGACCCGTCATGGGACTATATGGCGGCGTTCGATCGGTACCGGCGGTCCTACCGGCTGGACCTGGATGTGGATGCCTCCATCCGCGGGTCGCGCACGGGGGAACTGATCGCGCGCTGCATGGTGGAAACGGGTACCTCCTCATTCTATACCGCACTGGCGGACGCCACGGACGAACCTGTGCTTAAGGCGATATGCCGGCAGGTCGCGGCGGATGAATACCGCCATTTCAAGCTGTTCTATGACCATATGCACCGCTATCTGAAGCGTGAGCACCTGGGGGTATGGCAGCGCACGCGCATCGCCCTGGGGCGGGTGACGGAAAGCGAGGATGACGAACTGGCCTCCGCCTTCCATTCCACCAATGAACCCAGCACCGTGCCCTATGATCACCGGCGCTGCATCGCGGCCTACATGTCGCGCGCGCTGCGCTTTTACCAGCCCCGGCATGCCATGCGGGTGACGGGCATGATCCTCAAGACAATCGGGTGGACACCACACGGGCGGCTGCATGCGCTGATCGCGTGGGGGGTGTATCACCTCCTCATGATGCGGCAGCGCAAATTCGCGCGTGTCATGGCGGCCTGACCGGCATCCACCCACAGACAGGAATGAAGACAGACAGAATGAAGGCTCGGGACATGAAGACGCGGTATCTTGCCCTTGTGGCGGCAGGCTGCCTTGCGCTGGCGGGCGTGGCGCGGGCGGATGCGCCCGCCACCCCCGTCACGGCAGGGACGGATACCCCGCCCGAAGCCCAGATCAGCGATGCCGCCCATGCCGAACGGCTGATCGCATCACAGGTCGGGCTGGTGAATTTCACCTCCCCCGGTTTCCACCGGGGCATGGTGCGGCATATCGTCATGTTCCGATTCCTGCCCGTCATTACCGATGAGCAGCGCGCGGAGGTCGTCCGCCGCTTTATGGCGCTGCGCCAGATCTCCCGGCGCAATGATGGCAGCCCTGTCATCGCCTCTATCGAGACGGGGGCGCAGATGAGTGGCGAAGGACTGGACGAGGGGCTGCAGCAGGCCTTCATCATCACGTTCCGTTCCGAAGGGGACCGCAATTACTATGTCGGCCGTCCCGTCGTGACCGACCCGGCCTATTTCGATCCCGCACATGAAGCCTTCAAGAAATTCGCGGCACCCTTCATCATCAGCACCCTGGTGTTCGATTATGCCGTGCCTTCCGCGCACCCCCAGCACAAGGCCCCGGTCCAGACCGGCCGCCTGCGTGTTCCCCAGCAGCAGGGCTGACAGGCCGGATAAGCCCCACCAAGGAGTAAGATTACATGACAACCGTGACCCTGGGTCATCTGGACAACACCCTGCAGCAGGCATCGGCGGCGGCAGTGGCGCGCGTTCTGGAAGCCTATGAACTTGAAATCGAATATGTCGTGGCCGCCCGTGCCGAAATGGTGGAACACATGCGCCGTGGCGATGTGGACCTGTTTGTGTCCGCATGGTTGCCGGATGTGGATGCCGCCTTCCTGGCCCCCGACCTGGGCATGGAGGCGTTTGGCCAGCTGTACCGCCCGGCCTTTGGCTGGTGCGTGCCCGAAGCGGCGGCGACCGGCATCACGTCAGTAGCCCAGCTGGCGGGTGAGGGTTGCCCCGTCGGCCGTGAGATCGTGACACCGGACTCCATCATTGACCGCGTGCGCCAGGTTGTCGCGGCCTACAACCTGACGGAAGCAGGCTACACGATTGCCAGCCGTCCCGATGCGCAGGCATATGACCACGCGGCCCATGTCCTTGCCGGTGGCCTGCCCGAAATCATCCCGACATGGCAGCCGTCCTTCCTGCATTACGGGCAGCGTCTGGTACAGCTGGATGACCCGAAGGGTGCATTCGGAACTGAACAGGACGCGCGTATCCTGCTGCGTTCCGCCATGCGCGCGGACATGGACCAGGACCTGCTGGATGAACTTGACGAACTGACGCTGGGCAACAAGGTGGTCAGCGCGCTGGACCACGCCATGCGCTTTGATGGCATGAGTGCTGACGAAGCGGCCGAGGCATGGCAGCGCGGCAAGCTGCTGCCGCGCTGAGGCCCCTGTCATGAGCCAGCATGAAACCGACGCCCCGCCCGCCCATGATGCACGTGATGCGGGACTTCAGGCCCAGTACGAGCAGTATCCCTATCCCGCCCGCGACCCGCGTGAGGAAAAGGGCCGCCTGCTGATCGGCAGCCCCAGCCACCTGCGCGAAATCGATTACTGGGTCTTCGGGGCCACTCGACCGCAATCGCTGCCGTTGCGGGTGCTGGTGGCCGGGTGTGGCACGGGCGATGGCGCGATCATGCTGGCCACCCACATGGCGCGCGCGGGACGGGCGGGGGAAGTGCTGTGCCTTGACCGTTCCCCCGTGGCGCTGGAAACGGCACGGGCCCGGGCACAGGTGCGTGGTCTGGAAAACATGCGCTTCGTGCGTGGTGACCTGACCGAGCTTGCTACGGTCGCGTCCGGCCCGTTCGACTATATCGACTGCTGTGGCGTGCTGCATCATCTGCCAGACCCCGATGCGGGGCTTGCGGCGCTGGAGGGCGTGCTGGCCCCCGGCGGGGGGATGGGCCTCATGGTCTATGCCCCCTATGGGCGCACGGGCGTTTACATGCTGCAGGACGCGCTGAAGCGGCTGGCCCCTGTGGCGGATGCGCCAAAACAGCGGCTGGACGTGGCCCGCCGGGTCATGCGGCACCTGCCCGCTACGGCGTGGCTGCGGCAGAACGGGAATTTTGGCGATCACCTGACCGGTGGCGACGCGGGGCTGTATGACCTGCTGCTCAACCCGCGTGACCGGGCGTATGACATCACCGCCTTCCATGGGCTGCTGGACCGTGCGGGGCTGAGTGCTGCGTGCCTGATGGAACCGGCGCGTTACGATCCCGCCCTGCTGCTGCCCGACCCGCGCCTGCGCGAACGGATCGCGGCCCTGCCCGAACGCGCGCGGCAGGCCGTGGCGGAAGACGTGGCGGGCAACATGGCCACCCATGTCGCCTATGTGCGCCGGATCAGCGAACCAGTGGACCGAGCCGACCCCATGGCGGCGCATGCCGTGCCCATCATGCGTGAAATCCCCGGAATCGAGCTTGCCCGCATGATCGGTGGCGATGACCGGCTGCCCTTCGCCTTTGGCACGTTGCAGGTCGCGATTGCCGTGCCGCCGCAGACGCGCGGCATCCTGCCCCTGATCGACGGGGAACGCACGGTGGGTGAAATCGGCGCGATCATGGAAACGCGCGGCCTGTCCGCCAGCCGGTTTGCAAAAGTCTGGGAACAGGTCTTCACCACGCTGGAACCGCTGAACCGGGTGCTGCTGCGCGCGCCGCGCTGATCATGGCGGGACAGGCGTGGGGGGACGGCCTGCCGGTCGTCATATTCGGCGCGAAACTTAAACCTGACGGCACGCCCACGCGCACGCTGCGCCTGCGTGTGGCTGCGGCCCATGCTTTTGGCATGCGCCGGGAGGCCGTGGTGTATGTGCCCACCGGCGGCCCCTCGTTGCCATCCGGGCTGCGGGAAGCGGACGTCATGGCTGATATGCTGCGTGCCAGAGGCGTCCCGTCCGATGCCATCATGGTGGAGGGCACGGCACCGGATACGCTCGCCTCCGTCGTCCGGTGCACGGGGCTGTTGCGGCGACGGGGGTATGCGGGGCCGGTTGCGGTGGCCAGCAGTGCCTATCACCTGCCGCGCTGCCTGCTGCTCATGCGCATTATGGGCTGGCGGGTGGTGCGCGTGCCCCCGCCAGATGCGCCCGCTGCGCAGCGGTTGGGCCGGCGCTGGTTCTGGCGCCTGCGTGAAGGGGCGGCGCTGCCATGGGACGCGCTGCTGCTGGCATGGTACCGCCTGCGCGCAGGGCGGGATGGTGATTGACACTGCCTGCCGCAACCCGCATCACGCGGTTGAACCGAAAAAACAACATGAGTGTGGATGGAAGTCATGCCTGTGCAAGCCTTTGTTTTCCCCGGTCAGGGAAGTCAGTCTGTTGGAATGGGACGCGATCTGGCCGAGGCATTCGCCCCTGCGCGGGAAGTGTTCCAGGAAGTGGATGACGCACTGGACCAGCACCTCTCGCAGCTCATGTTTGAAGGCCCGATGGAGGACCTGACCCGCACCGACAATGCCCAGCCCGCGCTGATGGCGGTCTCGCTGGCCGTGCTGCGCGTGCTGGAGCGTGAAGGGGGCGTGGACCTGAAGCGTGACGTGGCGCTGGTGGCCGGGCATTCGCTGGGTGAATATTCGGCCCTTGCGGCGGCTGGCGCGCTGGGTGTCGCCCAGACGGCCCGCCTGCTGCGCCTGCGTGGCAACGCCATGCAGCGGGCCGTGCCGCCGGGTATGGGCGGCATGGCGGCCCTGATTGGCGTGGGCATGGACATGGCACGCGCCGCCAGCCTGTGCGCGGAAGCCGCGACCTTTACCGACGAGGCAGGCAGGACCCACACGCAGGTGCTGGAAGTCGCCAACGACAATGGCGGCGGGCAGGTGGTCGTGGCGGGCGAGACGGCGGCAATTGACCGTGTGATCGCACTTGCCAAGGCACAGGGTGTCAAGCGGGCGCTCAAGCTGCCGGTTTCCGCCCCGTTCCATTGTTCGATGATGGCCCCTGCCGCTGAGGAAATGCGCGCAGCCCTTGCCGATACGGACATCAAGGCCCCGGTCGTGCCGGTGGTGGCCAATGTCACGGCGGCCAAGGTTACCGATCCGGCCACGATCCGTGACCTGCTGGTGCGCCAGGTGACCGGCACCGTGCGCTGGCGTGAAAGCGTGGACGCCATGGTGGGCATGGGCATCGACAGTTTTGTCGAAATCGGCTCAGGCAAGGTTCTGGCGGGGCTGGTGAAGCGTATCAATGGCGATGTGGCCACCCGTTCGGTCGGAACCCCGGCCGATATCGAGGCCTATCTGGCCGCGCGCTGAAAAAAATGCGTCTGTCCCACGGCTTTGGTCGTGGGATCATGTTGAGTTGATGGATACCGAAGGGAACGGACAGATCATGTTCAGGCTGGACGGAAAGGTTGCTCTGGTTACCGGGGCATCGGGTGGAATCGGGCGTGAGATCGCGCGTGCGCTGCATGCGCAGGGTGCGGTCGTGGTGCTGTCGGGCACCCGGCAGGCGGTGCTGGAGGACGTGGCGGCGTCCATCGGCGCGGAAGGTGGCGCGGAGCGGCTGCATGTCTGCACCGCCGACCTGTCGGATGCGGCGGCGGCTGACGCACTGGTCGCCAGTGCCGAGGAAAAGGCCGGTGCGCCACTCGCCATCCTGGTCAATAACGCCGGGCTGACACGTGACACGCTTGCGATTCGGATGAAGGACGAGGACTGGAGCCGCGTGCTGGACGTTGATCTGGCCGCCCCCTTCCGCCTGTGTCGCGCAGCCCTGAAGGGCATGCTGCGCCGCAGGGCGGGGCGGATTGTCAACATTGCCTCCGTCGTGGGGGTGACGGGCAATGCGGGGCAGGCGAATTATGCCGCAGCCAAGGCCGGCATGATCGGCATGGGCAAGTCGCTGGCGCAGGAAGCGGGCAGCCGGGGCGTGACCGTCAACACCGTGGCCCCGGGCTTCGTGCAGACCGCCATGACCGATGTCCTGCCGGATGCGCAGAAAGAAAAGCTGGTCGGATCCATTCCCCTCGGCCGCATGGGCCAGCCCGCTGACATCGCCCCGGCCGTGGTATACCTTGCTTCCGACGAGGCCGGGTGGATCACCGGGGCCACGATCCATGTCAATGGCGGCATGGCGATGGTCTGACAGATGTGATATTTTGCTGGACAGCAGGCCGGAAGTGACAAAAAAGATAGTCCTGACGGCCGCGCTGTCCCCTTAATTGCGGGGTGAGCAGACAGGAAATGCATTCGCCGCCTTGGCGATTGCATCAAAACCGTGCTAATCGCCCGCAGCTTCGTCCGAAGCGGGCTGGTGTGAAACACTGGTTTGCAGGGACGTTACAGGACGAACACGTTTCGAACCGCCCGTTTCTTTCAGGGGCAGACAGGAAGCAGAGACAGATGAGCGAAATCGCCGATAAGGTTAAGAAGATCGTAGTCGAGCACCTTGGTGTGGACGAAAGCAAGGTCACCCCCGACGCCTCCTTCATTGATGATCTGGGCGCCGACAGCCTGGACACGGTTGAACTGGTCATGGCGTTCGAGGAAGCTTTCAGCGTCGAGATCCCCGAAGACGCAGCCGAGAAGATCACGACCGTGAAGGACGCGATCGACTACATCGAAAAGCAGAAAGCGGCCTGATCGGTCTGTTTCCGATCATATTTACACGAATTCAGTCAGGTATCGTTACTTTCAGGAGCAGGACGGGTTGATGCAGTCTACCGGATTAACGTCTGGACAACGGCGCGTTGTCGTAACCGGTATGGGCATTGTCAGCCCACTGGGACTGGGTGTGGAGCGTAACTGGTCACGTCTTGTGGCCGGGGAAAATGGCTTTGGCCGCATTTCTTCGTTCGACGCGTCTGACCTGCCGGCACAGGTTGCGGGTGAAGTGCCCGCGGGGCCGACGGAAAGTGGCGGCCTGACCCTTTCGGACTGGATACCCGTCAAGGACCAGAAAAAGATGGATCGCTTCATCCATCTTGGTCTTGTGGCGGCGACCGAGGCGGTCGAGGATTCGGGCTGGAAGCCGGAATCGGAAGAAGACCGCTGCCGTACCGGTGTCATGATCGGTGCGGGTATCGGTGGCCTCCAGACCATTTACGAGGCATCGGTGACGGTGAAGGAAGGACGGGCCCGTCGCCTGTCGCCCTTCTTCATCCCGTCCGCCCTGATCAATCTGGTCTCGGGGCATGTCTCGATCAAATACGGATTCAAGGGACCGAACCATTCGGTTGTCACGGCCTGCGCTACCGGCGTGCATGCCATTGGCGACGCCGCCCGCATGATCATGCTGGGTGATGCGGACGTCATGGTTGCCGGTGGGGCCGAAGCCGCCGTGTGCCCGCTGGGCATCGCGGGGTTCTGTTCTGCCAAGGCCCTGTCCACCCATTTCAATGATACCCCCGAAAAGGCATCCCGCCCATGGGACCGTGACCGCGACGGTTTCGTGATGGGTGAAGGCGCCGGTATCGTGGTGCTGGAAGAATACGAACACGCCAAGGCGCGTGGGGCCAAGATCTATGCCGAGGTCATCGGTTACGGCATGTCTGGCGATGCGCACCACATCACCGCACCCGCCGCAGGGCATGAAGGTGCCTTCCGCGCCATGCAGAACGCCATGCGTAGCGCGGGCCTGACCCCTGCTGACATCCAGTATGTCAATGCCCATGGCACATCCACCATGGCCGATGATCTGGAACTGGATGCGGTTGAACGTCTGTTCGGTGATGACGCGCGCAAGCTGGCCATGTCGTCCACCAAATCCGCCACCGGCCACCTGTTGGGGGCTGCGGGCGCGGTGGAAGCGATCTATTCCATCCTGGCCATTCGCGATAACGTGGCGCCGCCTACGCTCAATCTGGACAACCCGTCGCGTGAAAGCGTGATCGACCGGATTGCGCATACGGCACAGGAACGCAAGATCGATACGATCCTGTCCAACAGTTTCGGGTTTGGCGGGACCAATGCCAGCGTGATCCTGCGCGGCGTGTGAGACCGGGGCGCCTGCGGGCGCCCTTTTCATTTCAGGAACAGGGTAAGGAGAGGGTGTGCGCAGGGTTCTGGCTGCACTTGGACTGGTTTTTCTGGTGCTGGTCCTGTCTGCTCTGGGTACCGCCTTCATGGGGATGCGGCATTACGAAGCCCCCGGCCCCCTGACTGAACAGCGCACGGTTGTGATCCCGCATGGTGGCACGGAACAGGTGCTGCTGACATTGCAGCAGGCAGGCGTGGTGGATACCGGCCTGCTGACGCGCAAGGTGTATGAGACCGCAACCGCCCTGACCCGTGTGGATGGGGCCTTTCATGCTGCCGAACTGGTTTTTCCCGCCCATGCTTCCATACAGCAGGTGCTGTTCGTGCTACGGCATGGCAAACCGGTGGTGCATAAACTGACGGTGCCCGAAGGCCTGTCCGCCATCCAGATTGCCAACCTGCTTGAACACGCGTCCTATATGGACGGCAGTTTTCCATTCCCGGCCGAGGGATCGGTCATGCCGCTGACCTATGATTACGAATGGGGCATGCCGCGCGCGCAGATGCTGACCCGCATGCAGCGCGCCATGGATCGCGCGCTGGATCAGGCATGGGAAGGGCGGGAAGTGGATGCCGCCATCATGAACCGTCATGACCTGCTGGTTCTGGCATCCATGATCGAGCGGGAAACGGGAAACCCGGCTGAACGGCCAATCGTGGCGCGCGTGTTCCTGAACCGCCTGCATCAGGGCATGCGGCTACAGTCCGATCCGACTGTGGTCTATGGCCTTAATCAGGGCGCGGGACCTTTGGGTCATGCCCTGTCCCATGCCGACCTCATGCAGCCGACGGCCTATAATACGTATGTGATTGCAGGGCTTCCGCCGGAACCGATCTGTTCGCCAGGCGCTGCGGCGCTGGAGGCTGCGGCCCATCCGGCACAGGGAAACCAGCTATATTTCGTGGCGAACGGACATGGTGGCCACGACTTTGCGACAACCCTGGGGGATCATAACCGCAACGTATCCGTGTTCCGGGCAGGGAAGCATGCACAGGCGGCCTCCTCCAGATAGGGGGAGGCCGACCGTGTATGGTATCGTGATTACTGCGGCGGCAGGCTCTGGCTGCTGACGGACCCGGACGGCGCGGTGGCAACCGGCTGCTGTGTTGTGGTGGTGTCCGTATTCGTGGTGCTGGTTTTGCCGGTCTTGTCCGGACGGGCCTGTGCTGCGGTCAGGACCTCGCTCAGGGCGGAGCGCAGCGGGTCCGCACCTGAATTGTTGACCCGCATGGAAACCACGATGTCTTCCGGTCCCACAATCTGGTTGTAATAAGCCCGGTTGGCGGCGCTGTTCACCCGCATCTTAGACCCGCCCAGCGCCGCACCCGCGAACAGGCCCTTGGATTTCTGCACGCCGCGGATGGACGTGTTGTGTTCGCCCGCCGTGCCGGTTTCCAGTCCCGACCCGGAGGAGGCAAAGGACGTGCCGACATCCGCGCTCAGCTTCATCTGGCTGTCCAGCAGGGACTGCACGCCATCATCGGTCATGACAAACAGCATGACCTCGACATCCTGCATGCCAAGCTGAAGGCCGAAATTGGCCGAAGACATGCGGTAGAACGCAGGGTCCGACCACGACCCATGGGCATCACGGGTCAGGAAGACACAGCCGCCGCCGCCGCCGCCAAAAGCGATCGACATGCGAAAGACGGATGGACAGACAATGACCCCACGGGATTCAGCAAGGTAACGGGTCACCTTGCTGCCTGCGGTCGCGGTGGAAAACATGTCACGAACGGTCAGGGTGGCGCGGTCCACCAGATTCTGTTCTTCTTCCATGCTGGCAGCCATGGCCGCGTGTAGCGGCATCATCAGGGCCAGGGCGGCAAATGATGTCCTGATGAGATGAAACGTGTGCAAACCCATGCTCCCTTTCCGATTCGTAACGGCAGATCCACCAAAACGGCCCGTGCCTTGGAGTGGTCCGTTTTCATGGCTGAATCATGGTCCATAAGGCAAGACCATGTGGCATGATACAGCCATATATTGCGGTTATTTAAGGGAGACGCCAACCGCGTCCGACAGCGTATCGGCAATGCCGGGGGCTGCGGCAAGGATGCAGATGCCACCTGTCAGCCCACCATCACGCAGGAAAGGGGATACACGCGCCCCGGCTTCATCCAGCAGGACAAGGGCTGCTGCCACATCCCACAGGTTGATGCAGATTTCCAGATAGCCGTCCTGGCGGCCACAGGCGACTTCCGCAAGCGCAATGGCGCCGGACCCGCCGGAACGCGGCATGGCACCAAGGTTCAGGATCGCGTCGATCTTCTGCTGGAATACGCCGGCGGGCACGCGGTTGCTCCATCCCATCTCGATGAGGGAGGATGCGGTATCGGTTACGGGGGATGCATGGATGCGCTGGCCATTGAGGAATGCGCCATGCCCACGCACCGCGGTATAGGTTTCACCCAGTGCGGGCGCTTCGATAATGCCGGCGACAGGTGTGTCGCCATCCATTAGGCCAAGCGAGATGCACCAGCGGTTGCGGCCGCGGGCATAGTTGGATGTACCGTCAATCGGGTCCACCACCCAGCGCAGGCTGCCGGTGCGGGTGCGGCCTTCTTCTTCCCCCTGAAAACCATCCTCGGGGAACAGTGTGCCGATTCGTTCGGAAATGAAGGCTTCCACCGTGCCATCGGTTTCCGTCAGCCAGTCCTGCGCGCTTTTCAGCGTACCCTTGGGGCCACCGGGGGCGGGGCGCATTTTCATGGCTATGGCGGCTGCATCACGCACAACCGAACGGGCGGCTTCAAAACGGGTCAGAATGGCCTGTGTCATCGGGTAACCTTCTTTTCAGGGTCAGAAAATCTCATTCCACACGTAGCGCCGTTTTCACCGCGTGTTCCACCTGTGGCATTTCCATCCTGCCTAACCGTTCAGCGGCCTGCATGGCAAACTGAAGTGTCAGCTGCCGTCGCCGCGCCGGGGGCAGTGGGGCATTGGGGGAAGGACGCAGGATCGCGCAGTCAATACAGGTCGCAGTCCCTTCTGCTCCCTGACCCGTCGCGGCCAAGATCAGGCCGGTGGTATCGGGCAGGACAGCCTGTGGAAAATCCTGATTGACGGCAAAATACATCTGGTCGCACCATGGTAGGTATTCCTGCCATTTCTGGTCGGCGCGAAAATCGGGCAGGCCGGACTTGATCTCGATACAGATGAAATGCCCCTTGGGCGTAAGCGCCATGATATCCGCGCGCCTGCGACCCGGCAGGGTGAATTCATGCAGCACCGCCCACCCATGCAGCCTGCATATCAGGCTTGTGCCAGTACGGATGGCGGACTGGATCTGTGGCGCAGCCGGGCGGGGCATGGGGGCGGATAAGAACGATCAGGTCGCAGATGCCGCAGATAGCAGGCGGGTCACCAGTTCAAGGTCCGCAGGCTTGTCCACATCCACGGCGGCGCGTCCGTCCGGCAGGGGGATCATGGCCACCCGTGCGTGGGACAGGTGCCCGATGCGACGGCAGACATCCGCGCGCGTCAGGCGCCGCAGGATGAAACGCAGCAGGGTCCCCGGCCCAAGAATGCGTGCCATCCTGAACGGGTGTTTGCGCTCGGCTTCCAGTTTCTGCCACAGCCGGATCACGCCATAGGCGGCGGGCGTGCGGAACAGGAACATGTTGCAGCCCGAAAACGCGCCATCCGCCAGCCGGATCATGGTGCGCTTCGTGCCCGGAACATCACGCAGTATATCGGGTTCCATCGCGATACCGGCCGCGACATCACATCCGCTGTCCTGCGCGCCCTGAAAGAAAGCGCGGACCCAGCCGGGTTCCAGCAGGGCATGGTCGGCAGTGGTGACCAGCAGGGGCGTGCCCAGCGTGTCCAGCGCCCGCATGACACTGGCGCTGGGACCGGCGGCCGGGGGAATGAAGGTGACATTATCGGGCACGATGCCCGCAAGGACGTCAGGCCGTTCGATGCAGATGGCGATCCTGCCAATGCCTTCGACTGCCTGCAGTGCGGTGATGACCCGGCTGATCATCGGGGTGCCACAGACCGGCAGGATCGCCTTGTGCGAAATACCCGCCGCCTGCGCCATCGGGTCGGGGCGCCCGGGCCGGCTGCCCGCCAGGATCAGAACGTTCAGCCCCATCTGTGCGTTCACGCCGCGTTACGGGTGGTGTTCGCACCATCGGGCCGGTCACGGGGGGGGGAGCCGGTTTCCTCCATCACCCACGGATACTGCTTGGCCTCGTTCACGTCGTAACCGAGGTTGAACACGGTCGGGCTGCGCGGGCAACCGCGGGCATCAACGTAATAGCTACGGAACAGGCGGTCCGCCACGAAGCTGGTGATGCCGTAATTGCCGTTTTCATTATGGAAATGGTGCAGCACGTGGCGCTGCTTCATACGCTGGATCCAGCCCATGCGCGGCTTGTAGTTCAGGTGCTGGATGCAGTGGAAGAATTCATAGATGCACGTGATGGTCAGGCCCGCACCGAAAGCCGCCGCGGCCCCGGCTATGTTGCCAATGGCATAACCGATGGGAATGGTGACGATGGCAATGGTCGGGATGGTGTTGAGCGGGGAGCCGAACAGCACATCCAGCAGGTGGGGGTCCTGATGGTGGTCGAAATGGATGCGTTTCCACAGCGTCGCACTCCATTTCATGCGATAGAGAAAACGTCCGTGCAGGATGAAACGATGAATGCAGTACCATACCAGCGGATAGACCAGAATGACGGATGCAATGCTGATCGCCACCGGCGCCAGGGATGTGAAATTATAGACCATCAACGCGTAGCTGACCAACGCCAGGGCAAAATACAGCAAGATGGTGGGATAGGTCAGATAGGCAATCCAGAGCTGGGATAGGTTCATCTTGCCCAGGTCAAAGCTGCGACCTGTTCTGATGGAACTGTTTTTGAGGGTATTCGTAATCATCGCTCTTCGATCCTCAATAGCACGGTGATGACGCCGAGGATGAAAATAAGGATCCCGACGAATATCGCCATAAGCGAGGGCAATGTTCCCGCATTTCCCAGTGCGCGCAATAGCCCCTGGAATACGATAAATAGCAGGCCCGCGCCCAGACACCAGATTGGCAGCCAGCTGCGCGTTCCGGCCCGCGGTGGGATATAGACCACCGGCACGGCCAGTAACAGCATTACCGTGAATGTCACGGGTAACATGATACGTCCCAGTATTTCCGTCAGGAAAAAGGACGGAGACTGGCTGGAAGGCAGCACGCCGCGCTGTTCATCCAGCATCGTATTGATGGACTGTGTAAAGCTGACCGTCAACTGAATGATATATCCCGGCGTCAGTGACGCGGGCCAGTTCAGTCTTACGCTCTGGCCAGGGGGGGTATCGAGCAGGTCCACGCGTGTGGGGTTGATGACGCTGAGGACATGCGTCGGCGTGCCATACCAGTGGCCATGGATGTAATGGACATCCTCCAGGGTCGTGATTTTCTGCAACAGGCTGCGCTGGTCGCGGTGATAGACGGTCACATCGTTCATCATCGTGCCGCCACCGCCCAGGTACGTGATGTTTATCAGGTCGTTATCCGCCCGGATCCAGTAGTTGTGCCTGTGTGTCATCGCGTGTCGCGAGGTGGTGTTCCACCATTGGGCCAGTGCCTGCTCGGTGCGGGGGGTAATCTGGTCATCCACGATTCCGCACAGCAGGCCCAGTGCGATGGTGGCGGGCAGCAGCAGCTTGATCAGTCCGGGCGTGGACAGCCCGGCCGCGCGCATGATCGAGATTTCGTTCGATGTCGTCAGTTGCTGCAGGGTCAGCAGCGTGCCGATCAGCACCGCGATGGGCATGGCGTTGCCCAGCAGCAGCGGCAGGTGCAGCACGGCATAATACAGCACCCCGCTCAGGCCCAGCTTGCGGTGCATGATTTCCGTCACCTGCTCCAGCAGCGCCAGGATCTCCATGAGCGCAACCACGATGGCGGTGGTCGTGAACACCTTGGACAGCAGTTCGCGTGACAGGTAACCCAGCAGGACCGTGCCATTGGCCAGGCGTAACCGCAGTTTCATGTCCCGGTTTCCACAGCACGGCGGGGCAGGCCGTCGGCAGACAGTTCGCGTGGCGCAATGGCAGGCCCACGGGTCAGGAGAATACGGATCCCGCCCGCCTGATGGATCAGTGTGCCGATACAGATCACGGCGAAGACGAAGGTCGGCAGCCAGATGACCAGTAGCGGGGACATATGCATGTTTGCGACAAAGCTCATCCCCATCTGCAGCGTATGGTCAAAACCGACCAGGGTGATTGCGGCGATGGCCAGGCCGGGATTGCCCTTCTGCCGCTTGCGCACGCCCGCCAGCGCGCAGGCAAGGATGGGGATGAACGGAATGGCCGCCGTGCGGGCCAGACGGAAATGCAGTTCGGCAATCATGTAGGAATGGCTGATGGACGGGTTGCCATGTCGTATACCGTAATACAGTTCCGGGACCGTCAGTTCGCGTTCGGTCTCTCCTCGGCCGTTATAGGCTTCATCATCCAGCTTGCCATTGCTTGAGATCATGCGGGTGGTGCGGGTGAACCCCGTAACGGAGGGCTGCTTGTCGCCGCTATCGGTCACGATGGTGCCATCTATCAGGTCAAGGCGTATCTTGGAGCCATCGGCGGGATTGTAGATATATCCCTTCTGCGCGGAAATGTAGCGTGTATGCGCCTTGTCCGACTGGTCGCGTATGAAGACGTGCCACAGGCGGGACCCGGCATGATCGACCGTTTCCGCCGTAAGCACGATGTTGTCCGATATCGCGAACATCTTTGATTGCAGATGCGGCGTCCATCCCGCGTGGCTGGCGAAATAGAAGGCCGAACGGTAATCATAACGCGCATAGGGCTGGATGAACCCGTAAAGCGAGAATGCCAGCAGCCCGAATACCGTGCCCGTCAGGACAAAGGGCTGGCAGATACGGAAGATCGAGACCCCGCTTGCGGTCAGCGCGTCGATTTCGTGGTTGGCGCTCATGCGCCGGATGACGGTGAACACGCTGACGCACATGGCTGCGGGCAGCGCCAGCCCCAGGTAATGGGGGACCAGGTCGCTGAGCAGCGCGACAAAGGTCTTCATGGAACTGCCATTGGCCGCCAGCATGTCGAACAGCACCAGCAGCCGCTCCAGCAGCAGGGCGGCCATGACCACACCCAGCGCAATGGAAAACGGCGGCACAACCTGACGCAGCAGGTAGCGGTCCATTGTGCTGAGAGCGAGTTTTCCCAGTATCCGGTGCGGCAAGGACATGCGACTCATGCAGGCGTGCTTACACCGGAAAAACACCCTGATGGAGAGGAAAGCTCAAAAATAGTTTCCTGACTGGCGCCTGTCGTTGCATCCGCCATGAAAAAATGACGTGTGACACCCAGCCTGTAACCTGTGTCATGCGGTGTGACCATAATATGATTCCACCCGGCGGCACGCAACGGATCACATGACCGTGCGGAAGCTGACGCAATGCCCACGACCGGCACGGGAGCTGCGGGACCGGGAAGGGAAGACAGGGTCGAGGTATGGATATGCCCGTGCAGGACCATCTCGGCACCTTCCTGTGCGATGCAGGTTGTAAAATCCTGTATATCCGTCAGGGCTTTACGACGTATTGCCAGGCCGGGGACAGGGGGATGATGGATCATGACAATGCGACACAGTCCCTGACGCGCGGTTTCACGCAGGATGTCACGCAGACGCGCAGCCTGTCGTGCGCCGACCGTTCCGGTCGCCATGAACCATGGTGTCGGTACGGCCGAACTGACGCCAATCAGCGCCACATTGCCTACCCGGCGAACAAAGGGAAAGGGCAGCGTCCCCATCCATGGCTGCCATAATCCCACGGTCTGATGCCATCTGTCATGCACAAGGGTGTCATGATTCCCCGGTATGACTGTACAGGGCGCGGGCATCTGCTCCAGCCAGCGCAGGGCCTGCCTGCATTCCCCCGGCAGGCCCATGTTGGTCAGATCCCCGGTAACGGCAATCATATCGACCCCACTTGCCGCGATATCCGTCATGACATGGGACAGGATTTCGGGACGGTGCAGGAAACGGCGGCGGCCTTTCCACGAAAAATAGCTGAACATGCGCTTGTTCAGCCGTTCGCCAAGGCGTGGGGGCACCATTTCGGTAGGCAGGTGAGGGTCCGACAGATGCGCGATGGTGATCGTGTTCAAGCTGACCTCTTTTGTTGCCTCATGCCGTCCGGTAACGGTCGGGACATGTGTTATGGCTGCCCGCGCGGGAGGGCGCTCCGTCTTTTCGTGCCTTGCAATAGAAGGCAGATGGTTGCTTATGGCCTGTAAGTCAAATTTCAGACAGGGATGGAATAATCAGTGACCGGACGTTTTGCGCTTGTTTACAACCCGCGCAGCCGGCGGAACATGGGGGACACGAGTGCATACGCCCAGACAGCCCGGACTCTGCTGGGAGAAAACTTCGTTGATCCGGCTGACCGTTCCCGTCTGGATGCCAATATTGCGGAATTCGCATCCCGCGGCACGGACTGTATCGTCATAGACGGGGGCGATGGCACCGTCAGCGATGTGCTGACCGCCGTCCACCGGCATTATGCCCCCGACAGGCTGCCTGCGCTCGCCATCCTGCCGTCCGGCAATACCAACCTGATTGCGGGGGATGTCGGTTTCGGGCTGCGTGGCATCAGGGCGCTGGAGCACCTGAAGCGGCTTGATGCGTCAGGTCAGTTACGACGTAACGTGCGCAGGCGCTGCGGTCTGGTGGTGGAATGGCCCGAACCCGATGGCCCACCACCGGTGGTGGGCATGTTTCACGGTGCGGCGGCATTTACACGCGGTATCGAACTGGCCCACCAGCCCGCAATCCTGAATAATTATTCGCATGAAATGGCTGTGGTCGTCTCCTTCCTGTCGTCGGTAGCACATCTGTTCTCGCGGCGTTCCCGGCAGGACTGGATGCGCGGGGAACAGATGGGCATGAAGGCGGGAAAGACCATCAAGCGACAGGGCAACTGCTTCCTGTTCCTGTCCACGACGCTCCAGCATCTGCCCCATGGCATATGGCCGTTCTGGACCGCATGCGGGGTGCGTGATGATGTCATTAATTTCCTGCATGTGGCGGGACAGCCTTCCCGCCTTGCCGCCGCGGCATGGGCGCTGCTGCGGGGGCGGCATCCGGCCTGGCTGCAGCATAACCCGGATTATTGCAGCGGGTGCGAAGACCGCATCGAAATGACGATGAAATCCGATTTCGTACTGGATGGGGAAGTCATGTCCCCCGGTGCGACAGGCCGGATCGTGCTGTCGGCGACCGCCCCGATCGATTTCATCCACGCGTAAGGAATGGTGAGCATGTCCCAGTCCAGCCCCACAGACCGCACTGCCGCAGCCGGACGGGTCGCCCATCTGCTGGCGCATGATCTGGTCCAGCCTGTCGCCCCCTTTGTTACGCAGTTTGTCACGCACCTGCTTGGCGACACCCGGCCGCTGGGCGTCATTTTCTATGGTTCCGCCCTGCGGGCGCCCGATCCGGATGGGATTCTGGATTTTTACGTGATTGTCGAGCATCTGGAAGACTGGACATCAGGCTACCTGTCACGTGAGGCCAACCGTATCCTGCCCCCCAATGTGGAATATCACGAACTTTCCATCGGGGGACGGATCATCCGGGCCAAGGTGGCCATCCTGTCCATAGCGCAGTTCCGGAGAATGACGGGGCGCGCCACGCTGGATACCACGGTCTGGGCACGTTTCTGCCAGCCCGTGCGGCTTGTATGGGTCAGGGAGCCAGAGGCGGCCGATGCCATCCTGGCCTGCATTATCCGTGCGGTGGGGCAGGCAGGGCGCTGGGCCGCAGCCCTGGGGCCGGCGCAGGGTACGGCCGATGACTACTGGCTGGCCCTGTTTGCCCATACGTACGGCGCGGAACTGCGTGTTGAGAACGGGCGCAGGCCGCGTAGCCTGTTACAGGGACAGGAAGCACGATACAGGCATCTGCTGCCGGATGTATGGCGGGCAGACGGTCTGCCGTTCCAATCCGAGGGCGATCAACTGGCCCCCCAGCTGACACCTAAACTGCGTCGGACCATGCTTGATGGCTGGTGGCTGCGTGGCCGGCTGGGCCGCGTGCTGAATGTCAGCCGCCTGTTCAAGGGTGCCTTCACGTTTGAAGGGGGCGCGCGCTATATCGCATGGAAGATCAAGCGGCATTCCGGCATTGAACTGCCGCTGGGACCGTTTTCGGAACGGCATCCGCTGATCTGCCTGCCGTATCTGCTGTGGAAATTACGGCAGGCAGGCTTTTTCAGGCGGCGCGGTTGATACCCATCTCCCCCGCCACAACGGCGAAGATTTCCACGGCCCGGTCTATCTGTTCCGGCGTATGGGTCGCCATGACGGAGGTACGCAGCAGCGGGTGCTGGTCGGGCGTTGCAGGCGGCAGGCTGAGGTTGACGTAAACCCCAAGGTCCAGCAGCCGGTTCCAGAACGCTACGGCAACCGCCACATCATCCAGAATGACGGACACGACAGGACTGGCCTGCGGGCCTGTGCGCAGGCCAGCCGCCTGCAGCCCGGCATGAAGCCTGCGCGCATTGTCCATCAACCGCACGCGCAGTTCCGGCCGGTTTTCCAGTTCGGTCAGTGCGGCCATGGTCGCGGCAATGACTTCTGGCGGCAGGGATGCGGTGAACATATACGGACGCGAACACAGCCGGATCAGGTCCAGACCGGCATGGTTGGATACACAATAGCCACCAACCGTGCCAAGGCTTTTGGAGAAGGTGCCGACGACAAAATCGACATCATCTTCCACGCCGTCCGCTTCCGCCACGCCACGGCCATGTTCGCCCATTACACCAACGGAATGCGCTTCATCCGCCAGCAGCCATGCACCGGTTTCCCGCTTGACGGCCGCGAATTCCTTCATGGGAACGACGTCACCCATCATGGAATAGATGCCTTCGACCACGACCAGTTTCGCGCCGGGCGTACCCTCAAGGCGACGCAGGCGTTTATGCAGGTCATCGGCGTCATTGTGACGGAAGCGGATGACCTGCGCATGGCCAAGGCGGCTGCCGTCATAGATGCTGGCATGGCTGTCCGCATCAAGCAGCAGGTAGTCGTCCTTGCCTGCCAATGCAGAAATCGTGCCCAGATTGGCCTGATACCCGGTGGAAAACACCATGCAATGCCGACGACGGAAGAAGGCACACAGCCGTTCCTCCAACTGGCGATGCAGGCCCTGCGTGCCATTGGCGATGCGCGATCCGGTCGTGCCGACACCATAGGCCCTGGCCGCTTCCACCGCCGCTTCGATCGCGGCCGGAGACTGGCTCAGCCCAAGGTAGTTGTTGGTGCCGAACAGAAGCGTCTCACGCCCTTCGATCAACCCGACCGTTGAGGAAATGGGCTTTTCGATCACGACGTTGAACGGGTTGCGCCCGCCACCGGCCGTTACAGCCGACAGGGCGGACGCAAGGCCTTCGTATTTCGAGAAAATCGACATGGTGTATCAGGATGCCTGCTTGAGAGAGACGATACAGGCAGCCAGATCATCAATGGTGCGGATATCAGCCAGCCGGTCAAGCGGCACGGAAACGTCGAGTGTATCCTCGATTTCCATGACAAAATTCATGACGGCCAGTGAATCAAAGGCCAGATCTTCAACGATCTTGCTGCTGCCATTGATATCACGGGGAACCTTGGGGTTCGCCAGCAGCGTCTTCACGATCAGCGCGGAGACGCTCGCTACCGTTTCACTCATTCCTACATCCTTATGGCATGTCCTGCCCGCTTTCTTACCGGCAGGGGATCAGCATGAATGGCCTGCCCCACGATCCATGACCGGGGGTGGGGACTGCAATCGGTCCCCTGATCGGAAGTCTTATGATCGAAAAACAGGTTTTTGGCCAGTCCTGCTTTACATTCTTGCCCGAAAGGGCGGGACCCTGCGGCCCCGGTCCCTCAGACTACGGAAACAGACGATGTTTCCAGCGGCTGGAACGCACCCGACAGCAGCATGGCTTTCGCACGGGCGCGTGTCAGCTTGCCCGATGATGTCTGCGGCAGGGTATGGGGGGGAACCAGAATGATGGAAACATCCACCCCATGCTGCCGGCGAAACAGGCTGGCCGTTTCGGTTTTCAGGGTTTCACGTGCTTCGGGGGAGGACGCACGGCACTGCACCAGCGCCACGATCTTCTCGCCCTCGTCCTCATCAACCGAAAAGACGGCAACGTCACGACTGCGCAGGCTGCTGATTTCGGTTTCGGCGGACCATTCCAGATCCTGCGGCCAGATATTGCGACCGTTGATGATGATCAGATCCTTGGCGCGGCCGGTTATGACAACCTGCCCATCCAGCATGTATCCCAGATCGCCGGTATTCAGCCAGCCATTGGCATCAACAACCCGGGCGGTTTCCTGTGGACGGCGGAAATAGCCCTGCATCAGGCTGGGACCACGCACGAATACGGCCCCGACCTGGCGGTCATGCAGCACGTTCCCCTGCGGGTCACGTACTTCGAGTTCATGGCGCGGCAGGACTTCGCCACAGATGACGAATGTGCGCAGCGCGCGTGTCGGATCATTAGACGGCACGGCTTCGCCACGTGTTTCAAGCGCACGCAGGTCGATCGTATCTGTCCGGATGCCAGATCCCAGCGGCGCGAAGCTTATGGCCAGTGTCGCTTCGGCCATGCCGTAGCTGGCGGTAAACGCACCGCTGTCAAAACCGGCCGAGGCGAAACGCTGGGCGAAATCCTCAAGGATATGATAGCGGATCATGTCGCCGCCGATCCCCGCCACGCGCCATGACGACAGGTCTAGTTCGATCGAGGTGGCACGGCGTGCGCACAGTTCGTAACCAAAGGACGGGCTGTAGGAAATCGTGCCGCGGTTGCGGCTGATCAGGTCCAGCCACACATGGGGACGCCGTGCGAATTCACGGGTGGGCAGCATGTCCACGCTCAGCTGGCATGTCATGGGGGTCAGGAAGAAACCGACCAGCCCCATGTCATGATAGAGCGGAAGCCATGATACGCAGCGATCACCTGTTTCACGGACCTTCAGCCCATTCAGGGCAATGGCGTGTGCATTTGCCATGCCGGAACGCTGGGTCACCGCGATTCCCATGGGAAAGCGCGTGCTGCCTGACGAAAACTGCAGATAAGACAGATCATCCGGCTGGACAGGGGGCAGGGTCTCGACCGTAATCGGCGTTTCCAGCAGTTCAGACGGCGTGCCGGAGAATTTCAGGTCCAGCCCTGAAGTGATTTCGTCCGTCCATGACGAGATGATGGAGGCAATGACCACCGCGGATGCCGCAGCGCCCTCGATCATGCCGCGCAGCGTGCCCACATACCCTTCGCGCCCGCCAAATGCGACAGGCAGTGGCAGGGGCGCCGGGACAAGGCCAGCATACTGACAGCCAAAGAAGATACGCGCGAAGTCACCGTCACTTTCGGCCACGATGGCGACCCGGTCACCAGGCTTCAGGCCAAGGGACAGCAGGCGCTTCGCCGTCTCGATCGCCTGTTCGCGCAACATGCTGTAAGGCAGCGTTTCGAGCAGGACGCCCTTGCCGGAGTAGATATTGAAACCGCTCTTGCCCTGGGCGGCATAATCCAGTGCCGCCGGGAACGTCGGGAAATCGCCGTAACGACGAGGTAAACCAGAATCGGAGGGGGTCGGGAGGCTTATCATTTCCGGTAATGTGACTTCCACAGACGTAACTTGAAACGGCGAATGGGCGGTGTTCAACCAATTACCCTCAAAAAGTCAATAATCGATTTCGCGCCTTTGGCCGCCGTGTCTTCCGGCGCCGCAAACCCGAACGTGTCGTTTATATACTCTTTTTGTCGATCAAGGAAATTTGCATGCGTGAGGAATGCCCTGTCAAGGGCCTGGGCCAGTTCATGCACGTTTTCCGTTACCGGCCCCAATGTCCAGTTTGCATAATTCGGGTCATCACGCCACTGTATTGCATGCGCGTTCAGGAACAGGCAGGGACGTGGTTTTGTAAGGAATTCCGCGACCTGACTACTGACATCACCCAGATACAGGTCTGATGCCAGTGTATAGGTCATGTCCACGCTCCGGTCGCTGCCCGGATCAATGATCATATGTGGATATGTGGCATAGGGTGCCAGCATATGGCGGCTTTTTACGCGATCTGTATCAAATAACCGGTAATGGGGCGCGAAGATCAGGTTGTATTTTTCCTGTTGGGCAAAATACTCAAGAACAGCCATGCCAAACCGTGGCCACGATGACAGGTTCGGACTGAAATGGGGATTGTAGAGAATGGTCGGGCGTGTGTTGGAAAACAGGGGTGCGCTATTGGCATGCAGTCGGCGGACCATGTCGAATTTGGCATATATGCCAGTCATATAATGGCCATCACGCAGGGTATTCGCCGCTTTCAGACGTTCTTCTATTTTATGGCCCGCCATCAGGATGTAATCGAACTGCCGTGCATCATGGGTAAAGCCGATGGCCCTGTCCCCGGCACCGTGGCGGGTCCAGATCAGACGTGGATGGGACACACCCATTTTGCGTAAAAAGAGCGATGTACGCTCGGGAACGACAATTGCCTGAAATCTGTTGAAATAATTTCTGTTCAAAAAGAGCACGGCTATTTTGCTTAGAGGAGTCGGTCCATGGTGCCTTATATGATTACGCAGCCATGAAGGCAGGCGTAGAATATCAAAGCTGACCGAGGCGTCCGGATAAAAGCGGGATAGCAGCCGTATGCGGGAATCGCGTTCCGGTGTCAGGCTGGCAATGTGAACCTTAATCCCTGGATAAAGCCGTGCCATTTCCAATGCGATTGGAAGGGAATGAAATTCCTGATGTGGCTGGGCGATATATGGAAACAGGATGTGGGACATTTATGATCGGCCTGAAAATCCCTCGATTGGCCTGAATTACATAACACACGGATTAATCATAAGATTAAATAACAAATACCGTTATCTTACGCTTTCGCAAAACAGCATGTTTTTGAACATGCATTATATGTGTGATTTTTCCATGATCCCGAATGGTCTGCCAGTCCTCATCGGTGGGCGTGCCATACGTTGCCTTTGGGCTGTCGCCGGGTGAAGGCGGAATATCTGTGCGGTCGGGATTTTGTGCATGAACAGATCCCTCGTCATATACACCCATATATAAGTGATGACAGTTCATTGCAGGAGAGGAGCATTTCCTAACCCGCATGCTTTGCCAACATATGACCGAGATGGTTGTATTCGTATGGTTGGGCGCGCGTGTCGCCATGTGGCATGATTAATAAATAATGCCCTGCAGGAACATGGCGAGGTGCCGTCTTCAGCGCAGCACGGGCTTGCCC
>NZ_JBXAYQ010000009.1:0-96034 GCF_057359305.1 Komagataeibacter ossonobensis | reverse complement strand
CTTTTCCATGATTGTCAGGCGGAGCGGGATCAGTATGCGCCACGGGCGTCATGCGGGTTATGTTTTCCGTGCTGCTGGCCTTCATGCCAGTACAGCGGACGGTCCCGGTGCCGGTCATGGCACCCCGCAAGGCAGATGATGATGGCACAGGCCATGACGATCCGCAAAAGATGGTACATGGCTGGCCCCTGTTGCTGCGACTGTGCAACGCTTGCGCAGGGGGAAGGTTTGAAGGGGAACGGAAGGCAACACGTTCCCCTTGCGGTTCAGGATGGATGCGATCCGTTGCCGGTTATGGCGTATCGCGCCATGTGCTGACGGCGTTCATGCCGGTTTTCAGCAGTTGTGCCGTGCGTTCGGGGCTGTCGCCCTCCACATAGACCCGTAGTTCCGGCGCATTGCCTGATGGGCGCAGATGCACGATTTCCCCATTTTCAAAGGTCATGCGCAGGCCATCGGTTTCATCGACATGCGCAAGGCCGCCGCAGGCATCCCGCAGCCCCAGTGCGACGGCACCGGCCGCCGGATCCTGACGGAGCGCGGCAATCCGTGCCTGGCTTTGGGCAGTCGGCATTTCCATCAACCGGTCACTGAGCGTGAAGCGCCGGGGCAGGGTGGCCACAAGTCCCGCCAGATCCACCCCCTGCTGCCGTGCCGCGACCAGCGCGCAGATCATGGGCAGGATGGAATCCCGCGTGGGCAAGGCCGCAAGGGTGCGCGCATCCCGTGTTACGTCACTGGCCAGCAGGAAGCCGCCATTGGCTTCATAACCGACGGAGGGCAGCAGTCCGGCCTCGGCCGCTTCGGTCATGGCCGCGACGACATAGGGGGAACCGATGCGGGTGCGCCGTATGTCACAGGCAAAACCGCCCTGTTCCAGCGCCGTGTTGCTGCTGACCGGCGTGGTCACGGCGGCAGCCCCCAGGAAGCGCGCGGCAATGATCCCCAGCACATCCCCCCGCAGCCAGTTGCCGTGCCGGTCCGCCAGCAGGGGACGGTCGGAATCACCATCGGTGGTCAGGATGGCGTCCAGCGTGCCATCACTGGCCCATTCGCGCGCCAGGGCGGCATCTTCGGGGCGCACGGCTTCGGTATCGACGGGAATGAATGTGTCCATGCGGCCCAGTGGCACGGCGGTGCCCCCCAGGGCTTCGACAATTTCCACCATCACGTCCCGCCCCACGGCGGAATGCTGGTAGATGCCCAACTTCAGCCCCGACAGGACATGGGGGCCGAAGAAATCACGGTAACGGACGACAAAGTCCGGCACGACATCGGTTATGACCGGTAGCGTGATGTCACGTGCCAGCGCCCCGGCCGCGTCAAACCAGCCATCGGGCAGGGTCACGTCCTGTTCACGCATGGCGGCTTCGTCGGTCTTGAGGAATTCGCTGCGCGCGCGGTTGAACTTGATGCCATTGCGATCGGCCGGAATATGGCTGCCCGTCACCATGAGTGAGGGGATACCAAGCGTGAACGCATGCAGGCACAGCGCTGGTGTCGGGACGAACCCGCAGAAAACCGGCACGCCCCCCATACAGGTAATGGCCGCGACACAGGCCCGCAGGATGCGCGGCGTGCTGGGGCGCAGGTCACCCGCCACCGCGACCTGCGTGCCAGGTGCGAATTCACCCAGGCTGGCCAGATGCCTGAGATAGCCCACCGTATAGGCAAAGCAGACGGAATCCGTCATGGCGGTAACAAGGCCACGCGCGCCGCTGGTACCGAAGGCGACACCGGACTGCTTCATCCATTGGGCTATTTTCATGTGTATCTCTCACAACTGTGACGGGGTTCGGGGCGAATGTTCACCTGATGGTCCGCCTCGCCTGAACACATGCGAAGCGACGGAGTTGACACACATGATCGTGCCTGCGCGCTGTCGTCTTGCAGTGACAGGCGGGCTTTCGCCCGTCTTTTCCATTCAGCCGGACCATGTCATGCCGTCTTGCTGCCATTTTCCATCAGGTCATGCAAACGACTGAATCATGAAAATGCGGCTGGAAAAAGCCCTGTTTCCACCTGACATGGACAAAGGGAGGCAAATCCCCGCGGCAATACGGCACGGTGTGAATGGACAGGCCATGCGTGGCGCGGCGGGGATGGCGGGATCAGTCCAGTGTCGCCGGCACCGTCGCCACACCGGCGCCGGGGCATGATTTGGCCACCTGCATGCGCTGGATGGCTTCCATCTTGCCCTTTTCACGCGCCAGCACGCCCGCCACGTCCGACCCGGTCATTTCAGACAGCGGCACGCCCAGCGCCAGCACGCCCCACGTATCGGTCTTGTGCGCCCGGCGCTGCTTGTTGGTCAGGCCTTCCAGCACGTCGCCTTCCTTCAGTTCTTCCTGACCAAGCTGCTGGCAGTCCATGCTGGCATAGACGGTATCAGGGACATAGGTCGGCTTGACGTCCTTCGGGCTGGATGCGCACCCGGCCAGTAATGCAAGGCCCGACAGGACAACAACTCTTTTCATTACGTTCTCTCCATAAACGGAGAGGTTGTGTTACATACTGTCACATGATCAGCTAGCCGGATACTGCATGGCTGCGACGCATCTGTCATAGCCGGTAATGAAGATAAAACATCCTGAGCAGACAGGACAGAACCCATCACTCCATGGAAAATCATTGTTTTTCCGACTGTCTGCATCGCCATGCCTGGCTGCGATCGGGTAATGGTGGGGACGCGCCACAGCGGGACTGCCATCTGTATCAAAATCTGTCAGTCATGACAGCCCGCGTTGCGCGCAGCCCCTTCGCGTCCGCTTACGGGGCGGTGTCAACCAGCACGATTTCACTGTCCTCCAGCGCGCGGACACGCAGCGTTTCAGTGGCGGAAATGGCGGCGCCGTCACGTTCATGCACTGTTGTGTCCTCGATTTCCACACTGCCGCGTGCGGGCACCAGGTAACCAAGCCGGTCTGTACCCAGCGGGTAATCGACAACCTGCCCCTTCTTCAGCGTCGCCCCCAGCACGCGGGCATTGGCGTTGATCGGCAGGGCATCGTCATCCTCCGCCTGGCCCGAGGCAAGGACCACAAAACGTCCCGCCCGGTCCCCCTTGGGAAAGGACCGCGTGCCCCATGACGGCGCATGGCCCGCACGGTCGGGCATGATCCAGATCTGGAACAGGCGTGTGGCCACGTCCTCGCGGTTGTGTTCGGCATGTCGGATCCCGGTACCTGCCGACATCACCTGCACATCGCCCGCATCCGTGCGCCCGGTGTTGCCAAGGCTGTCGGTATGGGTGATCGCGCCTTCGCGGATATAGGTGATGATTTCCATATCCCGGTGCGGATGGGTGCCAAAACCGGTGCCGGGGGCGATCATGTCATCATTCCATACCCGCAGCGCGCCCCAGTTCATGCGGTCGGGATCATGGTAATGCGCGAACGAGAAATGGTGGCGTGCATCCAGCCAGCCATGGTCGGCATGGCCCAGATGGCCAAAGGGGCGTACTTCAATCATCGGGTTTTCTCCAGTTGGCAGCGTTGACTATGGACACCATGCTAGCGCCCGGCTGGCATTGCGAATATGGAAATGAACGAAACTTATCGTTTCCATTTGTTGGTCATGGACTGGCGAGGGGGAGGGAGACACGCCGGAACCGATAAGATATGGAAACACGCACTGGGAACATCGCGTGGGATTGTGCAATGCGGCTGCCGGATTTCGAGGCATGGGCCATTTTTGCAAAGGTGGCGGAACGCGGTTCGTTTGCGCGCGCGGCGGAGGACGTCCAGTTGTCCAAACCCACCGTGTCCAAGGCCATAGCCCGGCTGGAACACTCGCTGGGCGTCGCCCTGTTCAACCGCAATTCACGGCAGATGTCGCTGACCGAAACGGGCCGGATGCTGCTGGGGCATGCCAACCGGATCCTGGCGGAAGCCGAGGCCGCGGAAACGGAAGCGCGTGGTGGCACGCTGACGCCATCGGGCCTGATCCGGGTCGCGGCCCCCATGGTATTCGGGGTCCGGCATCTGGCCCCGCTACTGCCGGATTTCCTTGTGCGCTATCCGGACATCGACATTACCATCGACTATAGCGATGCCATCGTGGACCTTGTGGCGGGGGGATATGACATGGCGCTGCGGATTGCGTCGCTGGCGGATTCTGCCCTGCTGGCGCGGCGGCTGTGCACGGTGCGGCTGCTGCTGGTGGCAACCCCGGGTTATGTGGAGCGGGTCGGTCACCCCGATGATCCCCGCGCGCTGGAGGGGCACAGGAGCTTCGTTTACACCAATACCGCCGCCCCCGGCATGATCCGCCTGCGGCATGAGGGGAACGGGCAGGAATTCGTCATGTGCCAGACCGCGCGGCTGCGCGCGGACAATGCCGAAACCTTCCTGCCGGCACTTGAGGCCGGTCTGGGTTTCGGCCTGTTTCCGGATTTCATGGTGTGGGACGGACTGAAATCGGGCAGGCTCACCCGTATCCTGCCCCGGTGGGCAGCCCCGCCCGTGGCCCTGTATCTGGTTACTCCCGCCAGTACCCTGCGGCCCGTGCGGGTCACGGCCTTTATCGATTATCTGGCGGGTGCGTTCGGGCACCCGCCATGGGCAGGGGCGGACTGAAAGACAGAACGGCCCTGCCCGATGGTGTGGCGTATGGATCAGGAAGCCAGTTTCCTGGCCAGTCCCGCCACATGCTGACCCAGGAAGCGTGCGCCATCCAGTTCGGTGGCGCTGGGCTGGCGCGATCCGTCGCCTGCGGCAATCGTGGTGGCGCCATAGGGTGCGCCACCCGTCACCTCATCCACTTTCAACTGACCCTGAAAGGTGTAGGGCAGGCCGGTAATCACCATGCCATGATGCAGCAGGTTGGACATGAGCGAATACAGGGTCGTTTCCTGCCCGCCATGCTGTGACGCGGTGGAGGTAAACACCGCGCCTACCTTGCCCACCAGTGCGCCTTTCAGCCACAGGCCGCCGGTCTGGTCCCAGAAATTGGCCATCTGTGATGGCAGCCGCCCGAAACGCGTTGGCGCGCCGACAATGATTGCATCATATTCCGGCAGTTCCGCCGTGGTGGCGATGGGGGCGGCCTGTTCAGTCTTGAAATGATGGGCTTTCGCCACGTCTTCGGGCACCAGTTCGGGTACGCGTTTCACGTCCGCCTCCAGCCCTGCCGCGCGAACCCCTTCCGCCACGGCATGGGCCATCGTTTCGACATGGCCGTAGGTGGAATAATACAGTACGAGAACCTTGGACAATTTCGTAATCCCTTGCTGTGTCATGGACTGTTTCCCGCAGAGACTGTTTGGAAATGAAAGTTTCCGGGTGTCGCCTTTATTTCAGGAAGGCAGCGTTTCCCGAAACTTGTGGAAAAAGTTTTCACCAGAAACGTCTTCATGATTTGCACGATGTTGCAAAGGCTGACTTTTCAAACAGTGTCTGAGGAACCTTTCTGACAATACGTCCCGCAGCATGGCTGCATACGCCAAAATCGGAAACGCTCCGTTTCCCGTCTTTACGTGACGCACGCACAGGCGGGATCAGGTACCCGCAAGTGGCCGCCAGCCCCCATCAGTGTGGCCAAACATGGGAATATGCCCAAGGGTATGCACCAGTCCGGGCATATCGGGGCCTATATGTTCCAGTTCTGTCCGCCATGCCCAGCCCTCGGTCAGGACCGCCGTGATGCCAGCAACCCGCGCCTGGACCTTCTGCATGAGGCGGATGGTCGCCGCCGCCGTCCGGCCGGTATTCAGCACGTCATCCATGACCACAACGCGCCTGCCGCGCACGCGCTCGACAAGGGCGGGGTCAAGATACAGGTGCTTGGCCTGATCGGGACTGGTGGACGATGTCAGGCATTGTGACAGCGCATCATCGTACCAGAATTTGCGCGAATGCCCCAACGCGACATAATCATCAAACCCAAGGTTTTCCGCGACCTGTCCGGCATAGGCCAGCCCCATGGTCGGCACGCCCACGATTACCTCCGGTTTCAGTTCCCGCACCATATCGGTCAGCAGGCGGACCAGTGCGCGTTCAACGGCAAATCCCGTCTGGTTGGACATGAGCAGCGCAATGGCCTTTTCCCCGTCCGGCAGGGGACGCAGCGGCAGGACCAGTGTCGATCCGTCCACCAGCCGCACGGGATAGGTGGCGCCGTAATTTATCTGATGTTCCGGCATGGAGTGAGCATGCCATTGGGCGTGATAGGGGGGTGTCTGCATGAATACCTTCCGGTGGTTGGGACTGTCTGGGCAATATCTGCCTGTATGCCACGATATCCGGACGGTTTCCGGCACGCCAGTCCCCCATGTGTTATCGCCACGCGCCGCTTTCGATCATGCATTGTGTATAGAAAGTGCGGCGCGAGGATCGGCTGACGCCAACCGTCACACTTTGCGTGGTGACGTTGTTCAGTCCACGTCCGGCGCATTTGGCGTCCATGTTGCGATATGCGCTGCTGTCAGGCGACAGGACGGTGGCATGGCCGCGTATGTAGCCCATTTCCGTGTTGACTTCCTGCACATGACGGCTGGCTGTCGGGATGTGGATACGGTACGACCGGGCCTGTGCCGGGAGACACGGAGCAATCGCCAACAGGGCGAACAGGCCGGAATATGCGATTTTCAGGATCACAGGGGCATCACCTTAAAGGTTTGTTGGTCGCATGTTATGCGCCCAACATGTCTGGCCTGTGTCCTGATCCTGTCTTTTTGTATCCCGCAGGTTAGGAATTGTTCATGTTGGCAAAAGGCGGGGCGCCGCCCACCCGTGGGGGCGGACGACGCGCGGACCCGTGGGCCTTACACACCCACCATGACATCGGATGCCTTGATGATGGCGGTCGCCTTTTCACCGATCTTCAGGTTCAGGTCGGCAACTGCTTCATTGGTGATCGAAGCGGTGATGATGGAGCTACCAATGTCGATGCTGACATGGGACGTGGTCGCCCCCTTGGTGATGGCCGTGATCTTGCCTGCGATCTGGTTGCGTGCGCTGATCTTCATTGTCTTTCTTTCCTTTTTCCGTTTCGCCGTCACTGGCTGTAATCACGAAACGGGCAGAAAATCAAACCATGGCCTCCATATTCCGTCCCGGGGAAATGCCGGGCGACTGCCGTGGTCCGGGCCGCCAGCCGACATGGCCCCGGGCGGGGGCGCGCTATTACGCAGCCGCATGCTTTATCACGACCGAGGCTTCGGTCGTCAGCACGCGGAAGGTGAAGCTTTCCTGCAGGTACAGTTCCACCGACGTGGCGGTATGGCTGCTGTAGCCGATGGAGACATCCTGCCCGATATCCAGTTCAAAATCACCGCCACGGGTGGACAGGATATAGGCCCCTTCAATGGCCGGGGCGCAGATGATCCTGCCCTCGATCATCCGTTCCAGGTGGCGCAGGACCGGGTAGCCTTCCTCACTCCCGCCGCTGACGGCGGCAAACGCACGCGCGCCCAGCACCACGGAATAGGGGCCGTTGACGCCCGCAATACGCAGTTCATTCAGGCCATCGGCAATGATGCCGGGGTAGTCGCGGGGGGACGTGGGCAGGGAGAACCGGGCGTTGGACGTATCCTGCGCAATGCCCTGGATTCCGGCTGCAGCATAGCCGTCAAATATCGCCCGGTCCTCGGCATAGGCGATCTTCTGGGCTGCGTCCTTCAGCGGCTGCCAGTCGGAATCCAGCGCGCCGCGTTCCACATCATCAATTGCATCACGGCTCAGCGAAAACGGCACGCGCAGTTCCACCAGCGGCAGGACCTTGCGCTGCAGCGCATGCACCCCATCCGCCGGGCTGTCGATTCTGGCCGTATGGCCGGTATCGACGGCGGCAAAGCCGACGCCACGGGCTTCGGGCACATCCACGACGCGCCGGCCGGCCAGATAGCGGCGCAGCGTGCGGGATGCTTCCTGTTCGATATCAGCCCAGGCAGCGTCGGAAATGGGGGCAAGGTTGCGGTGCAGGTTATTCATGTCAGGCTTCTTCCTTCAGTGACCCGATGCCAAGTGAACCATTGGGTGTGGTGGGCGGGCTGGCCGGCGTGTCTTCGGTGCTGTCCGCAGGCACTGCCGTTGCGCCATATGTCGGCGCGGCGTCGAGAAAATCGGTGGTGGGAATGAAAAACAGCACGCCTGTCACCGCGCGGCTGACATCCAGCAGGCGATCGTAATTGCCCGGCGGGTTGCCAATGAACATGTTGTCCAGCATCCGTTCCACGCGGGTGGGGGTTTTTGCGTATCCTATGAAATAGGTTCCGAATTCACCCTTGCCCACTTCGCCAAAGGGCATGTTGTCGCGCACGATCTGCAGTTGTTCGCCATTTTCCTCGATATTGGTCAGGACATTATGGGCGTAGCTGGGCTTGGCGGCTTCGGGCAGTTCAATGTCCGACAGCTTCTTGCGGCCAATGATCTTTTCCTGCTGCTCGACGGGGATGGCGTCCCATTTTTTCAGGTCATGCAGATATTTCTGGATGATGACATAACTGCCGCCGGCAAAATCGGGATCCTCCTCACCAATGACCGTCGCATCGGTCGCGGCCTGGTTGACCGGGTTTTCCGTGCCATCGACAAAGCCCAGCAGGTCGCGGGCGTCGAAATACTTGAAGCCGTGGACCTCATCCACCACCTGCGCAACATTTTCCAGCCGGGCGGTGATGGCGGTCGCCAGTTCAAAACACAGATCCATACGCGTTGCACGGATATGGAACACCAGGTCACCGGGGGTGGCGGGGGCTTCATGCACGCCATGGATGGCGCGGAAAGGGTGGAGTTCCCTGGGTTTCGGCCCCTTGAAAACACGGTCCCATGCGTCCGACCCGATACCCGTGACACAGGACAGCCGCCCGTCGGGAATGCGGAAACCCACCCCGCGCACCAGCGCCGACAGGTCGCCATACAGGTTACGCACCGTGGCGCCATCATCCCCGTCGCCGGGATCCAGCGTGAAGATCAGGAAAATCGCGGCGCAGGTCAATGTGGTGTCAACGGGCTGTGGTGTAACTGAAGGCACGCCTTACTCCCTGCATGGCGCCATGAACAACATGCGGCAGACCCGGCGCGGCTTAGGTCTGCGATTGGAAGCGGATGCTATACACTTCATGCATCATGCAAAAGGTCCGCCATGATGAATTCTTCCTATGTTCCATCGTGTCATGATCCGGATGCATCCCTGAACCCCGTTCCGGCGTTGGCATGTGGTTTCCCGCGCTCATGCGGGAATATCGCGGTCGGCAGCCCGAAAATCTGTCCTGCCGCGGCAAGGAGGGAAGGGATGTTCATGCATGGTTGGCTGAAATATATTCCCCCGCCTCGGTCCAATTTCAGGGGGGAATGCATGTGGTGAAGAAGAAGACCATCTATCATTTGACCAAGAACCTGCGTGACAGGATTGATGCCTTCATCATGCGGTTTTCCCTGCTGCCCGATCAGGCCCTCTTTGATCCCCATGTCATGCAGTGGGTGCGCGACCTGGAACAGAACTGGGAAAGAATTCGTGACGAGGCGTTGCAGATGGCGGCAACCGACATTCCATCGCTGGGGGACATATCGCCCGATCATGGGCGTATTGCCGCCGATCGCCGCTGGCATTCCTTTTTTCTGGAAGGGTATGGTTACAAGCGTCAGGAAAACCGGGCGCGCGTCCCGACGACCGCGGCACTGATCGACCGGATCCCCAATTTATGCACCGCCAGCTTTTCCGTGCTGGAGGCAGGTTGCCACATTCCCCGCCACCGGGGCATGACCAAGGGCATGCTGACCTATCATCTGGCGCTGCATGTCCCGGCTGATCGCGAAAACTGCTGGATCCAGTTTGAAGAAGGCGACAGGCTGCATGTCTGTCCATGGACGGAAGGCAGATCGATACTGTTTGACGACACTTACAACCATGAAGTGTGGAACAACACGACCGACACCCGTTATGTCCTGCTGATTCAGGTCAGGCGGCCCTGCCGGTGGCCGGCGCGCCTGTTGATGGACGTTTTCTTTCGGGGTGTGCGATATTCACGATTTGTTCAGGATATTCGCAAAAATCTGGATCGAGGGCAGACGTAACCCGCAATGCTTCCCGCCATCGTCGCGTAGTCCCTGCCTGCGGGGCGGAAACATGCCATATTCCGCGTGACCCTGTGCATGTACCGGTCACAGGGTAGCGGGTGTCATGGGATCATGGTGTATGCGGCCTGTATGCGACATTGTGGGGCTAAACCCTGCCGCCCGCCGTGGTGGCATGGCCACCATGGGTCCCGTGATCCAGTAAACTGAATTGCCGTGGCCCATGACGGGGCGGGCCATATCATTCGTCCATGTCGGGACATCGCCGGACATGATCCCGGGCATGCTGGGGGCGGCTGCGATCGGGAAGGATAACCCCGGAAGAATAAAAGGTTTCGGGTGCCACCCTTTTTCATAAAAGGCGGCATCCAGGCCATCTTCATCCGATGTCAGACAGTCCGTAAATGACAGGCACAGGGGTACCGGGCAGATTCTCAGTGAATGGCAACCTGTGCCGCATCGGATACGGGCAGCGGTATCGTGGGGATGGGGGGCTGTGCTGCAATTCGTGCCATGGACTCACCCATCACAGGCAGTAATCCGTCAAGTCGTGCCAGCAGGAAGTCGGCCCCTGCGCGCGACAGGTGCTGTGGGTCAACATAGAACGGGTTGTCCCCGTTGCGGAATTTGCATCCGGCAGGGGAACATAACCCGTCAGCCAGCGCAAAATAGCTGACGTCCTGCCTGTCTTCCACCGCATGGCGCACGACAGTCGCGACAGGTTGGGCAGGCACGTTGAGAAGGGCTGCTGGCGCGATTTCCCCGACGGCCCGGAATGACGGGTCCAGCATCTGCTCGGCATGCTGGCGCATGGGCATGAAGGCGGTCACCGCTTCCTTGGCGGGATCAAAGCGGAACTGGGGTACGTCCCCCAGCACGACGACATGCTTGTGCGCATTGACCAGTACCTGCGTTGTATTGCGTAACGCGATATCCAGCCGGACAAGGCTTGTGGCTACGCCATGGTCCACCATGTCCTGCGGGTCAGCATAGGCATCCCGCCCGGCATCCCCGGCAAAGGGTGCGGCCCAGTATCCTGCCAGCACCACGGTCTGGACATGCGGGTCATGCATCACGGCGGCAAAGGCCTGCGCATTATACTGCGCGCATTGCATGGCATGGCCGGGATGGGTGGGCATGAGTCGCGTGGTCCCCAGCAGGGGCGGGCATGAGGATTTCGTAAACTGCACGAAATCAAAACCAGCCCGGTCCGCCATATGCGACAGGGATGCGGCCAGTGCGGATGCATGACTGTCCCCCAGCAGGGCGATGCGCGGGCGTCCCGTATCATGCACGCAGCGTGACGACAGGTTCAGGCTGGCAACCCCGTAATTGGCCAGGCAGGGTTCGCCCCGTCCTTCCGCCAGAACCCGTTCGGCAAGGGTCAGGGCCGGGTCAAAACGCCGGGACAGGCCATTGGATACATAGACCACCGCCAGCATGCTGACAGCCAGCGCAAGGCTGCCCGCGTATCGTGTCACAACGACAGGGGCGCTGCCGCTTCCGCGCCGGAATGGCTGTTCGATATAGCGCCATGACAGCGCGGCTGGCACCAGTGATACGATCCCGGCACCCGCAAGCAGCAGCGGCGATGGCGCGCGTGCCGAACACAGCCAGATGAACGCCATAAGCGGCCAGTGCCACAGATACCATGAATAGGATATGCGACCGATCCATATGAATGGCCGCGTGGACAGGATGGCGCGGTTGACGAAACTGCCATCCGAAAGCAGCAGTGCCAGCGTGCCGCCAACCGGCAGGAGGGCGGCCAGACCGGGAAAGGGGGTATGTTCATCAAAAATGAATATCGATAGCCCGACAAGAAAAAAACCCGTCCAACCAATGAAATGATTGACGGGGCGGGGAAAGGTTAAAGCATAGTTCGATTTCGCTACGGCAAGGAACGTGCCTGCGCCCATTTCCCACGCTCGCGTGGGCAGCAGGTAGAATACGGCGGCGGGCCACCGACCCAGCCCGAACTGCGCCATGCACAGTGACCCAAGGCATAGCGCCCCGATCACGCATAGTACAATGACATGCCGCAAGCGGCCGATTGCAAGTAAAAGCAGAGGAAAAAACAGGTAGAACTGTTCCTCCACCCCCAGCGACCATGTCATGAGGAACGGGTTGAGATGGGCATCGGGGGAAAAATAACTGATCTGTTTCCAGAACAGTATATTGGACCACCCAAGTAATGCGCTTATCGCCCCCAGACTGGTCTGGCGTAATTCCGCCGGGCTGGAAAACAGCAGCCCCGCCAGCATGACTGCGGTGATGATGAGCATGAGGGCCGGCAGGATACGCCGGGCGCGCCGGGCGTAAAACCCGACAAAGCTGAAGGTCCCCAGCCGGATATCCCTGTAGACGATGCCACCGATCAGGAAGCCGGAAATAACAAAAAAAATATCCACGCCAACAAATCCCGACTGTACAGGATAGATGCTGGCATGAAACAGAACGACAGCCGTTACCGCGATTGCGCGCAGGCCATCAATATCGCGCCGGTAATTGGCGTGCAGATTCAGGCTCATTGGGAAGATCACCCTATAGGAAGCTGCGTGAAACAGATTGAGGGTGACCTTGCGATCCCACACAATTTGTCAACGTGAATAAAATGTAAAGTGTGGTGCCGGTTTCATTGGCATGTAAAAAAAATTTACAAAAATAAAATAAATTAAGTAAAATCAGTATGTTAATTTTTTTCTTATAAATTTTGAGAAAACCGGTATTTAAGGCGGGCAATCGCTTTGTGTTTTTCGTCTTTATTTTTTTAACCAGCTATCACTGGCGTGACGAAATATCATCTGGAAATTGCGAATATGGTTTCGGAAAAATAAAAAGTATTTAAATAAAAAAATAAATATAAATTTCTATTTTTACGATGATATTTCTGTAATAATGACGAAGCAGTATGGAGTGTAAAGAAATTTATTTTGGTATAGTTAAATAAAATTAGAGGTGGCAAAATGCCACCTCTCTTTAATTATGTATGCATCTACTTTTGATCGTTTGCCCTTTATGCCTATAGCTTCAACGCGGGATTTGAATACATTTAGAAGCGGTTCGTCAATTCCGCCAAGTTCATCCGAGCCAAATTCCCCCCCGTATTCTTCACCAAAATCAAAGAAATATTTTGTTCCTTTATCCTCATAAAAATCAAAAAGACGACCGGCCCGCTCTTTGCGATAGAAAACTACAAATTTTCCTTTATAATCTTTATATTCAATTTCAGAGATTGCATCGAATAGCTCGTCGCTATCTGCCAGAAAGGCAAGCCGACGTTTGACATATTCATATACCTGCAACTCAGTTTCGGTTGTGATAATACCATCATTAGGCTTTGCATCAGTATCTGGTTTAGGGGCGTCTGAAACCAGGACTGGTTTGTCGACTTCTTTATCTTTCAAAGGCAGGTCAAGTCTCTGGAGAATGCGGAGGTTTACAAACTCTGCAAATGCATTCTTTGTTAAGTCGGTATATTCGGCGACCGCCTTGGCACGAACATGCTTTAAACCGATGTTCTGGAGCAGGAGTCGGACAAACGCTTCACTGGGGGAAGCTGCAAGATCTCCGATCTGCTGTACAAGATTTTGGAATACCAGTTTTCGCTTGGCTTCGGCCCCTATGTTTTCTGGGTCAAAGTTGGATTTTTGAAGGCTTGTCAGTCCATCTACAACTGAATCTTCGATTTTGCCCTTGGCGATTTCTCTTAAGTCAAATGAAAGAAAAGCCGCAGGGTCCATCATGTTGGGTTCATCTGAATCTGCATAAAACTCATATACAAGGCCGTCTGTAATGACACCCATTTTCACTGTGTGGGCAGCGTTGAAATAAGATTTTAACTGCCCTCTGTCATCTTTTAACGGGGCCCCGAGCGCCTTGCATTCTATTGCAATTACTGGCTGTCCTTCCCGAAGAACAGCGTAGTCAACTCTATTCTTATATTTTTCTGAAAAATCTGCGTGATGTTCCGGACATACTTCGTCTGGATTCATGATATCATATCCTAAGAACTGCAGAAATGGCAGCACAAGGAACATTTTAGTAGCTTCTTCGTTGCTACAGCGCGGCGCAAGGCCAACCATACGTTCTGAAAATGTTTTAAAATTTTGCCGAAAATCGTCTGCCATATCCGTCTCGCCTAGAAATTTTCCAAAAGTTACGAAACGAGGCATTTTTATGAAGATCTTTTCAGAACATTACATATATACGTTTTTTAAATAATATTTGGTGTATATTGAAACGGAAGGAAAAATGTTTCGGCTACGGGATATCAGAGATCTTTTGATTGTTTTTCGCAGATTGTAATATTTCTCCCTTTTGTTTCCCACAAAATTATGAACGGCGAGAATGGTCCAATCCCCCTAATATGGCTCGGATATTTCAGGAAAAGAACCGGAGTCCACGACCCTATGCTGCTCAACACCATCGAACTTGGCCCCGACAACGGTGACCTGTCCCTGCCGCCCGTCGTCTTCCTGCATGGACTGTTCGGGCGGGCGCGTAATTTCGGGTTTTTTCAGCGCCGTATCGCAGCAACCCGTCGCACGCTGGCGCTGGACCTGCGCAATCATGGCGCAAGCCCGCATGGTCCGATGGACTACCCGACCCTTGCCGCTGATGTATGCGAAACACTGGCCGCCCATGACGCATTGCCCGCCACCGTGGTGGGACATTCGATGGGGGGAAAGACCGCGATGATGCTGGCGCTCAGCTTTCCTGCCGAGGTCCATTCGCTGATGGTGGTGGACATAGCTCCCGGCGAGGGTGGTTTTTCACAGTCCCATGAACTGGCCCGCAGGCTGGCTGAACTTCCGCTGCCTGATTTTCTTGATCGTGCCGGGGCGGAAGCGTGGCTGGGTCAGGTGATTGCCGAAAAGCCCGTGCGTGATCTCATGCTGATGAATCTCGACCTGGGGGAAAAGCCACGCTGGACCATCGGGCTGAAGGACATTGCGGCGTCCATGCCGGCCATCATTGGCTGGCCCGACGTGCCGCCCGGCACCCGTTATGACGGCCCAACCCTGTTTGTGGCCGGTGGACATTCACATTACATCCAGCCCGACAATTATCCCGCCATGCGCAAGCTGTTCCCGCATTACCGGCTGGAAACCATACCGGATGCCGGGCATTGGGTGCATGCGCAGGCACCGCAGGCGTTTCTGGCCGCGCTGGAACGTTTCCTGCAGATCTGAATGGCGCACTGTATTCAGTGATCGGTGTGGGGGCCACGGCTCCAGTGCTGGTTGGTGTTGCGGTACTCCATTGCCGTGCCTTCATCACGATAGGGATGGGGATGTTTGTGGCCATGGCAGCCTGCGGCGGGCAGGACGATAAGGACGGTTAAAATCCTGATGATGTGAAGCATCGCAACCTCCTGCGGATGCGGCCTGAACGTCCGTATGGTCGGGAAGTTTTGTCAGACGGCCTGCCGGCCTGAATCATGTGGCGTGGGCAGGGTCCCGGAAGCCTGCCTCCCGGCGCGGCTTCATGATCCATACGCTTTCCGTTGCGGGACAGACCCCCTTCAGGCCGCCCGGCACGGCCCTGTGCGCCACACGGTCAAGGGTAAACGTATCACCGTAATAATGCCGCAGTGCATTTTCATCGACCGAAAATGGCGGCCCCGCCTTGCATGACTGGTCATATTCCATACTGACCAGAAGTTCAGGCGCAGCATTGGTGATGGTGACAAGGTGCCGGGCATAGGCCACGCGGATGGGGGCGGGCAGGGCGATCAGCGCCGCACGGTCATAGACGGCGTCAACATGACCCAGTGCCGCCTGCGTCAGGTTGAAAATGTCGCCTGTCCAGACGCACAGGTGTCCTGCCTCGTACCGCACCAATGGGCCGACAGGTGAAATGCGTGGCGTAAGCCCCAGTTCGGAAAAAAGCCCCGTTACGGCAATCGGACTCAGTTCAATGCCCGCAACCTGACAGCCGTGTTCAAGCAGCCAGTGAATATCACGGCTTTTGCCGCATAACGGTACAAAGACCCGTGCGCCGTCAGGCAGGTTCAGGGCCCCGAAATGATCGGTCAGCAGGGGATTGGGCCGTGGTTCGTGAAAGCCGATTTCATTACGCTGCCATTTGCCGTGCCAGAAGGTTTCATCCATCGCGTCGTGTGCCCTCAACCCGCTTCATATCCACAATACAGCGGCCACAATACTGCCATTCCCACCGGTGCGAAAGACAAAGGCCCCGTAACCCGTGCCGGGTTGCGCCAGTGGGGGAATTATGGTTTCCACACACCGTCAACCCTGCGTTCAGAACTGATGGATCGGTGCGGATACACAACAGGAATATATGGTATCAATTCTGTCTGGTATTTCTGGCTACGATCGGGACAGTTGGCGGGTGTCTGTATCTGTTCGTGGTACTGGTCGATCCGTGGGGCGGGCTGCCCCTGTCATTGCCGCTGCACCGGTTGCCGGTGACCAGCAACGCGCGCTTTACCATGCCCATGCTGGCGCAAAGGCCAGGGTTTGATTCCGTCATGCTGGGCACATCAACGGGCCGTCTGATACGGCCTGCGGTCATGGATGGTCCATTCGGGGCGCATTTCCTGAATATGGCAATGAATAATGCCCAGCCCCATGAGCAGTACCGCCTGCTGCTTGAATTCATGCATTACCATCCCGCCCCGAAGGTCGTGATGGTCGATATAGACCGTTCATGGTGCCTGTATGGTCCCAAACAGGTGCCGCTGAACCCGGAGCCGTGGCCTGACTGGATCTATCAGCAATCCCCATGGATGGGTTACCTGCATATGGCCAACCTGTATGCACTGCAGGAAGCCGGTAATGAATTCATGCTGCAGGTCGGGCTGCGTCATGAACATTACGGGGAAGACGGCTACACCAATTTCGTGGGGCCGGATGCCAGCTATACCCGTGCGCGCGTTGACAGGATGTTTGCCCAGTGGGGGCCGGACCATATGCCGCCGCCGCCCGGTCCCGTGGCGCCCGCCCCGGCCATGCAGACGTATCTGCCCCTGATCCTGCGTGCCGTGCCGGATACGACATTACGTATCATCTGGTTTCCGCCGGTGCAGGCCATCCGGCATAACCCGCAGGGGTCGATGTATGACGCCATGTTCAGTGCCTGCCACCGCCATGTGGCGTCCGTGACCGCAGGCATGCCCAATACGCTGGTGATTGATTTTGATATTCCGGGCCCGATCATCAATGATCGTGACATGTTCTGGGACCCGATCCATTACCGGCTCATGACAGCGGACCGTATCATGAAAGATATCATTACGGCGTTTCATGACCGGGCGTACCAGTCTGCGGACTATACTGTGATATCGGGCCCATAGGGACCGGCCGGGCAGGACGCTGCGCGTCACGAATGCGTGACGTTATGCCATTTTCTGGCGGAAATGCACGGATGTCAAAAAAGTATCATTTTCCGGCAAAAGATGGGCTAGACGCGTCATGGCCTGATCTTCTCATATGACTTCGCCAAAAACAAAAAGAAGGGGCGCCCGCAGGGCGTCAGGCAATAAATGGCGGAAGCTCTGGTCCTGGAACGCCAAGGCGTTCTTTCCATCCGTGATATCGACCTGCCACAGGAACTGGGGCCTGATGACGTGCGCATCAGGATCCATACAGTCGGGATCTGTGGCAGTGATGTCCATTACTATACACACGGGCGCATCGGTCCCTTTGTCGTCAATGACCCGATGGTGCTGGGGCATGAAGCGGCCGGTACGGTTATTGAAACCGGGTCGCGCGTCAAAAATCTGAAAATCGGTGATCGTGTCTGCATGGAGCCGGGCATTCCCGACCCCATATCGCGGGCGTCGCGCATGGGGATCTACAATGTAGACCCCGCCGTGACGTTCTGGGCAACGCCCCCCGTCCATGGTTGCCTGACGCCCACGGTGGTCCATCCGGCGGCCTTTACCTATCGCCTGCCCGATAACGTGTCCTTTGGCGAAGGGGCTATGGTCGAACCCTTCGCCATTGGTGTGCAGGCCGCGGTCAAGGCTGCGATCAAACCCGGTGATACCTGCCTGGTCACCGGGTGCGGGCCGATCGGGCTCATGACCGCACTGGCTGCGCTGGCGTCCGGGGCGGGGGTGGTGTTCATATCCGACCTGGCCGCGCCGAAACTGGAAATCGCCGGTCGCTATGACGGAATTGAACCGATCAATGTCCGTGATGAAAAGCCGCGTGATGTCATATCCCGCCATGTCGGCACTGACTGGGGCGCGGATGTGGTGTTTGAGGCCAGCGGCTTCGCCGGTGCGTATGACGATGTCCTGTCCTGTGTGCGCCCGGGCGGGACGGTGGTGTTCGTGGGCATGCCGGTGGAAAAGGTGCCCTTTGACATGGTCGCCGCGCAGGCGAAGGAAATCCGCATGGAAACGGTTTTTCGCTATGCCAATGTGTATGAACGCGCCATTGCCCTGATCGCATCGGGCAAGGTGGACCTCAGACCGCTTATTTCAGAAACGTTTGCATTCACACAGGGCGTTGCGGCGTTTGAACGTGCGGCGTCGGCATGTCCTGCGGATGTAAAGCTGCAGATCACGATGCCGGGGGTGGCCCCCACCTGACCGCCTGCGTGGCGTTACGCCACTTACGGCAGGTGGCATGCAGGCTGCCTGCCCAATAAAAACAAAAGGCATGAAAAAATGAATGCCACGAACAATGCCGCAAATCACGGCGGCACATCCATCAATCCCCCCGCATCCCCGATCATATGGGGCATGCCGGTGGTGCTGTTCTGGGGTTATATAGCGGTTGCGCTGTATATGACCGGCGACGGGATCGAGGTTGCGTTCCTGTCCAAATACGTGACCGGCATAGGGTTTTCCGCCCGTCAGGCCGGCCTGCTGTTTACCGTGTACGGGGCGACGGCGGCGGTGGCAAGCTGGCTGTCCGGCGTGCTGGCGGAAGTGTACGGCCCCCGGCGGATCATGGCCATCGGGACGCTGTGGTGGGTCGTGTGCCATGTCGCGTTCCTGTCCGGTGGGGTCATGCGGCATGACTTTGTGCTCATGCTGGTGTTCTACGGACTGCGCGGGTTTGCCTATCCGCTGTTTTTCTATGCATTCTTCTTCTGGATCGTGCAGCGCACGCCCGATCACCGGCTGGCTTCGGCCATTGGGTGGGTGTGGTCCATGTTCACGATCGGTTACGGCATCATCGCATCCTTCCTGCCCAGTTTCACCATTCCCGCCATTGGTTTCCTGCCAACGTTGTGGATGTCGCTGGCATGGGTCGGGTGTGGTGGCCTGCTGGCGTTTTTCGCCATACGTGATGATGCGCCTGCCGCGATTGACCGTGATGCGGGGCGCAGCCTGCGCCACCAGTTGACCGAAATCAGCCGGGGCCTGACGCTGATCGTCCATAACCGCGATATCGCGCTGGCACTGGTCACGCGGATCATATGCAACCTGTCGCTGTTCGGTTTCCCGGTGGTGATGCCGCTGTTCTATACTTCGGCCGAAGGCGGGTTCACCATGCCGCAATGGCTGCGGATATACGGCATATTCTTTGTGGTGCAGCCCTTTACCAATGTCATGTGGGGGATTGTGGGTGACCGGATCGGCTGGCTGCGGCAGATGCGCTGGGCCGGTTTCGTGGGGTGCGGCGTCGCCACGCTGGCGTTCTACTACCTGCCGCACGCTGCCCCGGGCAACATGGCGGTGGCGATTTTCGCGGCCCTGCTGTTTGCGCTGACGATCACGTCCTTCGTGCCCATGGGGGCGATCTTTCCCATGCTGGCGCCCGAACACAAGGGGGCGGCGGTATCGGTGCAGAACCTTGGTGGCGGCCTGGCCAATTTTGCCGGGCCGGCGCTGGCGACGGTACTGGTGTCGGGATATGGCACGCAGGGCGTGGTGATTGCGTTTGCGGCGCTGTATTTCCTTGGCGCGGGGCTGACAGGCTTCATCCGGCTGGTGCAGCCCCGTGGCGTCCATGCCATGGATGTTGCTTCCAGCGCCAAGGCGCAGGCGGTGCGTGAGGGGATGGATACCACGCTCGCATCGCATACGCTGGCGGAGTGATGCCGCCCCGTGTGGGGGAAAGCCGCGCGGTAAGCCCCCCGGTATTCGAGGTCATACAGCCCGGCCCGCGACAGAGCTTTGTCTGGCACTGCCATGACTACCCTGCCGCCTGTGCGCGATGGAACTATCACCCCGAATATGAACTGCACCTGATCACGACCGGGACGGGTCATTTCATGGTGGGTGATTTCCTGGGCACGTTCGCTCCCGGCCATCTGGTGCTGGTGGGGCCGGATCTGCCGCATGGGTGGTTCAGTGACCTGTCGGCGGGTGAACGGATTGAAGGGCGCGATATTGTATTGCAGGCCCACGGTGACTGGCTGCAACAGCTGGTCAGCCTGTGCCCGGAACTGGAAACGGTGTCCGCCCTGCTGGCGGATGCGCGGTACGGGATCGTATTTACCGGGCCAACGGTGCCTGTTCTGGGCGCGGGGCTGGCGGTAATGGGGGATATGAATGATGCGGCGCGCCTTGCGGCCCTGATCGGTCTGCTGTCGGGGCTGGCGGCCTGCCCGCGGCAGCGTTTGACGGGCATCGCCCCGTTTGGCGGGGAAGGGCAGGCGCGGGTCGCGGACCGGGATCTTGAACGCATGGACCGGGTGATCCGACACCTGCTGTCAGGTGGCACGCATGATATCCGCCAGGCGGACATGGCCCGTCAGGTCGGGTTGGGCGGGCCTGCGTTTTCACGCCTGTTCCGCCGGGCGACGGGTACGACCTTCGTGTCATTCATGCGCAGGCTACGGGTCAGTCACGCCTGTCGCATGCTGGCGGAAACCGATGCGTCCATTGCCGAAATCAGCAGTGCCGCAGGCTTTGCCAACCTGTCCAATTTCAACCGGCAGTTTCTGGAAATATGCGGCACCACGCCGCGGCGCTACCGTCAGGATGTCCGCAGCCTGAGCCGCGTGGATGACCCGTTGGCCCGCGCCGGCACAGGGGCAGCATGTCCCGGATTGACTGGCTGAAAAATTTCAGGCATCGGCTGTCGGGGCTTTCCCGTCGAGCACGGCTTGTGTCCGCTGTTTTGAAAAAGGGCATGATATTGCGGCATGATTTCTGACACAGGTGGCGCGCGGGCATATCAGGTCATCTCATCCAATGTTGGCCCTGCCTTTCTTTTGCATTCATAGTGCTGTCTCCTTCGGCTACGGGCAACGCAGATGAACATGTCTTTCTTTACTTCGGGGATGATGCTGGCCTTTGCGGCATATTCCTCCTTTTCGGTCAGTGACGCGTATTCAAAGCTGCTGGCCGGTCAGCTTGATCCGTTCGAGGTCGCGTTTTCAGGTGGTGTGTTCGGTTTTCTGATCATCCCGTTCATCCGCAGGCCCAATGAATCCCTGCGCGATATCTTTTCCCCCCAGCGTCCGGGCATGTGGGTGGTGCGCGCGATCGCCATTTTTGCCTCCACCGCCGCCAGTGTCGAAGCCTTCATGCTGCTGCCCATGCCCGAAGCGCTTTCGCTCATGTTCCTCATGCCGTTTTTCGTGACGGTCCTGTCGGTCACGCTGCTGCGTGAAAAGGTATCCGGCTGGGCGTGGCTTTCGGTCATTCTGGGGTTTGTGGGGGTGCTGATCGTGCTGCGGCCCGGCGTGCGGGCGCTGCATCTGGGTCATCTGTGCGCCGTGATCGCGGCGGTGGCCAATGCCGTTGGCGTCATTGCCTACCGGCTGGCGGGCAACAATACGCCACGGCTGTCGCTGTTTGGGTCCAGCCTGTTTGGCCCGTTGGTGGGTGATGGGCTGCTTATGCTGGGGCATGCGCACTGGCCGCATGGGCTGAAGACGTGGATGTTCCTGTTCGGTTACGGGTTTCTGGCAGCGCTGGGCCAGTTGCTGATGATGATGGCGACAGCCCGCGCGCCCGCCAACCGGGTGGCCCTGCCGCAATACAGCCAGATGCTGTGGGCGGTGGCGTTCAGCTATTTCCTGTTTCACCAGCCGCTGGATAACTGGACGATTGTCGGTATTATCGTTGTCACCCTGTCGGGCATGTTGAACTGGATCCGTCAGCGTATTCATTTCGAACGTCTGGCATTGGAAGAACGGCTGGAGCGGCATCGGCACAGGCATGATCCCGCCCGGGCCACGACCATTCAGGCTCCCATGAAATAACCAGACCCGTCCGGGGCCGGGTGACGGGGCGGCCCGTCAGTAACGCCATTGCCGCGTCGTGGGGCCATGTGTTCCCATGACCGGGTCGGAAGCGGGGAAGGGCAGGGACGCCAGCCGGGTACGCTGTGGTCCGTTGGGGGCTTGGCGCACGATATCGAAATCCTGTCCCGGCGGATAGGCCCCCACCACCGCGAAATCAGGGCTGGAGTCCATGTTCATATGACCCGTGCCCGCAGGCAGCAGGGCGATGTCACCGGCCCGGATTTCCACTTCCCGCGCGCCCGCGCCACCCAGCATGAGCCGTGCATGACCGCCATAAAAGCCCAGCACCTCATGCCCCATGGTATGATAATGATGAAAGGAATAGACCCCGTTGCGCCATTGCGGCGGCCAGCCATTGCGCTGGAACAGGCTTTCGAACATGGCCGCCGGGTCATTCCCGCTTATGGGCAGGGCATTGCGGTATACAATAACCGGCAGCTGCGGATTATTGGGCACCCAGTCATTGGCGCGCAGGATGAAACTTTCGATCCGGGCCGGTGTCGCGGCGGCGGCGGCCCGTACATGGCCACCACCAAGTGAAAGCCCCAGTCCCGTCAGGATGGAATTGAAGGAACGCCGTTCCATCATGTTACCCCCTTGTGTCAGCGGCCATTTGAAAACAACTCATTCATAAAAGGCAATAAAGGTTTCCGGCTAATGTTCTTGTGTCAAAAAGGCGACGTTGTCGAAAACAGCCTGTCATCATAGGCAAGTTTTTGGTGAAGCTTTTTTCAAAAAGCTTTGGAAAACGGCATCTTTTTGAAGAAAGGCGGCACTCGGAAACTTTTATTGTTTTCAAACAGTCTTTAAGGCAGAACGCACGAAATGCCCGGCCGGACGCATCGTGCCGTTTGCCATCATTGCGCCCATAACCCGACAGTATGCATATGACTGCTGCCAGACGGGGCAAGCCCGCACGGTTTACCGGTCAGATGATCGCCCTGATCCTGTCGCGATCTATCTTTATGCGTTGGGCGGACAGGCGCTGTATCAGGCCCATATCCTCAAGTTCCTTGAGTGTCCTGCTGGTGGTCTCGATGGCAAAGCCCAGGTAATCGGCAATATCCTTGCGGTCCATGGCCAGTGTCAGGATATTGGACTTGCGGTCAAAAAAATCCGTCTGCCTGCTGCATTCCAGCAGGAAACCGGCCAGCCTTTTGACCACAAGGGGATAGGTCGCCAGCAGCAGGTGACGTTCCGCCGTTTTCGCATAATCCAGCGCCTGTTGTAAAAACAGCGTCTGGATGCGGGGATAGATCTCTACCAGGTCCTTCAGCGCGGGATAGGAAATCTGGAACAGGTATGTATCCACCAGGGTAATGGCGGATGTATGGTACATCCCGTCTTCCAGGCTGCCGAACATGTCATCAGCCCACAGAAAGGCGAAAATCTGGTTGCGCCCGTCCTTCAGGTGGTGTTCCAGGCGTACGGCACCCGAACGGATACGATAAACGTAATTCCCCGGATCCCCCTGGGTGTAGATACGGCGCTTGGCGGGCCGGTGTATTCTGGTCGAGATCGCATTCAGCGCCTCCCGTTCCGCACTGGTCAGTTTAAAGCTACTGAACATTATGATTATCTATTTCTCTATCGTAATAATTCATGGCGCAAATGCCATGAAACGCCGTATCGACCGAAATCCGTAACCGGCCCGTTTCCCACCATGCGGAAGGGAAGGCGGGATCGGTCATTCTGAATTATATATACGATACCGTTTCGTATCGCAACATGGCATGATCATGCATCATAAAAAACGGCCTGCGTGAACAGGGTTTCAGTCAGGGGAAAACCGCCCGGGTCAGACGGTCTTTCATGCCCTGTGGCGGTGTCAGGGGGTCGTGCGCCTGATGCCTGATATGAAGATCTGCCATGCCCGTTCAAAAAAGCGGTGGCGTGTCTGCGGGTCAATCAGCCTGTTCTGGCCCAGCAGGGTATTTTGCAAGGGCCAGCCAAGGACAAGGCCCATCAGGACGCGCGTGGTTTCTTCATGATCGGTGGATTCAATGTCTCCGGCATCGGCGGCGGCTTTCAGCAGACGGCTGATTGTTGCGACAAAGGGTTCCACGCTGGTCGCCATCATGTCGTCAACCACAGACGGGATGCGGTGCCCGTCCGCAATGACGATCCGGTAGGCTTCCACCGTTTCGGGACGGAGCATGAAGTCCAGGAAGAACTGGGCGATTTCCTTCGTCGCCAGCAACGGATTTTTTGAAGAGGCCTCGACCGCGCGGGCTTCTTCCAGCAGGTGCCTGCCACGTGCGCCCACCACCGCCTTGAACAGCACCGCCTTGGAGGAATAACGCCGGTACAGGCTGGCCTTGCTGCATTCCGCGACACGGGCAATCTGTTCAAGGGATGTCGCGGCATAGCCCTGTTTTACGAACAGTGCGGTCGCGACCTCAAGAACATGCCGGTCCAGTTGCGCCGATCCTGCTGGTGTCGGGCGTCCCCCTGTATGGAGTGGTCTTGGTGGTACAGGCATGCTTCCGTCCTTAACTACGGTCGATCAGTCAGGATATGCCCGCGCCCCACGTCATTTACAGGTCCGGAGTACTGCATATCCGCATCGAGATGCCAGAACTGCCGTCTTCATTCAAATGGTCATTGCGAATGGGTGGTCTCCGGCAGATGGAAGGAAAGGCGGCCAATCTGACCTGATATCTGCGCGCCACGGGTCCTTGCCTTCAGGTTGATATCCACGCCATGGGCGTTTTCCATGACAATGCCTGCCGTGCCATGATGGATTGTCGCATTTCCCCCCACGGTCCAGTAAGTGCCATTGAAATCACGCACCCGCGCAAGATTCCGCACGCAGCCCTGACCCGACAGGGAGATGCCCCCCAGACTCAACGCCCCGCCACCGCGCACGGTAAAGGGATAGGCGTGGGTGCCGTCATATAGCGTGCCCTTTCCCCACAGGTAGCCGATACCTGCACCCACCTGGTGGGCGGACATGTCAATCCGCGCGTCCGTGTCCGCGCATCCCGTCTGCGCATGGGCCATGCCATGGCCGGCAAGGAAGCCCATGAGGACCAGAAGGCCTGGATGCCTGAAGCAGTTCATGATGTGTCCAACGTAAAAGGGGATATGACATATTCGCGTCCGTTAACGGAACGAACCCGTTTCGTTTAATTTAGAAAAAAAGACCCGTCAATTCCAAAAACGGCACCAGTCCGTAGCTGGATCAAGACCCGTACCCGACAGACGGAACAGACATCCGTTATCCAGATATTGAGCGAAGGGAGCAGGGCGTATCACCAGCCCCATCATCTGTCATGACAGTAAACCACACTGGCGTTGCATGTTACGGCGGGCAGAAACGAAACCCGGTCGCAGCCAGCACCGCGACCGGGAAGATATGGCATGGTGAAAGGTCAGGATTCACGCTGACCATAAGATGTGCATGCGTGGATGCCTGCGTTGACACAGCCTTCCTGTCCGGTTGTGACAGCTTTTCGTGCAACCGGGTTACGCATGGATTATCCGTATCCTTCAGCGCGCGTCAGGCGGGGCGGAGGACAGATCCCGATGGGGGGCATTGCCATCATGTCCCGGCAGGGAAAAATTTCCATACGCGCGCCGCGTCATCGCAATCACCACGACAAAAACCATCATGCCCACGCTGGTTTCCAGTTCATGCCGTGTATGTTCAACCTGGGCCATGGCGACAAGCGCGCAGAGCAGGAGAAGGATGGTCAGGAGAGAAAGCAGGTTGAAGCCGCATGCCCGGATGCGACACAGCGCGATAAGGAAGTACAGGAAAATGACAAATGCACCCGTTGCATTCAGCAGAAAGGCGAAAACAACGTCGGGTGAAAAGATTGCCGTAACCGCAATAAGTAGTGCCGCAGACGCACTGAACATGACCGTAATCCATGGCGCCTGCGTAACGGGATGAAGGCGCATGAAACAGCCCGGTGCATCCCGGACGGCAGCCAGTTCAAACATGACCCGCGACGTTGCGTACAGACCGGAATTCACGGTTGAAAGCATTGCGCAGACAATAACGATTTCCATCGCCGTACCGGCAAAGGGAACATGCACTGCCCTGAGTGTATAAAGAAACGGCGACTGTCCCGCGACAAGGGAATTCCATGGAACAAGACACAGGATAAGCGCGATGGAAGTAAGGTAGAAGGCAACAATGCGAAAGGCGACGGTTCGCGCTGTACTGGCGACGTTGCGCGCCGGGTCGTCGGACTCTCCGGCGGCGATTGTCACGACTTCCGTGCCGGCCATTGAAAAAATGACGGAAGGCACGGCCGCCAGGATCGCCATTGTGCCATGTGGCAGCAGGCCCTGACTGGCGATATTGTTCCATACCGGTACGTGTCCCTGTACCAGTATTGTGACACCGATCATTATGAACACCAGAATGGCGATGATTTTCAGCATTGAAAACCAGTATTCACACTCGCCATAAACATGGACGGCCAGAAGATTGGCGCCCGTCATGAAACCAAGGATCAGGAATTCGATCAGTCCATAAGGAATATGCACGACTGGCGCCAGTAATGATGCCAGCGCCATGCTTTCCATGCCCAGCGTCGTAACCCAGACCAGCCAGTAAATCCATCCGGTCATGAAACCGATCGGCGCGCCAAGGGTGTGGCGGATATGATTGACGAACGATCCCCTGTCCGGCGCGTGCAGGGCGATGTCACGCAACATGCAGTTGATAAGGAACGTCAGCAGGCCCGCCATGCCATACGACAGCAGGCTGGCGGGACCGGCGATGGAGATGGGAGTCGAGGCCCCAATGAAAAAACCCGCACCGATTATGCCGCCAATCGAGATCATGGCAATGTGGCGGGATCTCAGACTTTTGGCGAGCGGTGTCGAATTCATGCATAACCCTATGAATTTATTTTTATGATTATTTCATAATAGTAACATTATGATCAATCCTTTATTCATGTGTCCTGAATATAATTAATATATTTTTTACGGATTAATATGAATCCCCGTGCGCTGGATCATTTCCCGGCCTATCCTTTCGTTTTCGGACGTAACAGATACAGCGTGCATCAGGTCGCACCCAGACCTGCCTGCTGTCTGGCTGGCCTATGTATGGTGCATCCATGGGGTGAGACGGGAGCCACACCGCGCATGCGGTATCTATTGACGGACGGTGGGCAGGCGGGACCGTCAGTATTGCTGCGGGGCGGTAATGTAACAGGGCAGGCCGCATGCGTCAGTGGCGCTGCCCTGATGGAAGCGTTCAGGTTTCATCCGGCATCCAGGGCGCGCATCCAACCCACAGGAAGCGGGTCACGCCGTCATAGGCATTTACAAAACGGTGGGGCCGCGTGCTGGAAAAGCGAAAACTGTCCCCCTCGCTCAGCAGGAATTCCTGATCGTCTATGGAAACGATAAGCCGACCCTGTTGCACCAGTCCCGTTTCCAGTCCGGTATAGGAATACGGTGTCGCACCCGTATGGCCACCGGGTTCCAGCGTCAGGATGAACATCTGCAACGGGCAGTCACCCAGTGGCGTCAGGCGCTGCTTGGTGACGCCATCCGCCAGTACTGTCAGGCCGCGGCGGGAATTCCTGACAATAAAGGAATCATGTTGCGTATTGCAGTGATCTTCCAGGAATTCGGTCGCCGGTGTATGCAGGGCGGTGGCGATTACCACAAGCTCAGCTATGGATGGCGATGACAGTTCACGCTCAATCTGGCTGAGATACCCTACCGACAGGTCAACACGGTCCGCCACGGCCTGTAATGATAGTCCCATCTGTTTGCGGCGTTCACGTATGCGGCTTCCGACAGTTGTCCGATCGTCCTGTAATATCACCGCCTTGTCCTTTCCCATCAAATGGCACCACCTATTTTCATATACATGAAAAACCTGTTGCAACCCAAACGTTGCGGATGTTATACGAAAATCATACAAAACGTTCTGGTTCCTATACAATCGTCAGAACCTTTTGAAAATAGGCTTTATCTACGATGAACTAAAGAGATGTAGAGTTTTTATGCTGGCCATTTCGGCTCCGTGCGTGGGATTGAGTAAAACAGCCATATCCTGCCGTCTGCGCTACCATGATATGATTTCATGTTCATGAACAGTCTTTTGATGGTCCCCGCGACGTGCCATCTGGCGGTCATATGTCTGGTCACGGGGATGAAATATGATCGCATGACAATAGTACAAGTCATTCAGAAATAATGGAATAGATGTAAGGTAGATGGGTATGGACAAGAACCTGTTGCTTGCGTGCGCGACCATCGCGTCACTATCGACCGCCACCATTGGCCTGGCATCCGGCGCCCGCGCGGATGACCAGTTGCCTGAAACCGTTCCCAAGGCAACGGCCCTCGAAGCCGCCGACCTCCTGCCCATCACGCCATTCTATACAACGCCGGGCAAGGGAGAAGTTTATCCGGGTGCATTGATCCGTTTTGAAAAAGCGACGGATTATATGCTGCCGCCGCATGTTTCCGCGTACCGGATCCTGTATCATTCACTCAGCGCGACACGCCAGGACGTGGTCAGTTCCGCATTTGTCCTGATCCCTGATGGCCCTGTGCCCACATCCGGCTGGCCTGTCGTGGCCTGGGCGCATGGCACCAGTGGCGTTGCGCAGGCCTGTGCGCCCTCGCGCATGAAGGATCTGTATTATGGCAGCGAGGGCCTGTTCAAATTTCCACAGGCGGGGCTTGCAGTCGTCGCCACCGATTATCATGGACTGGGAACGGTTGGCCCGCACCAGTACATGAACAAGGTTGCGCAGGCTTATGACGTCATCTATTCAGTCATGGCGGCGAAAGCGGCACTGCCCCAACTGGGTGCGGACTGGGTTGTGGACGGCCATTCACAGGGTGGCATGGCCAGCTGGAGTGTCGCGGAAATGGAGCAGCAGATCAATGATCCGCATTTCCTGGGCACGGTATCCGTTTCGGGCACGATCAATATGCTCGACTTCATTCACCCCCGCCGTGAAGAAGGCGGCGCGCCATTCTATCTGCCCATGGTGGCAGTTGGCCTGACGGCCCGTTATCCCGACTACAAGCCCCAGTCCATGCTGACCCCCGTGGGGATGGAACATTATGATGTCGTCGCCAGCAAGGGGTGCTGGTTTGTCGATTACGCGTCCTATTTCGGCAAGAGCGGTGATCAGATTACCAGGGACGGGTGGGTCCGTAACCCTGATGTCCAGGCCATGCTGAAGGAAGACGAGATCGGCAAGCTGAAAGTAAAGGGGCCGTTATTTGTCATTACCGGGGGCGGGGACGTGTCCGTGCCGCCGGGTGGCGTAAGGGATGTGGCGCGTGCTGCCTGCCATAATGGTATCAGCCTGGCGTTCCGGCTGTATCCCGGCCTGGATCATGACCCGACCATGGCCAATTCAACAGATGATCAGATCACATGGATCAAGGATCGTTTCAATGGAAAACCGTTTTCGTCTGATTGCGGCAAGTTCTGAATAATCAAGGCCGTCATGGGATGACGGACCCCGGTCATGCACAGTCCGGACCGTGATCCCATGGCAATATGACAGGCTGCCCGTGGCTGGCGTGTTATCTATACTTGTTCATTACGATACATAAATAAAATACGCGTTGGGATGTAATTGATGAATATCAATCGCAATCGGGGGGCCGTATGCCTGGGTATATAAGAAAATTCACGTTTTTCATTCTGTCATCGACCATCATATTTGACGGTTTCCCGGCAATGGCCGCCACCGCGCGGGATGTTGCGCATAAACCCGCCAGCAAGACGGATACGGCCCATAAAACGGCTGAAACGGGCATTACCGCGCGCGGGGCGGGGGAAACACTGCACGTTACCGGGGCGCGGTCTTATGGTGGCGGGCTGATCCGTAATGAAACGGCGGCCAAGTCTGTCAGCACGGTATCGCGTGAATATATTGCCAAGCAGGCTCCGGCATCAAACGCGCTTGCGCTCGTCAGCATGTCACCGGGCGCCAATGTATCCATGGGCGATCCGTTTGGTGTCTCCAATGAATCGACCATCAATGTCCGCGGCCTGAACCAGCAGGAAATCGGTTTTACCTTCGAAGGGGCGCCGATGAATGATTCGGATGATTACACCCCGGAAACCGCCAACTGGGTCGATAGCGAGAACATGGACAATGTCCAGTTACAGCAGGGCGCGCCCAGTATTGATACCCCCACGACAGCATCCTCGGGCGGGACGCTGGCGGTGCGGATGCGTGATCCCAAGCATACCCGTGGTGGGGAAATCGATGTAAGCTATGGCACACATCAGATGAACCGCCAGTTCATCCGTTACGACAGCGGCGATATCGCCAATACGGGATTGCGTGCCTTTGCGTCCTTTTCCGACCTGACCAGTCGGGCCTGGCGCGGCCCGGGCCGCAATGACCGCAAGCATGTGGACTATAAGCTGATCAAGGAGTGGGGGGATGGCAACTACATTTCCCTGTCGGGTTCCTACAACAACGAACATACGGCATGGTACAGCACGCCAACCCTGAGTGACTGGAACAAATACGGGCTGAAGAACAATCCGAATGACCTGCAGGGCACCTATAAGTTTGGCGAGGGGAATTATTACAAGGCATGGACGGTCAGCTGGTCCGATTATATCCTCAGCGCACCCTCGCATTTCAAGCTGGCGCGCAACCTGACGCTGGATGTCACGCCCTATTTCTATCATGGCAGTGGCGATTACCCGTTCGGGGTTACGACCATTGGGACGACGGGGCCGTATTTTAACGGGACGCAGCAGGTTAATTCGCCTCTGGCCGGAAACCACTATTCAGAGGACGGCCAGACCGCCGTTACCGAAAACTGGCTGGGTGTGGAAAGTTTTACCGGTTTCAATTCGGCCCTGCATTACAAGGTCGCCAATCATGATCTCGTATTCGGGTACTGGTACGGTTATACCGACATGCATGTCGAGGAACCCCTGTCCGGACTTGATGCGGCCGGTAATTCAACCGGATACCTGCACCTGACGGATGGCACGCCACTTAGTGAATGGGCCTATCATACCATTACGCAGATCAATGCATTGTATGTCGGTGACACCATGCATTTCCTTAACAAGAAACTGACGCTGAATCTGGGTTTCAAGGAAGTCATGGCCGCCCGTAATGGCACGCTGAACCAGCCGGGACCACAGTACAACGCCAATTATTACTCAGCCAAGCCGCTGCCGCGCATGTCCATAAGTTACCGGGTCAACCCGCATATCATGGTTTTCGGTAACGTGACGACCAGCTACCGCCTGCCACTGGGAACCGCGTTCTATAATCAGTATGACAGCCCGTGGGATGGTGGCACGTACCAGACCGCCAATACCCATCTGCATGATGAATACAGCGTATCGGAAGAAGTCGGCGCGCGGTACCATGACAAATGGATTACGGCGTCACTGACCCTGTTCAATTACAATTTCTCGCATCACCAGATTAACGAATATATTGCCAACATTCCCTACTATCAGGATGCAGGCAGCATGACGACGCGGGGATTTGATGGTGAACTGGCCATTCATCCCTGGCATCATATCTCGCCCTATGGGTCGGTTGAATATCTTTATGCGCGGCAGGATACGGATATCACAATGCACGGCGTCACCTATCATACTGCAGGCAAGATGGCGACTTCCGCCCCACGCTGGATGGCGTCGGCGGGACTGCAGTATGATGATGGCCGTTTCTTTGGCAGTGTGTCCCTGAAATATGTGGACAAGGAATACGGCACGTTCATGAATGATGAACAGATTGCCGGTCACAAGCAGGTGGACATGATGATCGGTGCCCGTGCGCCGGATATCGGCTTTCTCAAGGCCCCGTCGCTGCGCCTGAACGTCATTAACCTTGCAGATCATCACTATCTATCCGGGGTCTATAATACCGGGGCCGTGGCGGGACAGGCAACGTATTACACGGCGCCGAATTTCGCGTGCCTGGGCACATTCAGCACCGGGTTCTGACGGGGGTTGGCGTTTCCATGATGATCAACCGTGGAACGCGGTCCTGACTAGCAGCAAGCTGATGCCCATAAGCCCGCAGAGGGACAGCAGGACGGTCAGGACCAGCGGCCGTCCCGCCCGCACGACCGAACGGATATCCACACCCAGCCCCAGCGCCGCCATGGCCAGAACGGTCAACGCCGTTGCCGCCGTGCTGAATATTCCCACGGCTGGGGCGGGGATCAGGTGCAGCGACCGGACGGCCATCATGACCATGAACCCGGTAATGTACCATGGCACCAGACGCGTCAGGGCATGCAGCCTGTTTCCATGGTGACGCGAGCCGGTTCCGGACCGGGCGGATAGCGCGGACAGGGTGACGCAGACCGGTCCCAGCATCAGCACCCTCACCAGTTTGACCAGCATGCCCATATGAATGGCGCCAGCGCCGAACGGGGCGGTCGCGGCGACAACCTGCGGCACGGCATAGACGGTCAGCCCCGCAAGAACGCCCTGCGCCATGTGGTCTGTAACCACAAACGGCGCCAGCAGCGGGATGCCGATGACAACCACCAGACCACCCGCCGCCGTGAATGCAATGGTGGTGGCCACATCCTCCTCCCCGGCGCGGATAACAGGCGCGGCCGCCATGATGGCGGAATTGCCACAGATGGAATTGCCACACGCGACCAGCAGGGTCTGGCGGCGGTCCAACCCCACCATGCGTCCGATACAGCATGTAAAGACCAGGCTGAAGGCCACAACACCGGCAACAGCGGCCAGAACCCACGGTCCCACGGAAAAGACCACGTCAACGCTGAAAGACGCCCCCAGCAGGACAATGGCGATGTTCAGCAGCGTGCGCGAACAGTACCGGATACCCGGCGTCCATACCGGACCCGGCACATATAGGGCGCGGAAGGCGACACCGGCCAGCAGGGCCAGATTCAGTGTTTCCAGCCATGCCCTGCCCAAAACCATTTCTTCAGCGCGTTCAAGTAGGCAGGCCAGACCCGTTATGGCAAGGCACAGCCCGATGCCCGGTAACGGCTGCGCCCCGATGGGCAGGGACCGCTGTGACGGACGCAGGGCGGCATTAAGCATTGTTGTCACGGCATTCTTCCTTTCGCCGCGCAGGCTAGGGGAAGATCGTTACATCATTCCAATTCATAGTTTTTGTAATTCCAATCGGGAATCATGATGGGTTGTGGTATGGAACAGGCATGACCCTGGAGCAGCTTCGCCTTTTTATCGCCGTTGCGGAACGTGAGCATGTTACGGCCGCTAGCCGCGCCCTGAACGTGACCCAGTCCGCCGTATCGGCCGCCATCGCCAACCTGGAGGAACGGCACGGGGTCAAGCTGTTTCACCGCGTGGGGCGGGGCATCCGGCTGACCGATGCAGGGCGGCTGTTCCTGCCCGAAGCCCGGGCCGTTCTGGCCCGCGCCAGCCATGCGGAAGCTGTACTGGCGGAATTCGGCGGTTTGCGGCGCGGCACGCTGCGTGTCGTCGCCAGCCAGACCATTGCGGCGTACTGGCTGCCCGTTACCCTTGTTGCATTCCGGCGCAGATATCCGCAGATCGCAATCGAACTGGCGATTACCAATACTGAAGAGGCCGCAACACGCGTCAGGGACGGGGAAGTGGATCTGGGCATTGTCGAGGCGATTGTCGATGATCCCGCCCTGGCGCAATGGCCGGTCGGAACCGATCGCCTGACCATCATACAGGCCAGTCCCTGCCTGCCGGATGTGGCGGATGCGCGGTGGCTGCGTGCTGCATGCTGGGTCATGCGCGAACCGGGGTCAGGCACCCGCGCCACGCTGGAACACAACCTGCGCCAGTTGGGGATCGAACCGGCGGAACTGAATGTCAGCCTTGTCCTGCCCTCCAACGAAGGCGTGCGGACCGCGATCGAAGCCGGGGCAGGCATTGGTGCGCTGTCATCACTGGTTGTTGCCCCCGCGCTGCAGGCGGGTACGTTGCATGCCGTGCCACAGGCGCTGGGCACGCGATCATTTTACGGTCTGCGGCACAAGGAACGGTATCGCAGCCCGGCAGTCGAAGCCCTGCTGGCCCTGATTGCCGACAGCTCACCATGAAGGCACGGACGGGATGCGGGCTGGCGCGACATGCCGACCTGCGGTTTCCGGGAATGGATGGGTCAGTAATCCCATCCGGACGCAACATAAGTTGATAATATAATAAATGCGCAACATTACCTGCAGATATAAAAAGGATCTTGTGGTCCGGGCCGGTGATTACACGGACAGCACGCAGGCCCGGATGGATTGACGGCGCGTGGATGGCGGACGTCGTGGTGCATGTCCGGTCCGCTGTACCAACGGATCATGACATTTCCACTAACGACAGCAAGAATGCATGAATCGTAACAGGGGATGGCCCCGTGTGCAGGGCAGGGGGCTGGCAGGAAACGGGACGGTTTTACCGTACCGGGGAACGCGAGACGCCCGTGCGCTTTTACTGTAATGGCGATCAGGTCAATCGCCACATGTCGTGTCAAAAACAATAACAGGGACCGAATATGTACACGAATTTCAGATTGTCTATTGATGGTGAATGGTATCGTGGCAGTGGGCGTACGTGTCAGCGACGCCTGCTTTCCCGGCAGGGTCCGGAAGAAGGAAGCGGGGGCATTGCAGGTTATCTGGATGTAAAACTGGCACGGATGGTGTTCTGACATGATCCCCAATCGACTCAAGCAACTCTGGGCCGAGGGGAAACCCACGCTCAATGGCTGGTGTTCCATCGGTAACCCCTTCACGGCCGAAATCATGGCTGCGCAGGGTTATGATTCCGTAACCATCGATGTGCAGCATGGGGCGCTGGATTATTCCAGTGCGCTGCCCATGATGCAGGCCATGCGTGCATCCGGTGTGGTGCCCATGGTCCGCGTGCCGTGGATGGAACCGGGCGTCATCATGAAAATGCTGGACGCGGGGGCCTATGGCGTGATCTGCCCCATGGTGAACACGGCAGCACAGGCGGCCGAATTCGTAAGCTACATGCGCTATCCCCCCCATGGTCAGCGCAGCTTTGGCCCCACACGGGTTTCGTTCGCGGCGGGCAGCAATTATGCCGGGGGGGCGAATGACGAAATCCTCGCCTTTGCCATGATCGAGACACGGCAGGGCATGGACAATCTGGCAGAAATCGCCGCAACGCCGGGACTTGATGGTATTTATGTCGGCCCTGCGGATCTTACGCTCAGCCTGGCGGACGGGCGCCTGCCACCGGGGTTTGACCGTGAGGAACCGGAAATGATCGAAAACCTGCATAAAATCCTTGCCGCCTGTCGCGGCAGCGGTATTCGTGCGGCCCTGCATTGCGGTACGGCGGAATATGCTGCCCGCGCCATAGGCTGGGGGTTCAACATGACCACCGTATCGGGTGATTCCCGTCTGCTGGCCGCCGCGGCCGGTGCCAGTGTCGCGCAGTTTCGCAAGCTGGTCAGCCGTGACAGCGTAACGGTGATGCAGGGCGGGGCGTACTGATCGCCCGTGGTAACTGTTGCGGGGTGCCTGTATCCGGTGGGCCTGCGCCAACCTGATGGCACCCCGCACCTGATGACATGATGATAACGGATATCTTTGTACGGATCGTATGCGTCCGGTGCCGTGATTTCAGGCTGCTGGAAGGTGGGGCATGGCGAATAAAAAACCTGTTTCAGTATTGTGAATACGGAGCAGGGAAATACGTCATAAAAGTCTGCCTGAAAGGTCAGGTCAGGAAACATCTGTGGATCATAAGAAGTTTCTGGTGAAGGTTTTTTTCAAAAAGCTTTGGAATATTCATCATTTTTGAAAAAAACAGCGCCCGGAACTTTCATGAACGCGTTACTTTCAGGCAGCGTTCAGGTATGAAATGCATCCACCCTTTCAGGCGACTGAAAGGGTGGATGTGGTTGTCAGTGCCAGACCACCTGCTGGGCATCGATGGCCTTGCGGGCCCGTCCGACATCGCTGGTCAGAACCGCGGGGGCTGCGTTGCCCATGCTGTTGCGGATATAGGTCAGGATGTTGGCGATCTGGTCATCATGCAGTTTCCAGCCAAAGGACGGCATGGCGGCCCCGGTCGGGTTTGCAGTCGTCACTGGACCATCGGTACCGCGCAGCACGATGTTGATCAGGCTGTCCGGGTTGGGCGCGTTGACTGCCGGGTTGCTTTGCAGCGTGGGGATCATGTTGGCAATGCCCGCGCCATTACTGACATGACAGGCGCTGCACTGCACGGCGAATTCCCGCGCGCCCGCCATCATCTGCCGGTTACTGGCGGGCAGGGGCGCAGGCACGGTCACCGTGCGCTGCGGCAGGGATTTGAAATAGGCGGCAATGGCCTGCAGGTCCGCTTCCGTCAGGTGCTGTGTGGAATTTTCGATCGTTTCCGTCATCGGTCCGGACGACGCCGTATGGCGGTTGGTGCCGGCGCGGAGATAGGTCACGATATCATCGGCACTCCATCCCCCCAGTCCCGTATGGGTATTGTTGCTCAGGTCCGGGGCATACCATCCCTGCAGCGACGTGCCCTGATAGGTGGCCCGTGTATCGCCGCCAAAGGCGTTCTTGGTGGTATGGCAGGTGCCGCAATGCTCCAGCCCCTCGACCAGATAGGCCCCACGATTGACCTGCGCACTTCTGGACGTATCCGGGGTAAATGCGGACCGGTCGAAAAACAGCATGTTCCACCCGATCAGGAGTGTGCGGATATTGTACGGAAACCGCAGCCTGTTCGTGACAACCCTGTTGCTGACTGCCGGGATTGTGCGGATATAGGCCCACAGATCCGCAATGTCCGCATCCGTAATCTTGACGTAGGCGGTATAGGGCATGGCGGGATAGAGGTACCGGTCCGGGCTTCTGCCATGCCGCACCGCGCGTTCAAACTGTTGCTGCGTCCATGACCCGATCCCGGTTTCCCGGTCCGATGTAATGTTGCTGGCGGTAATGATGCCAAAGGGGGTTTTCAGGTCCAGTCCACCCGCGAACGGTTTGCCGCCGGGTGCGGTATGACAGGCCAGACAGTCGCCCGCGATCGCCACGTAACGGCCGCGTTCGACCTGGGCATCCGTGCCGCCGTCCTGTGCTTTCGCGCCATGGGCCAGGAAGGTGACGGCAGACAGGAGCAGTCCACCACGCATGCAGGTGCGCAGTGCAGTGCGAAGCAGGTTTCTTGCCATGATCATAGCCTTACCAGCGGGCCGGGATTCTTGAGGTACAGGTCCCTGATCGCTTTCGCGGTCCACAGGGTCGTGGCCCCCACGACGACGGTCGGGTTGTAGCCGGCATTATTGGGAAAGGAGGATGCACCGATCACAAACAGGTTGTGGACATCCCAGTTCTGCTGAAAGCGGTTCTGCACACTGGTGCGCGGGTCCTCGCCCATGACGACGCCGCCCTGCACATGCGAAGAATCCCACGGCGTATAACCGGAATAGGGACGGTCAGCAAAGGAATCCCCCCCGACCTGCGTTGCCCCCATCTCACGCGCGATTTCAACGCATTTGTCACGGACGAACCGCCCCGAACGCCGGTCGTTTTCGTTATAGTCAAACGTAATGCGCAACAGCGGCTGGCCGAAACGGTCCTTGTAGGTCGGGTCAAGGTCAAGGAACTGCTCGCGATGGGCGAAGCTTGTGCCCTGTCCCTGGATCTGCGCGTAATTCTGGTAGCCCTTGCGGAAAGCCTGTTTCCAGCCCTTGCCCCATTGCGGGCTGCCCTGTGGCAGCAGCCCCGCCATGCCGATCGGCAGCCCCTGGTTGCTGAGCGACTGGATACCTGCCCCACCGATAAAGCCCAGACCGGTATGGTCGAAATTGTCACCGTTGAAATCGTCGATCTGGGTGGCAAGGGCGCCGGTGTTCATGAACGGGTTGAGGTACTCGTTTTCAAAGAACATGAAACCCCATGACAGGGTCTGGAACGTAAATGCCCGCCCGACAACACCCTGTCCCGATGCGACATCATACGGCGTGCTGATGCCTGAGAGCAGCAGCAGGCGTGTATTATCCAGCGTAAAAGTCGCGGTAATGACGATATCGGCGGGCTGTTCGCCAATATTGCCGTCAGAATCAACAAACGTCACCCCGGTCGCGGTCTTCCTGTCGGGTGTGGTGTTGATGCGGATGACCTCGCATTCCGTGACAACCGTGAAATTCGGGCGCTGCATCAATACCGGCAGGATGCAGATATTGGGACTGGACTTGGACCAGTTGCCGCAACCGTATAACTGGCAGTATCCGCAATAGGTGCATGGCGCCAGGTTCAGGCCCAGTGCATTTTTATAGGGCGCGCCAATCATGGCCGATGGCACGGGGAAGGGATGATATCCCAGCCGTGTCGCCGCTTCCGCAAACAGCACGTTGGCGCGTGAGCGTTCCAGCGCGGGGGTGGGGTAGGGACTGGTACGCGATCCCTCGAACGGGTTGCCGCCGGGCTGGCGTTGCCCGTTGATGACGCCCGCAGTGCCCGATGTGCCCGCGATCTTTTCAAACCGGTCATAGAAGGGTTCAAGGTCGTTATAGGTCACGCCCCAGTCCTGCAGGATAAGGCCATCCACCAGCTGTCCCGCGCCATAGCGCTGCATGACATGGCTGTAGGGCTGGTGATCGAACGGCAGCCACCGCCAGCTTGCGCCCGCCCAGTGCGTGCCAGCCCCCCCTACATTGTTGCCCAGCGTCAGGTTGTGATATTTGCGCATGGGCAGCGCGGTCTGGCCGACCTTGTTGCGCACGGTATAGGTTTCGGTTACCGGGGCCTGCAGGATGTCCTTGCGCACGGACCCGCTGAGTTCATCCGGGTCGCGTGTGGTGGGAAAGCTGGTCGAGGTATCGCGCCATGCCCCACGTTCGATCGCGACCACCTTCAGACCCGCGCGGGTCAGTTCTTCCGCCATTGTGGAGCCGGACCAACCCAGCCCGACAATGACCACATCGGCCTTTGGCCTTTTGTAATTCATTCAGGTGCACCTTGGTTTTTATTATAATTGTGCGGTCCATTGCCATGCCGGGCATGGCGCGGTCAGGCGCGGCCCAGCAGGCTTACGGGGTGGACATCAATCTTCTTGCCCCGCTTTGATACGATCCAGTCGCGATAATCATAAATCGCGCCGGGAAACCCGACCAGTTTCCAGCCCACCATGTCGCGGTTGCCGCCATACATGGGATCAGCCAGGTAGCCTTCACGCACATTCTGCAACAGCAGTACGAAGAACTGCTCCGATTTCAGGGTCTCGAAGGCAATTGCGCCATTTTCGATACCATGAAGAAACGTGATTTTCTGTTCTTCCGACAGTTCCATAAACGACCTGTTGAACTTCGTATGTGCGGCCTGTTCCAGTTCAACCAGTCCCTTGCGGTAGATTTCCGCAGGCGTCATGATGCTTTGCGGTCCCTGCTGCGGCAGTCCCTCGACGACGGGGCCAAGTTTGTAATCCTTGGCCGCCGTGCCATAGGGACCTGCCAGCTGGTGGTCAAGGAAGGTCACGCAGCCAGCCTCGGTCGCCCCCATTCCCAGTTCATCAGCGGGGATCAGGACATCGAATATGGCGCCCACCAGCTTTGCCTCATCCGGTGTCAGGTACACCAGCCGGCTGGCGTCAACCACTGACAGCGGTGGGGGCGGCGTGGCCCGCCACGCACCCGTGCCGCCAACATAGGTCTTGGAATAGGCCGGTTTGTAAATGGAGGCCAGCGTGGAGGTCGCCATCAGCACCAGGCCGCCTTTTATTACGTCACGCCGCTTCATTATTGTTTTCTCCTGACAGGCATTGCCGCCATGGGCATGGGATGCGCGTGCAACGGGCCATTTCCCTGCGGTGCCGTGTTTCAGGTGCGCAGGCCAAGGCACACCAGAAAAGACCCGTCCGCACGGAACCTGTTCATTGGCGTTACTTTTCCCCTGGTGGCATAGCCATAGGTAAACGTATCTGGTTGTTAATAATTACATGGAAGGCAGATCACAAACTGCTCACCACGCCACCAAGCTTTTGCCCATCCAGCGTGTCGGGCAGTGCGAAGCCAAGACTGATGAAGGGCAGCTTCAGGGCATTGACGCCAGCATTGTTCGTGGGCAGCCGTTCCGTCTGGGCAACAGGCACCAGCATGTGCCGGTCGGCCGTGATGAACAGGGCGTCACCGTCAACCAGCCGTGGATCTTCAAATAACGTAAGCTGTTTCTTTTCCGGTGTCAGGACGACAATCCGTCCATGTTCGGCATCGGCATAGTACAGGTTGCCCAGCGTGTCGATTGCGGTGCCCATGATTGTTGGCAGATCGATGACTTTTTCAATCCGCCCCGCCCGCTGGCCGTCGGTCAGGCTGGCATCCAGCAGGATATCGGTCGGGATCCTGCGTAGCGGGCCGGACGGGGTGGAAAAATAGAACCATTTCCGGTCCGCCGTGATTTCCAGCATGTCCGAATGGACCAGCGGTCGCTTGCCGTTACTGTCGCGCAGGATATGCCCGTCACGCCCCCGCAGCGGCTTGTCCGGTGTTGCACGCAACAGTGGGTGTTCCGATAGCCTGCGCACGGTTTCCCCGCTGCGCATGTTATGAATGATGATCCCGCCCAGACCTGAATCGGTCACGAACATAAGGTCGCCCGCAATGCGCAGGTCATTCATGGCCGAACCCGGCGGCAGGATGTCATCACCCCAGCGCAGGACCTGCAGCACCCTGCCATCATGGGGATCAAGCTGTACCAGCTTCTGCCCGCCCGGCACGGACGTACCCTTTGTCGGGTCGATGCCCTGATCGACAACCCACAGCGTGTCGTCGCTGAAGATATGCAGGCCATTGACCATGACGAAGGCACTGGCCGCATCAGCGCCCGGTTTCCACGTATTCCAGCTTCCACCCGGAAACGGCTGGGGCGTGCCGTCGGACGCCACGCGAAACACACTGGGCGTATCCGCCATCAGGTCCCATCGTGGCGCGCCAAGAAACAGTGTCCCGTCACGAATTGCAGCCACTGCATTGCACAGATAGCGCGGGGAGGAGGCGATAACGGTCGCATGAATGGACGCCGCCACAGCCTGTGGCATGCGGGCGGTTTCAAATCCCGCCAGCGCCAGTCCACCGGCCAGACCACACAGGGCGGCACGCCGGGACAGACCGTGGCCCATTGCATCGGTAACGTGTGTCATGAAGATTTTCTCTTGCTTATTGTTTGTTATTACTTGTGTCTGTATTTATTGAATTTGTCGCTACACAATAAAGTGCAGGAAAGCGATGCAACCGGTTCACACCGGCAGGGAAAGCCGTCTGATCTTCCCGACCACGAACAGGTACAGCAAGATCGCCACAACGCAGTGGCCCGCCACAAACAGCAGCGCGCCGTTATAGGACTTTGTTATTGCAACGATATAGCCGATCACGATGGGGGTCACGATACCGGCGATATTGCCGATCCCGTTGAAAATGCCCGCAGCCAGGCCCGGCGTTTCCTTGGGTGCTATGTCGGATATGACCGCCCAGCCAATGGCGGCAAGCCCCTTGCCAAAGAATGCAAAGGACATGATCAGGACAATGACCCACGCGGACTGGACAAAATTGCACAGGCAGATCGTGGACGCGATAGCCATGCCCGCGACATAGGGCGTCTTGCGCGCGACGTTTTCCGACTGTCCCGTTCGCAGCAGCATGTCGGACAGCGCGCCCCCCGAAATCGCACCGGCCAGCCCACACAGCGCGGGCACGCTGGCCGCCAGCCCGGTCTGCGTCATGGACAGCCCGCGCGACTGATGCAGGTAAAGCGGGAACCACGTCAGGAAGAAATACAGGATGGCGGTAATGCAGTACTGCCCCCCGTACACGCCCACCAGTGTCCGGTCCGTCAGCATGAAACGTACCTGCCGCCATGTCAGCTTCCTGCGCACCTGCATGGCGCGGTCATCAATATCCACCAGCGCGCCACCCGCACGGATGAACGCCAGTTCGGCGGCATTGACGCCAGGGTGGCTGGCGGGCGGCCGCATGCGCATGAGCCAGATGGTGGCCAGCACCACCCCCGCGACACCCATGACGGCAAAGATGTATTCCCAGCCGAACTGCTGGGTAATCCACCCCATGAGCGGCGCAAAGAACGCGACGGCAACATACTGCGCCGAATTGAAAATGGATGTCGCAAGGCCGCGTTCCGCTGTCGGGAACCAGCTGGACACGATACGGCTGTTGGCGGGAAAGGTTGGTGCTTCCACCAGTCCCAGCCCGGCCCACAGCACGAACAGCACGGGAAAGGCGATGGTGTGCGGGACATGGCCCACGCCTGCGACCAGCAGCGTACACACCGACCACGCCAGCAGGCTTGCGCCATAGACGCGGATGGAACCAAAGCGGTCCAGCAGCCAGCCACCGGGCACCTGGTTCATGACATAGGCCCAGCCGAAGGCGGAAAAGATGTAGCCCATGGCCACCGGCGTCAGTCCCAGGTCATGCGATATGGACGACCCGGCAATGCCGAGTGTCGCGCGATCGCCATAGTTGATTGCCGTGATGATGAACAGGAACGCAAGGACACTGTAACGGATGGCGGTGCGGGGGGCTGCACGGGACGCGCCTGCGGCGATCGGTGCGTGTGTGGCGGTGGGGCCTGCGGTTGGCCCTCTTGTCATGGTCACCCTGTTTTCTCCCTCGATACGCGGACCGGTGCGGCGGGGGCGGGATTGCGCCCGGCCACCCTGCGGCCGCATCGGGTCCAGTGCGCAAGGGAACGCGTGAAGAAGGCGGGAAGTCCAAAACAAACTGCGCATGGATTGATGCACTGGCGGCATCACCCCGTCAGGGCAGGGATGGCGTCTGCGCTTCGCTGATCCGCGATACGATATCCATGACATTGCCCAGCACCGGACTGACGTCCTGCGCGCGGTGGACCATGAACAGTTCGGCCATGATGTTTTCGCCAAACCCCAGCGGACGGTAGATGACATTTTCGATACCAAGCCGCGACGCCGATTCCGGGATCAGGGCAATGCCCATCCCGGTCCTGACCATGGACAGCAGGGCATGGATCTGGGTCAGGTGATGGATCAGGTGGGGCCGGATATGCGCGCTGACCAGCAGGCGCTGCACAAGATCATGGAAATAGCCGCTGCCCAGGATCGAATACATGATCAGGTCCTGCCCCTCCATGTCCTCTGGCGTCAGCGCAGCCCGCGTGGCCAGCGGGTGATCGTGGGGCAGGGCGGCCACCATGGGTTCGGCCCGGACCCTGCATGCGCGGGTTTCCCTTGCCTCGAATGGCGGGCGGACGAAGGCAAGGTCGATCCGGTGGGAGGCAAGGGCGGCGACCTGATCGCGCGTGACCATTTCCTCCAGTGTCAGTTCAATATCGGGATAGGCCGCCCGCAGCCCATGGATCAGCCGGGGCAGGAAGTCATAGCTGCTGGACGGCGTAAACCCGATCGCGACCTGTCCCAGCGCGCCGCGCCGCGCCCGGCGGGCCAGCAGGACCGCATCCTGCGCGCTGCGCAGCAGGCGGCGGGCTTCGGGCAGGAAGATCGCGCCAGCCGGGGTCAGCCGGACGCTGCGGCTGTTGCGTTCCAGCAATTCAACACCAAGTGCGTGTTCCAGAAGCTGGACCTGTCGGCTCAGCGGTGGCTGGGTCATGTTCAGCCGTGCCGCCGCGCGGCCGAAATGCAGTTCCTCCGCTACCGTGACAAAACACCGGACCTGCGTGAGCTGAAGCATCAATATCAATCCTGTCTCAATCCATGCTGTATCTAATCTGGACACGCCAGAACTGTCTTGCCCTAACTGCAGTAACAAACACCCTTGTTATCAGGCCATTGTGACTGACCGGGGCGTGCAGGGAGAACAAAGGCATGACGCAAGAAGCCGGAAAACGGCCAGATGGCGGGAAGACTGCAGCGCAGGCAGAACGCAGGCTGCGCAGCGAGCGGTGGTTTGGCCCCGCCGACCTGCGCAGCTTCGGCCATCGTTCCCGTGCGATGCAGATGGGCTATGATCCGCAGGACTGGGAGGGAAAGCCCGTCATCGCCATCCTGAATACATGGTCCGACATCAATCCATGCCACATGCATTTCCGCCAGCGCGTGGAGGATGTAAAGCGGGGCGTACTGGAAGCCGGCGGATTTCCCATGGAACTGCCCGCCATTTCACTGTCCGAAAACTTCATGAAGCCCACCACCATGCTGTACCGCAACATGCTGGCGATGGAGGCGGAAGAACTGCTGCGGGCCTATCCCGCTGATGGCGCGGTGCTGATGGGCGGATGTGACAAGACCACGCCCGGCCTGCTGCTGGGGGCGACCAGCATGGATATCCCCGCGATCTATGTGCCCGCAGGCCCGATGCTGCGCGGGAACTGGCAGGGAAAGACGCTGGGTTCGGGGTCGGATTCATGGAAATACTGGGATGAACTGCGCGCGGGCAAGATCACACCCGCAGACTGGCAGGGGGTCGAGGCCGGCATTGCCCGCAGCGCGGGCACCTGCATGACCATGGGCACGGCCAGTACCATGACCGCCATTGCCGAGGCGATCGGCCTGTCCCTGCCGGGGGCCAGTTCCATCCCGGCGGTGGATTCCAACCATATCCGCATGGCCAAGAGTTCGGGGCGGCGGATTGTCGATATGGTGTGGGAAGATCTGAAACCGTCAAAAATCCAGACCCATGCCGCCTTTCGCAACGCCATTGCGGTGGCGATGGCCATGGGGTGCTCGACCAACGCCATCATACACGTGATCGCCATGGCGCGGCGCGCGGGTGTTGACATCGGGCTGGACGATTTCGACCGTGCCAGCCGTGAGGTCCCGGTGATCGCCAATGTCCGGCCAACGGGCACGACCTACCTTATGGAGGATTTCTACTACGCTGGCGGGATTGCCGCGCTGATGAACCGGATTTCCAGTTTCCTTGACCTGGACTGCCTGACGGTGACCGGCCGCAGCGTGGGGGAGAATATCCGCGATGCAAAGGTCTGGAATGATGATGTCATAAGGCCGCTGGACAAACCGATGTTCACGGGGGAGGCAGGTGGTGCGCTGACGGTCCTGCGTGGCAACCTTGCCCCCGATGGCTGCGTGATGAAGCCTGCGTGCTGTGACCCCAAATTCCATAAGCACCGGGGACCGGCGCTGGTGTTTGACGATTACCCCACCATGAAGAAAGCGCTGGATGACGAAACGCTGGACGTGACCCCCGATCATGTCCTTGTGCTGCGCAATGCAGGCCCGCTGGGTGGTCCGGGCATGCCGGAATGGGGAATGCTGCCCATGCCCAAACGCCTGGTGAAGGAAGGCTACCGCGATATGCTGCGCCTGTCCGATGCCCGGATGAGTGGCACCAGCTATGGCGCATGCATCCTGCATGTCGCGCCCGAAAGCTATGTCGGTGGACCGCTGGCGCTACTGAAAACGGGGGATATCATCGCGGTGGACGTGGCGGCGCGTTCAGTCAACATGGAGGTATCGGACACGGAACTGGCACGCCGCCGTGCGGCATGGACGCCGCCTGCGCCGCGTTACGGACGTGGATATGGCTGGATGGCCGCACATCACATGCGGCAGGCGAATGAAGGGTGTGACTTCGACTTCCTCCAGACCGATTTCGGCCCCCCGGTGCCAGAGCCGGTTATTTATTGATTGTCCCTGCGAACCCGATCCGCCGCTTCGATCGTTCAGCATGCATGACACCGGAAGGAAGCGATAAATACACATGACAGGCCGGGCGGGCACATGATCCCGCCCATGGCCCTAAAAGAGCTGCAATACGGTTCGACACCCGTCAAAGAAGAAAAACAAGATGTACATGAAGTCGAATACGCTCCCACCATCCTTCGCGGCAATGCGTCCGCGGCATGTGCCTTACTGGCTGTTGTGGCTGGCGCTGGCTGGCACGACCGCGGCCATGGTCTATTCGTCCTTTGTCGTACCGGTCATACCGGATCTGGCCTGCCTGTCCACCATCGGGCTTGACGGTCTTGCGCTGGTTATCACGGTTGCGGTGATGCCGCGGAATTTTGTCGTTGGTTTCCTTACATCACTCCTGCCATTCGTCATCAGCTGGAGGGTGGCGGCCATTCATGGGTCGGTGCCGGGCATGGCGTGCTCCACCGCCACGTTCATCATCTATCTTTTACTGTATGCGGACTGCATGATCCATGACTGGAGGGCATACAGCATTGGCGGGTGGAATAATCACCTGCAATGGCAGGTGGCAATACTGCGTATATATTTTGGTTTCGACATGGTTGGGCATTTTTCCGAAAAACTTTTCGCGGGCATACATGCATTCCACCACATGGAACAGGTTTTTGTCGGATTCGGGTTCCCGCCCGATGGGCAGGCGGTCATTATTGGTGGATTGTGTGAACTGTCAGTCGCGATTGGCGTGGGAATGGGTTTCATGACCCGTCTGGCCGGGATGGGCGGGGCGCTGTATTACCTGATCGCCAACCATTATGGCCGGCATTTCGGTGACGGGTTTACATGGAACAATCCCCCCGTAGGCGGCTGGGAATACCCGATGCTGATGATCGTGGCCTTTGCCAGTTTTTCGGTTGCGGGGGCGGGAAAGTTCTCGATTGATGGCTGGCTGATCGCCCGTGGGCTGATGCCTGGGTTCCTGCTGCCGTTATGTGTGTCCGGCCGCCCCGATCATGTGCGTCGTGATATCTGAATCGGACGGTAGCGCGTTTCAATACTTGTTTCGTCCACTTTTTTTCTATGGTCTCCTGGCGCCCTTTCATGGCGCCAGCTTGGATTATCTATCACATGCGCGCGAGTTATTAATTGTTATTTGTCTGCGCGCAAAAAACTGTAATAGAATGTTCTGTGCGATATGACATCGGTTCTATCGTATAATCTGAACTGAACGACGTCTTTATTTTCCCGATATGGATCGGTCTGGCCGAACATGAAGCGTCGTCAGGGGTTCAATAATAACATTGAGAATAAGGTAACCCTTGAAATGAAGCATCTGCTTAAAGTCCTTGCGGTGCTGGCGTCGTGCGCGACCCCCGCACTTGCGCAGCCGTCATCTTCCTCCACCGCGCCGCAGCTCAACATCACGACCGACGCGGCAATGGACATGGCCCATTATGCGGTTGGCCTGGCGGAAAACCGGCATCTCAAGCTTTGCATAGCGGTCGAGGACACGGATGGAAACCTGGTGGCCTTCATTCGCATGCAGGGTGCCTATGCCGGATGTGTGGAGGCCTCGATCGCGAAGGCAAAATCGGCGGCGCGGTTTGCCCGCAATACGATCGAGTTCTTTGACGCCGTGCGCACGCAGAACCTGCCCATCGGTTTTGTCCCCGGTATCCTGCCATCCGCAGGTGGTGCGGTTTTCAAGCAGGGTGATGTGGTCGTCGGCAGTATCGGCACCAGCGGCGACACCAATGAAAATGAACAGGCGCTGGTTGTCGATACGGCCAAGCATTTTCACTGAAACGGTCTTCAGCGTAAAAAAAACAGTATCCAGACAATCTTGCATCAGGATCTCCCATGAAAATCAGACATATCGGGCCGCTGGCCATTCTGGCGTGCTTTCCTGCCTTTGGCGTGGCACACGCGGATGACGCCAAGTTGCTGACCCGCCCGCAGCTCAGTAACGCCGGTGCGAAAAGCCTGCTGAATGCGGCCGAGGAGGAGGCGCGGCAGAAGGGCATGCAGGTCAGCATCGCAGTGGTGGATGCATCGGGCAGGCTGCTGGCCTTCACCCGCATGGATGATTCACAGACCGGAACGGACGAGACAGCCATCAAGAAAGCCCGCACGGCCGCGCTGTATCATTCACCAGGCAAGGTACTGGCCCAGCGTATCAGCCAGAACCAGGCGTTTCTGGCGACATTGCCCGGTATTACGGCCGTGCCCGGATCGTGTCCGGTCATGAGTGGCAAATACCTGATCGGGGCGGTTGGGGTCAGTGGCGCGACGGATGATCTGGATAATGCAGTCGCCACCGATACGGCAAACGGGTTCCATTCGTAGGAGATGGTCCGGGCCGGACAGTCCCGGCAATTCCAGACAGTAAAAAATACAGGCCATCCTCCGTTACAGGAATATGGCCTGTATTTTCTTGCATACTGTCTGAAAAGCCGGTTTTTGCGGCATCATGAAGACGTTTTTGGTGAAGATTTTTTTAAAAAACATTCAAAGAATGCCGCCTTTTTGAAAAAAGGCGGCACCCAAAAACTTTCATTTTTATTATCAAGATCTGTTTTGAAATTTCCCTAGAAGGTAAAGCCTGTTTTCATACCAATAACCGTGACCGTGCTGCGCTGGGTATAACCGCCGGGATTAACCCAGAACTGGACGTTTGGTTCGATATAGGCCCAAGGGGTAAACTGGATGGTGTAATCTGTTTCAACGGCAAATTCCGAATTCCGTCGTGGCCCCTTTTTACCTGCCTGATACCATTCCAATGTCGCAAGGCGCGAATTGACATGATTGGTGCCAACCGCAAGTGTCACAGCATCATGCCTGCGCCATGGCAGTCCGAAATAGCGCAGGCTGCCCGTTACCTGTGATGAGACGGGGCTTGTTTCCCTGTCAACCATGGTCAGCGTGACATAGGCGGTCAGACCCTGCACGACCACCGCATCCTGTCCGGGCTTTTCGGTAAAGGTACCCGTCAACTGCTGCTGGAACCACAGATACCCGCCATGGGAACTGCCGCGTTCCAGCATTGGTAACCCGCCGGTAACAGCAGGTTGCCCATTGGTCGCCAGTAAAACATCCGGTGCGCTGGCCGTATTGATCCACCCGCCAATGCGGTACACCCCCGGATAATGGTGCGATCCCATATGAAGGCGCAGCCCGGTTTCGAAAGGCAGCAGCGCGCCGGTTGCTCCATGGACGTAACCAAGAAAAAACTTGTTATCCAGGTTGCGCATGTTCTGTTCATAAGCGCCCGCCTGCAGGTACCACAGGGGACTGTTGTATTTAAGGTAACCACCCCAGGTGCTGACAGGCCAGTTCAGCCAGCGATTACCATCCATGTTGCCCGTTGTCGCGCCGCAGAAATAATTGATCATTGTCAGGCAGGGCACATTGTCAAAATCAGCACCGGTTGGCAGGCGGCCGATCTTGAAACTGAAGTGGTTGCCCAGTTTCTGGTTATACCACAATCCGGTCAGTCGGGTGGTCTGTCCACGTCCCCATACTTCCTGTGGCTGTTGCAGGGTATATAGGCCCGCCCGTGTAATCAGGTTGCTGCCCCAGCGGCTGGTAAAGGTGAAATTGAAGGTCGCCCCTTTCCATTTCACCAGTTTTTCCGCATCGATATCCATAATTGCCGCGATCTGGTTGGTTTCGGCCGCAGTGCGCCGGTCGCCGCCTGTCGCATTTCCGGCGGTTTCGTTTGTCCATGCCGCCGCCAAGTCTATCCCTATGTCACGCAGATAGGTTCTGTACCCACCCCAATCTCCTGTCATGGTTGAAGCCGGGTGCTGGGCGCTGTTACGCAGCGCATAACTGGCATCATTGCCCTGGCTTCCGTTTACAACGCTATTGGCGGGCGCGTCATGCGCGCCGATCACCACATACATGGAAAAACCGAAATACAATATCGCGAATTTTCCACGTCGATGCGTAAAATATTTCATTGTACGGCCACTGGTATATTATTGGTTTTATTTGTGTGGCGTTTAAACGGTTTTATGAGGGCGCGGTTTTTTATTTCATATATTAATTTATCGTGCGCTATGTGGCATAACTTTCCACTTGTATTTCCTTGGGAACATTATTTGCACAATTGCGTTCCTGTGATCAGGTCAGGCGGTTTTCGGGAAAAGTTTTCCTGCCATGAATCCATCCAAGCAACGGGTCACGGATCATGCAAGGTTTTTGGTGAAGCTTTTTTCAAAAAGCTTCATGACCTGGCGTTTCCTTGAAAAAACAGGGCACACAAGACTTCCATTATTTTTACTAAAAATTATTGCAAACTTTCTTTCAATGCATGCCAGTCATTTAACTTGTTATTTTATAATAACGATATAAGGCCGGATGCCCGGCATGTGTAAACATGCAACCCATGGCACCGCGCCAGATGCAGAAAAAATCGCGATGGTCCAGCCATTGGAATATGCAGGCCCAAACAACACGAATGACAGACTGTTTGAAAACAGAATTATTGTTGGAAAAGACAGAAGTTTTTGGGCGACCCTTTTTCAGGAAGGCAGCATGTAACGAAGCTTTCTGAAAAAAAACTTCACCACAAACGTCTTTATGATGCGCACGATATCGCAGCGACCTCCAATGACTGTTTCCGGCACGCGCAATGGTTCAGTGACGGGGCGGGAGGTAGTCCGCCATCCATCGGCATTCATCCGACAGGTCCATGGCTGCGTCTTCATCCAGTACGAATGTGCAATCAGGATGGAAATGAAGTGCCGAGGCACTGGTCATGGCCGAAATCGCCCCTTCAATAACGCGGGTGATGATCGCCGCCTTGCCGGGACCTGTCGCCAGCAGGACCGCGCGCCGGGTTTCCAGAATGGTCCCGACACCAACAGTCAGCGCATGCTGTGGCACATCATCCGGGCAGTCGCCAAACATTTCGGCATTCTGGACACGCGTGGCAGGGGCAAGCCTGACACGGCGCGTGCGCGATGCAAAGGAGGAAAGGGGTTCGTTAAAACCGATATGGCCGGTGTGACCTATCCCCAGCAATTGCAGGTCAATGCCGCCTGCGGCACGGATGGCGGTTTCGTATCGTGCGCATGCTGCCGTAACATCATCGGTATCACCGGGGGGCAGATGCGTCCGCGTGGGCGGAATATCCAGATGACGGAACAGGTGATGCTGCATATAGGCACGGTATGACTGCGCGGTCCGGGCAACCGGCCCGCAATATTCATCCAGGTTGAACGTCGTGCAGCCTGCAAGATTGACCGGCCTGTCGTGAATGCGGCGGACAAGGTGGTCATAGACCCGTTCCATCGTGCGCCCGGTTGCAAGGCCCAGTACGGCTGCAGGGTTGCGCGCGCAGCACATGTACAGCATGTCCGCCACATGGGCGCAGGCCGTGTCCTGATCCGGTGCGATGACAAGTTTCATGAAGACCTCCCGCCGGTTGCATGGATCCATGATGGCACAGGCATAAGGCCCGCACAGGTCAGACGGCCACCGGACAGGCCATCCGGCCCGCCCGTGATGGTGGATGCTGATAACGGCAGGCCGCGTACGCTGCGTGCGGCCAGAAAACCGAAACATTGCGCCTCCAGCGCATCCCCGTTCCAGCCAAGGTGGTCCACGCCCGCCACCGGGACGCCCAGCGCCGCCTGCAATCCCTGCATCAGGACAGGGTTATGCCGTCCTCCGCCACAGACATACCAGCGTGCGGGCCGGACGGGCAGGGGCATGCGTCGTACGGCTTCGATGGTAAAGGCGGCCAGTGTCGCCGCGCCATCGGCCGGGGTGCAGGCGGCCACCCGGTCAAGGGCCGTGGCAAAACTCTGCCGATCCAGCGATTTGGGGGCAGGGCGGGCAAAATAGGGATCGGCCAGCAACTGTTCCACAATGGCCCGGTTGACCGTGCCCGCGCGCGCCAGTGCGCCATCAACATCGCAGGCCGTGCCGGTATGGCGCATGGCCCAGTCATCCAGCAGGGCATTGCCCGGGCCGGTGTCACAGGCATGGATCGTATTATCGGCATCAATCAACGTGACATTCGCAACGCCACCGATATTCAGAACGGCAACCGGCCCCGACACATCATGCAACAGGGCTGCGTGGAACCACGGCACTAGTGGCGCGCCTTCGCCGCCTGCCGCCACGTCGGCGCTGCGGAAATCATGGATGACAGCCAGTCCGGTCGCGCGTGACAGAAGTTCCGCATCACCAATCTGCCATGTCTGGTGGCGTTGTGGCGCATGCAGGATGGTCTGGCCATGGAACCCGATCAGGTCGATATCCGGCACCCGGGCCTGCAACTGTCGCACTGCGTCAATGTGATGGCGGGTTATCGCGTGTTCGACCGCTTTCAGTTCGGGATCATCAGGGGACAGGGTGGGCGCATGGTCCAGAAGCCTGCGCGCGCGCTGGCGCAGGGCCGCCGTGTAAGGCAGGCTGATATCCGGGCCGAACCCCGCGATCCGTTCACCATCGGTATGGATGATGGCTGCGTCCACACCATCAAGTGACGTGCCACTCATAAGGCCGATGACCGTAAGCATAGGCTTCATGCCTGTTCCTCCCGCATGCAGCATTTTACCACGACATCATAAAGAACAGGGCGACGGGACAAAAACGTGACGTCCGGCACCTGTCCATTATGCCGCGTGTATCCGGGTGGTCCGGGGCTGCCTGTCAAAAAGGTGGCATCCGGAAACGTTTATTTCTGGACAATGTTTTACGGGGCGGCAGGGGGGCTGTCGTCCTGCCCGAGAACTGAACGCAGGTTGCCGCCATGCGCCGCAAGCTGTGCCTCGACCTGATCGGCGGGAATGCCCGAACAGATCATGACGGCCCGTTTGACATTGAACCCCGTTGCCTCCAGCGCCTGCAGCGCCTCCTGTTCGGTACTGCCGGTCAGGTTGCGGACCATGCGGCATGCCCTGTCCCGCAGCTTGGCATTGACGACCCGCATGTCCACCATCTGCCCGCGATAGGCATGGCCCATACGGATCATGAGCGTTGTGGAAATCAGGTTCAGGGTGGCTTTCTGTGCCGTGCCGGCCTTCAGTCGCGTGGAACCGGAAATGACTTCCGGCCCCGTTACCACCGCAATGCCCTGTTCCGCCACGTCCAGCAACCTGCCGCCGCGATTGCACGCAATGCCTATGGTCAGGCTGCCTGCCGCGCGCGCAGCCGCAATCGCGGCACAGGTATAGGGCGTGGACCCACTGGCCGCGATGCCCAGCACCACGTCATCGGGACCGGGAGTGTGGGCCAGTATGTCCGCGCGCGCCACGTCCTCGCGGTCCTCGGCCCCTTCCGCCGCCTGATACACGGCGTCATGCCCGCCTGCCAGCAGCAGCACAAGCCGCCCCGGTTCCCAGCCAAAGGTGGGCAGCAGTTCCACCCCATCCTGCATGCCGATCCGCCCGGACGTGCCCGCGCCGACATAGAACAGCCGTCCCCCCGCCAGAAGCCGGGGCAGGGCGCTGCCCACCGCGCGTTCCAGTTCCGCTGTCGCGGCGCGGACGGCGGCGATGGCGCTCATCTGTGATTCCACCAGTGCATCCAGCACGGAGGCGACAGGCCAGACATCCACATCCGCGTAGCGGGGGTCCTGTCCTTCTGTCGCGATGATTGGGGTGGGCGTGCTGCTGTTCGGGGTCATGTAACCTGACTTATCTGCAAATGAGGGAAAAAAGCTTCACCAAAGACTTTCATATGACTGAAGGATATGACCTGATCCGGCTTTTCAGGCAGCCCCTCAGCCCCGTGGCGGGATCAGCGCAAGGGCCGCCGCCGTTGCCACGTCATGACGCAGGTGCACGACATTGCCATGGCCATCGGGATGGAGGCGGCTGGTCAGGATCAGGACATAACTGTCGCTGCCGGGATCCAGCCACAGCGACGTGCCGGTAAAGCCGGTATGGCCAAAGGAGCCCACGGGAAACCTGTCCCCCCGGACAGAGGAATAATGCGTGGCGATATCCCACCCCAGTCCGCGCAGGTCGGTCCTGCCCTGTGGCTGTTGTGCGGTGGTCATCAACATGAGTGTGTCCGCTCGCAGCGGATAGGCGGATGGTCGGCTCGCGCGCCGGTCCAGCAGGGCCTGCGCGTACAGGCACATGTCATCAGCCGTGGAAAACAGGCCCGCATGTCCTGCAACCCCACCCATGCGCCGCGCCGAGGGGTCATTGACCTGCCCCCGCAGCATCTGGCCCCGTTCATCGGTCTGGGTGGGGGCGATGCGCGCGGACCACGTATCGGGTGGCAGGAATCGTGACTGCCGCATGCCCAGCGGTGTCAGGATAAAGCGCGTGGCATAGGTATCCAGCGTCATGCCGGACAGTTTTTCGACCAGGAAGCCCAGTGTGATGAAATTGATGTCGCTGTAAACGAACCCGCTGCCCGGTGGCTGTTCGGGTGCGGTTTCCATGGTCAGGCGGAAGGCGGCATCACGTCCCTGCCACGGGTGGGTCAGGTCTAGGTCGGGCGGCAGGCCGGAATAATGGGTCAGCAGGTGTCGGATGGTAATGGTGGCCTTTCCCGCGGCGGCAAACTGCGGCAGGTAGCGTGAAACCGGGTCATCCAGCCCGAACCGCCCCTGTTCCCACAACTGCATGACACAGGGCGCGGTAATGACCGGCTTGGTCAGGGATGCCATGTCGAACACCGTGTCCCATGTCATGGCTTCGGGCGCGGGTGTTACGGCACGCCTGCCATATACGGCCCGGTGCACGACCTGCTGGTCGTGGCCTATGGCGCAGACAACGCCGGGTGCTTCGCCCCGTTTCACGGCCTGTTGCAGCCTGCGATCCACATCGCGCATGTCCGGGGCCGGTGGCTGGCCCGCCTGCGCGTGGGGGGTGCAGGCGGCAAGGGTTGCGGCACCCGTCAGCATCAGGACATGGCGGCGCTTCAGCCGGGGGGCGGCTGGAAAAACATGCATGGTGCAAAAGGCCCGTTAAAAGACGGCATGCCGGATGCCTGATACGGGGACGATATCATTATCCCGCCTGCAATGACAACGATCCGGCCGCCGCGCCAACCGGGGACGGGGCAAAAGCCATGACATGACGGGGCCGCAGCATGCCTGACCGGTTTTCATGCACGATGGGAATGCGCAGGCTGTCCCGGTTCTCCGGGTCGTCCGGGGCTTTCATATGGCCTCGGTCTGGTCATATGGTCTTTCTTCGTTACGTGATGGAACCCGTATGTCCGCGATCGATCTTTCGGTTATCTGCATCTATTGCCTGAGCCTGCCCTTCATCGCGTTTGCCCTGTCGGGGCGGCAGGATTCCGTTTCCACCTATGTTGGTGGCCGGCATGACCTGCCGTGGTGGACCATCTGCCTGTCCCTTGTCGCGACGGAAACCTCCACCCTGACCATCATCAGCATACCCGGCATCGCCTATGGCGGCGGCATGGTGTTCGTTGGGCTGGGGGTGGGGTATGTCATCGGGCGTGCGCTGGTGGCGTGGCTGTTCCTGCCCCATTATTTTTCCGGGCACGTGGGCAGCGTGTACCAGTATCTGGGCCAGCGTTTCGGGCAGGCGATGGAGCGTACCGTATCCGTCACGTTCCTGATTACGCGCGTGCTGGCCGAAGGGATCAGGCTGTTCGCGGGCATGCTGCCGGTTGCCGCCATCGTGTCCGCCATGGAATTGCCGTTGCCGCAATGGCTGGTCATGGTGGTGATTGTCGGGCTGACGCTGGGTTACACGGTGCTGGGCGGCCTGCGGGCCGTGGTCTGGTCCGATGCGATACAGCTGGTTGTATATGTCGTGGGGGCGGCGGCCTGTGTCGCGTTGCTGTACCATCATGCAACCGACATGCAGATCCATATGCTGCGCCATTCCAACCGGTTTCACCTGTTTCATAAATCCCGCCTGTATTTCCTTGATCCCTATACGCCGTGTGCCGCCATGATCGGTGGGGCGATCATGGCCATGGCGTCACATGGGACGGACCAGCTTCTGGTGCAGCGTGTCCTTGCGGCGCGAAGCCTGGCGGATGCCCGAAAGGCGCTGGTGGGCAGCGGTGTCATGGTGGGCTGCCTGTTCGCGCTGCTGTCGCTGGTGGGCATGCTACTATGGGCACGGAATGACGAAAGGTCGCTGGCCGCCATGGGGCTGCCGACGTCGGATGCGCTGTTCCCGGATTTTATCGTGCATGGCCTGCCCCACGGGCTGGCGGGACTGCTGGTTGCGGGTCTGCTGAGTGCGACGATGGGCTCGCTTTCCGCCACCCTCAACGCCATGACCAGTGCGACCTTGCTGGATTTTGCCGCCCCCTGCCGGACCATGGCGCGATGGGTGCGTCTGTCGCCGCTGGGCTTCGCGCGGCTTGTGACTGCGCTGTGGGCTGTCGCGCTGGTGGTGGTGGCGCTGGGGTTTGCCCATAGCCATGGTCCGGCTGTGGTGTTCGGCCTGTCGGTGGCGTCATGCGCCTATGGTCCCATGCTGGGGGTATTCGTGTTTGCCCTGTTCAGCAGGCGGGCGGACAGGCGTGACGTGCTGCCTGCGTTCATCGCGACGCTGGCCGTGGTGTGTGGCGCGATGCTGTTCTGGCGGCCCTATGGGCATGCCATCGCCTTTACGTGGCTGGTGCCGTTGGGTGTCGCCATCATGATTGCCTGCGTGGGGCTTGCGCGCGGCATCCGGCAGGGACGGGCGTGACCTGACCCGTCCCTGCGGCGCCCGGCGCGATCAGATCAGCCCGTAGCGTTCCAGCAGGGTGTCCACTTCCGTCCCGCTTGTCAGGTGATGGATCAGGGTCGCGGCCGGTATTTTCTTTCCGTCGCGCATTTCCGCCGCTGCCTGTACCAGCATGCGCACGTCATACACACTGCCAAAGACTTCCGGCACGGCACGGTCGATATCCAGCAGCGTGTAGACTGCCTCCATTGCGGTACGGACGGAATATTCGGTCGTGAATACCGTATCGCGCGGGGTTTCGGCAAACTGGCCAAGGAAGGCGAGGTTGACGCTGCCATCGGGCACCACCTTCGGCCTGTCACCTACGGCGCGTGGCATGAACTGCGCGGTGATGAAGGGCATCATGCATGGGCGGGTGATGGCGCCCGTGGCCGCCATGTCGTCAATCTCCGTCTCGGGCACGCCCATGTGGTACAGCCATTCGCGGGTGATTTCCTCGCCCGTGCAGTCCTGCATGGGTTTCTTCACGTAATTGCCCGGCACGTCGCTGAACAGGCCATACAGCCAGGCCACCATCTGGCCCTTCGGCTGGCCCTTGAAATGGGGCTGGCGGCTGACGACCCAGCTCATGAGCCATGCGGAGTCCGCGATCGTGATCGGTCCCCCTGTCACGGTCCGGCCCGAAAAGGGATCGCGTCCCGTCACCCTGTGTACCAGGGCCGGGATGCGGGCATCCAGCGTTGTGACGGTGGCGGATTCCCAGCGTGATTTGGTGGTGTCGCCACAGAATACGTCCGGCTGGCCAAACGCCGGGTCCTGTGCCGCGATATTGCGCCACAACTGCCAGACATTGCCCTGCGCGATCGTGGCGTCAATCGGTGCGGGCGTATGGTGGTCGCCCCAGCGGGAGTTTTCGACCATGGAGCCATTGGTGACGAACACCAGATCCCGCGCGCCGACCGCGGTGCCGCCCGCCGTGCCGTTTTCAAGCCAGTCGATATGGGTCGCCACCTTCTTCACGCCCGCTGTATCGACGCGCACATTGGTCACCTGCACGCCGTGGCGGAATACCACGCCCTGATCCGCCAGCCACGTGGCCAGCGGCAGGCTGAGGGATTCCTGCTGGTTGAAGCGGGTGAACTTCAGCGTATGCAGGTCCTTCAGCCCAAGGATCTGGTGCACGAAACGGGCAAGGTAGCGCTTCATTTCGATCGCGCTGTGCCATGTCTCGAACGCGAACATGGACCGCCAGAACAGCCAGAAATTCGACTTCATGAAATCGGCGGACAGGACATCGCTGATCGTCCTGCCGTTCAGCTTTTCCTCATCCGTCAGGATCAGGGAAATGATTTCCCGCCGTGCCTTCCCGGTCAGCTTCAGGCTGTTACGGTCGGGCAGGGGCTGTCCGCGCCCGCACATGGCCCGCACCGGACTGGAGGACGGATCAATACGGTTGAGGCGATAGAACTCATCCAGCACCGAGGCGCCGGGCACCTCCAGTGACGGAATGGACCGGTACAGATCCCACAGGCACTGGAACTGTTCCTCCATTTCCCGGCCGCCACGGATCAGCCAGCCGGTTTCGGCGTTGCCCGCGCCATCCAGCGCCCCGCCATCGGCGTCAGATGCTTCCAGGATGGTAATTCGTGATGGCGTCATCCCCGCATCGCGGATCAGGAAGGCGGCTGCCGCCATGCCGCCAAGGCCACCCCCCACGATCCATGCCGATCGGGTGTCTATACCGGCCGGTTTTTCGGGGCGGACGAAAGCTTCGAAGTTACTGTGGGCATAGCGCATGGAATTTCTGCCTCTTCTGGGGCCGGCCGTGGCCCGGGCGGTTGGTCGGATTCAAAACCCTGCCGTGTATAGCAGGATTTTATGAAAATTACGTCGTTGATGTGTATCAATCACCCGGTGGGTGGCAGGGATGCGGGAATGGCCCGTGCACAGGCCGTCATGGCCGCCGCCGTGATGCAGGGCGTGTGCTGCTGACACAATATGTTAAAAATGGTATTGTCATGGCATGGATCATGAACACGCCGCCATCCGTACCATGCAATGGGACCACCGCAGTCTTGGCCGTGCGCAGCGTCACGCGCGCGGCGTAACCTTGCGCCGCAAGACGATGCGCGCCCACCATGCGCAATGGCATGCGCCGAAGGGGCGGCCCGACCCGGTTGAGCTGCTGGTCCGGCAGGGGGAAAGCCGGATACGCGACCTGCTGCCGGTGCGCTATGGGCGGATGATGGCCTCGCCTTTCGCGTTCCTGCGCGGGGCGGCGGCTGTCATGGCGTCCGATCTTGCGCATACGCCCGCCGCAGGTCCACGCGTGCAGGCCTGCGGGGATTGCCATCTGGCCAATTTCGGCAGCTATGCCTCACCCGAGGGTACACCGGTTTTCGACATCAACGACTTTGACGAAACGCTGCCCGCCCCGTTTGAATGGGATATCAAGCGCCTTGGCACATCGCTGGTGCTAGCCGGGCGCGAGGGCGGCCTGTCGGAAAAGAAGGCGCGTAATCTGGCGGTATCCATGGCACGGACCTATGCCGTGGAAATGAAGCGGCTGTCCTTGCTGTCCCCGCTGGAGATCTGGGGCAACCCCATTGACCTGTCCGCCGCCATTGCCGCGTTTTCGGACCGCCACGCGCGGGCGCGGGCTGAAATCCTGTTGCGGGAGCGCATGGACAGCGCACGCTGTCATTATGGCCTGATAGATGCGGGCGGCGGCCTGCCATCGCTGTGCGAACATCCGCCGCTGGTCATGCGCCTGCCCGCGCATGAAGACACGATCCGCCATGCCTTTGCCCGCTACGTCGCGACACAGCCAGCCGAACTGGCGATCCTGCTGGACCGCTACGTCCTGCGTGACGTGGTTTTCAAGGTGGTTGGCATTGGCAGTGTCGGCACCTTCTGCGCCATCGGCCTGTTCGCCACGGCGGATGGGGAGACGCTGCTGTTGCAGATCAAGGAAGCCCAGCAGTCGGTGCTGGCGCCCTTTGCCGGGGCATCGCTGTTTCATAACCAGGGCCAGCGCGTGGTGGTCGGCCAACGTATCATGCAGGCGGAAACAGACATATTCCTGGGTTGCACGCATACCCGGTCCCAGCCTGATGCGGACCCTGTGACACCAGACCTGTCCGGGGCGGGGCGGCAGTTTTACGTCCGTCGCCTGAAAGATGCCCGGCTGGCCGCCATCGGGGCGGCTGTAACGCCCGAAGGACTGGCCGATTACGCACAATTATACGGCAGGACGCTGGCCCGCGCGCATGCACGTTCGGGGGATGGCGCCTTCATCAGTGGCTATCTGGGCAAGGGGAGGGTGTTTTCCGATGCCATAGGCTGTTTTTCCGCCCGTTACGCGGACCAGACGAAAACCGACTGGGTACGGTTTACAAAGGCCATCAAGGCCGGGAAAATTCCGGTTTCGCATGATGGCAGCCCCTGATAATCATTCCTGAAACGGTAGAATACTGTTTTAAAACAGTATTCTATAAGAAATAAAAGTTTTTGAAAAAAGCTTTACCAAAAAATTCTTTATGATTGCAGCACATTTCCTGTTCTGGTGGTCAGGCTACAGGCTGGCATATGGTGCAGGGGCGCCTTTCACCATCCCATATCGCCCGGACCACCCCATCCCCCGCCCAAGCTGCCCCAGCCACCCTGCGGGCCGCCATTGCCGTTGTCATAGGCGGCACGCGCATTGCGATCTATGCGCGGGTCCCGGTCCGCGCAGGCGGTCAGTGACATGACAAGGGTGAGGGCGGCCAGCAGCGTGACCAGCGGGATCATGGTTGGTTTCATGGGGCTTCCGTTATCAGCATGCGCCATCATGTGTTGTATGTATAAATACAGACCGCATGCAATGACGCATCGGGCGATGCCAGCCATGAATTCCCACAGACGGCCATCCTGAACAGGCATGTCGCGGCAGGCCGGATGGCACTGTGCGCGGATATGTCGGGGTCGCTGGTCCATGGGACCACGATCCGCATATCAGGCGCCTTTTTCTGCCATGGCGGGAAAAGGCAGGAACGGGCGGGGACATGTGCCGGTCATGTCGTTCCCGCCCCGCAGGCCAGTGGCCCCGGCCCGTATCGGATGCCTCAGGCGAATGCCTCGTCCCATGTCCCCAGGGTGGCGCCCCGGCTGTATTCGGTCGCCCGGTTTTCGAAGAAGTTGGCGTGTTCGACCGCGTTCATCATCTCGTCAATCCACGGCAGGGGATTGCTGGGCACGTCATAGATCGGTTCCAGTTCCAGCCCGATCAGGCGACGGTTGGCGATGAAGCGGATATACTGCTTGACCTCGGCCGCCGTCAGGCCCTTGACCGGCCCCATGCGGAAGGCGAGGTCGATGAAGCGGTCCTCGTTGGTCACGATCTCGCGGCAGGCCAGATGAATGGCATCCGCCACCGCGGGCTTGTCGATCTGGTGGCCGAACTCCTGCATGTATGTCTTGAACAGGCGCGTGATGGATTCAACGTGCAGGCTCTCGTCACGCACGGACCACGTCACGACCTGCCCCATGCCCTTCATCAGGTTGTGGCGGGGGAAGTTGAGCAGCATGGCGAATGACGCGAAAAGCTGCAGCCCTTCGGTAAAGCCCGCGAACACGGCCATGGACAGGGCCGTGTTGTAGTGGTCATCCATGTTGAACCGCTGCAGGAACTCATGCTTTGCAGCCATTTCCTCGTATTCAAGGAAGGCGGCATATTCGGTTTCCGGCATGCCGATGGTGTCCAGCAGATGGCTGTATGCGGCCTGGTGGATGGATTCCATGTTCGTGAACGCCGACAGCATCATGCGCACTTCGGTCGGTTTGAAGCGGGGCATGTACAGGTCGATATAGGCGTTCTCGACCTCGGTATCCTGCTGGGTGAACAGGCGGAAAATCTGCGTGACCAGATATTTTTCCGTCTCGGACAGGTTGTTGTTCCAGTCCTTCACGTCATCGCCCAGGGGGATTTCCTCGGGCAGCCAGTGCAGGGACTGCTGGGTTTTCCATGCCTCGAACGCCCACGGATAGCGGAAGGGCTTGTAGACCGGGCTGGGGGAGAGGAGGTTGGGTGTGTCTGTGCTCATGATTGCCCCCTATAACCCAAAAATCGTCACCGCTATATCGGCTTTTGCAGATGCTGCGTGATGTTGTCGGAACCGGGAGCGGGGAAGGGGGAAACGCGCCTGAAATTGCTTGATTCTACGGCCGGATTTTCTGACGGAGGGCAGACGGTTTTCAGGTTTTCCGGTTATGTAATTATCGAACATAATTCCTATAGATCAGCTTTTTTCCCGCAGAACAGATACCTGCGCCAGGCATTGAAACCGTGAACCCCGACATGACATGGTATGAGAACAATAATCAGAACAGTGCGTTAACCGTCATTGCCGACCGGATTCCGCTTACCCGGCATCAAGAGGTCGGCCAGACCATGGAGCCATTTCATGAACAGTCCTGATACGCCGCAGAACCGCCGGATCGTGCTGGCATCCCGCCCGTCGGGCGCGCCGACCCCGGCCAATTTCCGTCTGGAACGGGTGCCGGTTCCCCCGGCGGGCACGGGGCAGGTGCTGCTCAGGACGCTGTGGCTGTCGCTGGACCCCTATATGCGGGGCCGCATGAGTGCCGCGCCATCCTATGCCCCGCCCGTCGCCGTGGGGGATGTGATGGTGGGCGGAACCGTGGCGCGGGTTGAACAGTCCGGCGTGGAAGGATACAGGCCGGGCGATATTGTCCTGTCCTATGGTGGGTGGCAGGATTATGCCGTTTCGGACGGGAGCGACCTTATGGTCCTGCCCGCTGGCATGTCCCACCTGTCACGCGCGCTGGGCGTTCTGGGCATGCCCGGTTTTACGGCCTGGTATGGCCTGCTGAAAATCGGCGCGCCCAAAGCGGGCGAAACCGTGGTGGTGGCGGCGGCCAGCGGACCTGTCGGGGCCGTGGTCGGGCAACTGGCCCGGCTGCATGGCGCAACCGTGGTGGGTGTTGCGGGTGGCCCGGAAAAATGCCGTCGCGTGCGTGAGGAACTGGGTTTTGACGCCTGCCTTGACCATCGCGACCCTGATTTCGCGGCTCAACTGGCCGCAGCATGCCCCAGGGGCATAGATGTCTATTTCGAAAGCGTGGGCGGCAAGGTGTTTGATGCCGTCCTGCCGCTGCTCAACACTTTCGCGCGTATCCCGGTCTGTGGCCTGATCGCCCACTATAACGACAGCGTGTATGATGGTGGTGCCAACACTGGCCCTAGGCCCGACCGGCTACCTGCCTTCATGGCGCAGATCCTGATCCGTCGCCTGCGGGTGCAGGGATTTATCATTATGGACCACTATGGCGAATTTTATTCCGAATTCCTGCACGACATGCAGCCACTTGTCGAAAGCGGGAAGATCCGTGTCTTTGAAGATATCGTGGACGGTCTGGAAAATGCCCCGGAAGCCTTCATCGGCATGCTGGAAGGGAAAAACAGGGGCAAACTGCTGGTGAAAGTCAGTTCATAAGCCGAAATGGGCATAATGCAGGGCCTGGCATTTCCGGTGGCGACGACACAGGGCCGTTTGAAAAAATAAAGGTTTTGGGGTGCCGTCTTTTTTCAGGAAGGCGGTGTTCCCTGAAGCTTTCTGAAAAAAGCTTCACCAGAAAACGTCCGATCGCAGGAATGCTTCCCGGATGATTTTTCACACTGTCCTTAACCCCACATGGCACGGAACGGGTCCGCCCGCCGGCAAGTATCCCGATCAGTCCCGCTGCGGGGTATAGCCCTGCCATAGCCACAACAGGGCTTCGGGCAGGGTCTGCGCGATTGTCGGACCATCCACATGCCCCGCGTTGCGGGACAGGACAAACTGGTAGTCATATCCTTTTGTTGCCAGGACACGCGCCATGTTTTCACTGGCCAGCACCCAGTCATGCATGCCATCGGGCATGGCGGGTGCGGGATAGAACAGGTCCCGGTCGCCCGCGGCAAACCAGAACCGGACCGGCTTGCGCGCGGCATTGGGCACCAGCGCCGCCCCCGGCTGGCTGCCCGTGGCGGCAGGATTGCCCGCCCAGGGGGAATGATACTGCCATGCCCCGCCCGGCATGGCCGGATCATGCGGCCATTGCTGGTTGGTCAGCGTTGGGGAATAGGCCAGCACGCGGCGGTACAGGTCGGGATGGAACCACGCCATGCCAAAGGCCGCCCCCCCGCTGGAACTGACCCCCATCGTGGCCCTGCCATCGGGATCATGGGTCAGGCTGACACCTGCCTGCCGCTGGGCCAGGGGCAGCACCTCGCGTTCAACCCATTCGGCATAGGTGCCCGATACCGTGTCATATTCCAGCCCGCGTTCGCTGCCCTGCGCATCCTGCCCGCCCGCGCCGATGCCAATGGCGATGATGGGCGGCAGGCGATGGCTGTTGATCAGCGCGTCCAGTGCCGCGAACAGGTCGCGGCCGGGATAGAAACCATCTGCCCCGCCGTCGCCAAAAACAAGGAATGGCGCCTTGGTGCCGGGTTTGTACTGCGCGGGCACATAGACATCCACCTGCCGTATCCACGGGCCGGAATGGCTGCTGGTCAGGCGCAGATCGGACGGGTCGCCGGGGGCGGAACGGGCCGTATAGATCGCGCCGTTGGGGCAGCCATCCGGGTCATCGCGCACAATGCCGGAATTGAACAGGACGCTCTGGCCGGAATTCATGGTGAAGGAAACCACGCGCCCATGCGGCGCGGTGCGGGCTGCCGCGAATTCCGCAGCGGCCATATGGGTTGGCCCCAGCACGAAATTGCCATTGGCCGCCAATGGCGGGACGGTACCATCCGGCAGGTCGCGCGCCGCGGGGTAATGGGTATCATGCGGGTCGCGCCGGGGTATCTGGCCATCAGGCGCAAGCCCGGACAGGTCGATAAAGAACGGGGCCTGCGGGTGCGTGGTATTGGCGGCAGGTGGGGTGGGCACATGCACCGACTGGCAGCCGGCCATGGCAAGCGACTGCTTCATGACAAGGCAGGCCGTGCAAGCCAGAAGGGAAATGGAAAACCGTGCCCTGAAGCCTGTTGCCAACCGTCCGTATCCCGTTTCGTGCTGAAAATCGTCCATGCCCCAGTCAAACACGGGTCATGATCCATATCCACCCCCGGTTTCAGGGTTGTGCGTGCGGTATTCCGGGGTCGTGGCTGGCGGGAAACAGAGGCCCGGTACCGGCCGTATTCCCCTGTCTGCAGCATGATGACCGACACCATCCGCCGCACGGCCTGATGTATGTCATTGCAGCGTGTGACGGGTGGTCCCATATCAGGGATGATGTTTTTTTATACGATGCAGGAGAACACTGTTGGCGCGCAGGCCAGTCATGTCCCGGTTGCCTGGTGCATGCGGGGATGTCAGCGTGGCCAGCGACCGGTTGAATGATTTTTGTATTTACGTCCATTCCCCTGCATTTTAACTTATTAATCAATGCATACCCGGGACATTCTGCCTGATGTCCGATCATCGCCTCGGTGGTATATAAATACTGAACATAGGATAAATAACCATGCCAGTTGACCAGATGCGTAAGAACATGTCGGAGAACGCGGGTTTCATCGCGGCCCTGGACCAGAGCGGGGGATCAACACCGGGTGCGCTGCGGCATTACGGCATACCGGACAGCACCTACAGCACCGATGCCCAGATGTTCGCCCTGATGCACGAAATGCGGGTCAGGGTCATCACCGCCCCGGCCTTTACGGGCAAGAGCATCCTTGCCGCCATCCTGTTCGAGCAGACCATGAACGGGCTGGTCAGGGACACGCCCGTCCCCACCTACCTGTGGAAGGAAAAAGGGGTCGTTCCCTTCCTGAAGGTGGACAAGGGGCTGGAGGCCGAGGCGGGCGGCGTGCAGATGATGAAGCCCATCCCCAACCTTGAAGCCCTGCTGGACCAGGCCATCAGCAAGGGTATTTACGGCACGAAGGCGCGTTCGGTCATCCGCCTGGCCGAGCGCGAGGGCGTTGCCGCCATCGTGAAGCAGCAGTTCACCCTGGCCGAGCAGATTGCGGCCCGTGGCCTCGTGCCCATCATGGAACCCGAAGTGCTGATCAAAAGCCCGGACAAGGCGGGGGCGGAAACCCTGCTGCATGATGAACTGCACCGTGGGCTGGACGCCCTGCCCGGTGACTATCAGGTGATGATCAAGGTCTCGATCCCTGAAAAGGCCGATCTTTACCTTGACCTGATCAGGCACCCGCGCGTGCAGCGTGTCGTGGCGCTGTCCGGTGGGTATCCGCGTGATGAAGCGTGCCAGCGGCTGGCGAAGAACCATGGCATGATCGCCAGCTTCTCGCGCGCGCTGCTCGAAGACCTGCGCTACACCATGACGGATGCGGAATTTGACGCAGCCCTTGCAAAGTCCATCGCGCAGATCTTCAGGGCTTCAACGCAGAAGGCCTGATAATCCCTTCATGTCCCCTGCCATAAGGTGGGAGGACAGGATACATGACAGGCGGCTTCCGGCATCACGGAAGCCGTTTTGCATTTGTCCCCGGTTTCTTCCGTGGATCAGAAGAAAATTTTTGGTGAAGCTTTGTACAAAAAGCTTCAGGTACGTGGCCTGCCTGAAGCAAGGCGACACCCGGAAACTTCTGTAATTTTTATCGACGTTTTTTAAGCGACCTTCAATTTCCCTGTTGCGGGACAGGCATGATGCCGGGTTCGTGACATCGTGCCGGTGGCGAAAGCGGCTAGGCTGCTTCCTGATCTTCATGGACGAAACGTTACCATTTTCCACGGCTTATGGCCGGAAGGGCGTTCTGCGTTCCCCTGAAACACCATGAAAATGAAGGAAAGCATCATGCAGGCTGATACCCTTTTTTCGCTTGCGGGCAGGCGCGCCCTTGTCACCGGGGGATCGCGTGGCATCGGGCTGACCCTTGCGCGGGGGCTGGGCCGATTTGGGGCGAAAATCGTGCTGAACGGTCGCAATCCCGAACGGCTGGAGACGGCGCGTGCCATGCTGGAAAACGAAGGGCTGGATGTTGCAACCTCTCCGTTTGACGTAACCGATCAGGATGCCGTTATCGCGGGAATTGAAAAAATCGAACACGAGCAGGGGCCGATCGACATCCTGATCAACAATGCGGGCATCCAGCGCCGCGCGCCGCTGGATCAGTTCAGCCGGGCGGACTGGGATGCGCTGATCGCCACCAACCTCAACGCGGTTTTCTTTGTTGGTCAGGCGGTTGCGCGCCACATGCTGCCGCGTGGACGGGGCAAGATCATCAATATCTGCTCGGTCCAGAGCGAACTGGCCCGGCCCGGTATCGCGCCCTATACCGCGACCAAGGGGGCGGTCAAAAACCTGACCAAGGGCATGGCGACGGACTGGGCGCGGCATGGGCTACAGATCAATGGCCTCGCACCCGGTTACTTCAGGACGGAAATGAACGAAAAACTGGTGGCTGACAGGGAATTTACCCAGTGGCTGTGCCAGCGCACGCCCGCCGGGCGGTGGGGCGATGTGGAGGAACTGGTGGGTGCTGCGGTCTTTCTGTCGTCTGATGCATCCAGTTTTGTAAACGGGCATATCCTTATGGTTGATGGCGGTATGACTGCGTCCGTGTAGCGATGAAGCAGGTCGTCTGGAACTGATTGAGAAATAGAAACAAAAGTTTCCGGGTGCTGTCTTTTCTTCAAAAAGGCGGCGTTCTTTGAGGCTTTTTCATAATTTTAAGCGGCTGCTACAATGCCGTGCGATAGGGGGCGATGCCGCGCCCCTCATTATCAATATCGACACGGTGCCCGACCATTGGCAGCGCGCGGTGATGGCAGTTTTCGCGCGTGCAGGCCCGGCACCCCGGCCCGATGGGAATGATCATGCGCGGGTCATTCAGGTCCAGCCCGGCGGAATAGACCAGGTGCCGCGCATCCGCTATCGAACAGCCCAGAACCACAGCCGTAAGGCGCGGGCGGTCAAGGTAGGATATGCTGCTGCGCCCCACTGTCCGCGCTATGTTGAGGTAAAGCGCGCCATCGGTCGTCTGTGACAGCTGGACCTGCACCTGCTGGGGCGTGCTGAAGGCGCGGAAAATATTCCATAACGGGCAGGGACCGCCAAAACGGGACTGGGTGAAACGGTTCGCACTGAAGCTTTTGAGGATATTGCCCGCGATATCCGTCTTGAGGAAGTAGAAGGGAACGCCCTCGCTCCCGGGTCGCTGCATGGTGCTCAGCCGTTGGCAGGCCTGTTCGAAACTGACCCCGAAATGGCGCTGTAACTGTTCCAGGTCATGACGTACGTCACGGGCTGTTGCCCGGAAACGGTCATAGGGCAGAAGCAGTGCGCCCGCGAAATAATTGGTCAGATAGACGCGCGCCAGTCCCCGTGCCTCACTTTCACGCAGGCGGGAACGGCGGATCGTGCGGGCAAACACCCCTTGGTGTTCAAGCTGCCCCAGCGCCTGCGCCATCCAGAACGTGCTGCTTTCCGATGGGATGATGCGTGACAGGAACAGGGTGCGGTGCCGCCGGTCCATGCGCCACATCAGGCCCTTCTGCCCCAGGGCAAGGTCGATTTCGGTGCGGATGCCATGCTGGTCCAGAAGGTAGCGGGTCAGCTGTTCGCCCGGATTGCCCTCATCCAGCCGCATCCGCTCGGCCTGCCGTTCGGCCGTGCGGTCCACTTCATCAAAATAGTTGCGCTGGGCCTGTACCCAGTCATTGACGGCTTCGTAGGGTTCCACCCGGTCTGGCGCATCCCGCGCCCCGCCCTGTTGCGGCCGGTCGGGGCCGATCAGGGGGGCGGCTGTATGTTCCTGCCGCAAAAGATAGGCACGATAGAGCCGGATGAACTGCGCGCACAGATCGGGTGCGACGCGCATGGCGGCCTGAATGCTGTCCAGCCTTACGGCATCGGTATCGAATACCGGGTCGGCCATTATTTCACGTAATGTCTGTATGCCGCGCGTTTCTTCAGTATCGCTGAAATAATCCACGCCAACGGAAAAAACCTTGCACAGCGCATCAAGCAGGGTCAGCGGCAGGGGGCGGGTGTCGTGTTCGATCTGGTTCAGGTAACTGGCGGATATATCCAGCTTCCGGGCCAGTGCGCTCTGTGTCATGCCGATACGGGTGCGCTGGTGGCGGATGCGCGATCCGGTAAAGGTCTTGGTGGCGGGTTTTTTCATCTTTGCAATCTTTGCAATCCGCTTCGTGGTGTTCACTCTTTTAAACGGCAAAACGTCTTCCGTTTGCAACCGGGATTTGTCACAGTCCCCATCAACAAAAACAAGAGCCGTAAAGACGAACGCCAGGGTTGGGCAAGAATAAACATAATAACTGCCGTTTCAGGCACCCGATACCCCGGACCGATTCACGTGCAACACCGCCGTTGATTGACTGCAGCCCCCTGCATGGCGCTTCGCGCTGGCACTGAACGCCAAGGAACACGACCATGACCCATATGATGCATGATGACGTTTCCATTCTGTCGACCCCTGCCATGGGGCGGGCATTTCCGCAAATGGCGGCCCATGCGGTCCTTCAGGACATGCCGCTGTCGCCTGTACATGGACAGCGCATGCTGAACATTTCCGCCCTGTGTGTGGACCGCCATTTGGGGGACCATGCGGACGGACCGGCCATATCCCGGCAGGGAGCCGACGCGCAACCCGTATCCTATCGTGACCTGCATGAACGCGTTTGCCGCCTTGCCAATGCCCTGACGGACCAGGGGGTACAGCGTGGCGACAGGGTGGCGATCCATCTGCCCCTGATGGTGGAAAGCGTGGTGGCCGTTCTGGCATGCATCCGCATCGGTGCGGTGCATGTCGTGCTGCCACCCGCGCTGGGTGCGCCAGCGCTGAGCGAACGGCTGGCTGATTGCGGTGCGGTTGCCGTGCTGACAGCGGATGGAACCGGCGACAATACCGGCAGCCGCCCCCTGAAGGCCACGCTGGACAAAGCATTGAACGGGGCTGGATCCCGTAGCCAGGTCAGGCTGGTGCTGGTCGTCACGGCAGGGAATGCGGAAATCATGATGAAGCCGGGACGTGACCATCGCCATGATGCCGTCGTGGACTGGTACGAACCTGATTACCCGCCCGACACCATGTATGAAGATGACCCGCTGTTCCTGCTCTATCCCGCGGGCAGGACAGGCCGATGCCACGGCGTGACGTATACAGCAGGGGAGTATGGCCGTCTGACGTCCTATACAATGGGCATGCTGTCACCATCGGGCGACGCGGACATTCCCGGCATCCTGCTTGCAATGGCATGGAATACGGGACAGACCGCCCTGATCGTGGGGGTGCTGGCAAAAGGGGAGACCCTTACAATTCATGGGCATGCCCGTAAGGCTGCGACATTGGATACCTGATGGTGCCGGCAGGGCAGGGAAGCCTGTCCTGTCGGAAACGCAATATCTGCCAATAAAAGAATGGGAATGACCATGATGGAAAGGCTGCTTTAGAACAAATAAATGATAAAATAATAAAAGTTTTGGGGCTGTCATAGGTAAGGAGATTAAGTGAGGTCTCCGACCGTGATGTTAGCCCATTGAGCGAGGGTTTGCAGGCGTTTGCTGAGTGAGCGGTGATTGAAACGCCACTCACACTCGGCAGGGAAGAGATGGAAATCCTGCCGGAGAATTCCATTGGGCGCTGGCAGCGCAGGATTTCATCAAGGCACAGTTCAAGCGTATCCTGTGCCCTGATGCAGTATTCATTTGCAGTAACCACAGGTAAAGCCCGCCATAATACCGGGTGTGGGCATGTTTTCGATCAGGCAGCGTTTTTTATGTCAATGCGCGTTTTTATAAAGGGTCCTTGAAAAACCGGTCTGTATGGCATCATGCGGATCATGATAACGTTCTTGATGAAGGTTTTCCTGTTTGCCCCCATGGGTTTCAGCGATGCATCGCATGGCGCGCCGTAAAAAAACCGGTTGGGAAAATGCCAGGATGATACCGGGAAATGAAACGGTTATATGACGTCCTGCAGGAACGACACGCCTTGCAGGCGTCTTGGTGCTGAAAGCCATGACGGATTACATGGACAGTCCTGCCGGACCCGCAGCGGCCATTCACATGCGGTATGTTGTGGCCCAGCAGAAAATACGGTGTCCTGTCCTGCATTCCCTCTGGCCCATGCAGCGGATCCGGCGGCAGGATCTCCCGATGCGGACAGGAAATGGGGAATGGCCATTTTCCGCCATATGGGCTGACTACGTGCAGGCCTGCGGCCAACGACCATGGTGGCGCTGGCGATCAGGCAGGCCGGAAATAGGGATTGCCCTGAACTGACAGGTCAGGATGTTAGGAAATATTTCCCATAATCATGCCGAGTATTCGTTCTTTTTTTGCCGGCGATTGCGTCGTGATCTGTAAATGTCTGGATGCAGATTCCTACATTCCTGAATATACAACGAATATATGGAATATTTCCCGGTATGGTTACGGTATCGTAATTAATGTTATCCGGCTGCTGGCCTGTCTGATACTGTTTATTACATCATGCAATCTTACATTCCTGATCATGCGGCATAATATATTAAAGGTCGAATTAAAGGATATCATATTATGAAGCGTTCAATTCTTTTCGCACTGGCACTTGGCGCCTCCCTCCCGCTGGCAGCACATGCGCAGTCCGGTGACTGGAACCAGGGCGGTGAACAGGGCGAACATGGTGGTCGTGGTGGTCACGGTCATCATGGTGGTCGCCATGGCGGCGGCGAAGGCAACCGTGGCGGCCAGGGTGGCGATTTCCAGGGTGGTGGCGACCAGAACGGCGGCCAGGGTAATGAACGTGGCGGCGAAGGTCGTGGCGACCGGAACGGCGGCTTTGGTGGACAGGGTAACCGCGGTGGCGACAACCAGAATGGTGGCTGGGGCGAGCACGGCGGCGGCCGCGGTGGCGACAACCAGAATGGTGGCCGGGGTGAGCATGGCGGTGACCGCAACGGTGGCTGGAACCAGAACAACGGCTCCAACTGATCCACTTGCTACCCGAAAGGCCCGGCATATTGCCGGGCCTTTTTTTGTTACAGATGGGCACACTGATATCGTGCCCATGAAACGCAATGAAAAAGGGGACCAGGTCGTGCCATCAAGACGGGATTTCATGGCGGCCATGGGCCTTGGCGCCCTTGTGGCGCTGGGCGCGGGACCGGTACGTGCCGCCACGACCGGAAAGCCGGCGTTTCGTGCGGGCAGCGGGCGGGCCGATATCGTTTTTCCGCCCGGGCAGTTTCCCATTGATGGCTTTACCGGACAGCACGACCCGCTGGCCGTGCGCATCGTGTTGCTGGAAGACGGGACAATCCGGCTCGCCATTGTCGTGGTGGACCTGACATCCATTTTCGGTGATCTGATCACCGCGATCAAGGCCATCGTGACGGATGTTGCGGGTATTGCCGCCCCCAACATCATTGTCAGCGCCAGCCACACCTTTTCCGCGCCGCACATATTCGCGGCAGCGCAGACGCCGCCGGGCACGGATATACAGGCCAATGCCGCCGCATGGCAGGCGGTCATCCAGTCGGCACGGCAGGCCACGACGCGCGCCCATGCATCCATGCAGCCTGCACGTGTGGGTGCGGACGTGGGGACAAGCCGGGTCAGCGTGAACCGTGACGTGCAAACCCCATATGGCTGGTGGCTGGGCGCGGATGACGCGGGTGATACGGACCCGACCGTAAGCGTGCTGCGCATTGACCGGCTGGATGGCAGGCCGCTGGCGGTCATGATGAATTTTGCCGTGCAGTCCTCGGTCATGGATGGATCGGTCACCAGCACGGGCGGCAGGCTCATGACGGCGGACCTTGCCGGTGCGGCCATGCGATATGTCGAGGCACGGTACGGTCCCGACACGGCCGCCCTGTTCATGGTCGGGGCGGCGGGCGATCAGGCACCCTATCTTCAGGCGAACCGCCCCGTCGTCAATGCGGGCGGCAGGGCGGGCCGGATGGATATTCACGATGCCGGGTTCGCGATTGTTGACCTTCTGGGCGCACGCCTTGGCGCACAGGTCGTGGATGTGGCGGGGAAGATCCGGGCTACCGATATGCCGACACTCGACATCCGGCGTGAAAGCATACAGGTGGCGTCACAGGCGTTCTCGCCACGCACGGGCCGCGCCACGGGGCCGGTCACCACTTTTTCCTATACTGCCGGGCCACCGGTTTCGCTGCCTGTCGTGCTGGTCCGTATCGGTGACCTGGCGCTGGTGGGCGTGCAACCGGAACTGGCCGCAGCCCTTGGTGCCCGGATCCGCGCGCATTCGCCCTTTGCGCATACCATGGTGGCGACGATGGTTGATGGCGGGGCCAAATACATGCCCGATGTGCGCAGCTACGACCGCCATACCTACGAAGCGCGCAGTTCCCCCTTTGCCAGGGGGGCGGGGGAAGATGCCTGTGCCCGGATCGCGGCATTGCTGCAGCAGGCCCGGGCCGCCGCCCGCTAACGGCTGCCAGCGGACGTCGGGCGCGGGACCGTCCGGGTTGACACGGCCGCCCCGCACGATCAGAACCATGCCGACGGTTCCCCCTGCGGGGGGATGAAAAGGGAACGGGGTGCGGATTGCGATCCAATGCCCCGGCTGTCCCCGCAACTGTAAGCGGTCTGTCCTTGCATTACCGGATATCATGGTCCGGGCCACTGGAAACTGCGGTTTTCCGGGAAGGCTGTGCAGGATGTCACGCCGTGAGCCAGGAGACCTGCCGTCATGATGGTTGCGACCGGGAACTGTCGGGCGGGGTGTCCCGGCGGTGTGGCGTTACGGGTTTCCCTACGGATTGGAAACCGTGTGGCGGCACGCTCTCGTGGCAACGATGATGTGACCGCGAGACCTTAGTCCGATGACCCTTTTCCGTAATCTGCTGATTGCTTCCACCACATTGATGACAATGGGGGCGGCGGTAGCGCATGCTGATACCCCTGCCGGGCAGGACACAGCACAAAGGCAGCCTGCCAAGCAGTATGGGGTCAGGAACCAGAAAGCGAAAGCCGTTGTTTCACCCGGCGATACAGGCCTGCCTGAACTGATCAGCGTCAGTGCCGCCCGCCGGCCCACGGCGGCCGATGATATCGGCACCAGCATGACCATCATTACCGAACAGCAGATCCAGACCCAGCAGCGGCGCGGCCTGAGCGATATCCTTGCGCGCCAGCCGGGCCTGAACGTGGTGCAGACGGGTGGGGCGGGCGGCACGTCATCCATTTTCATGCGGGGCAATAACGCCAACGAGGTCAAGGTCCGCCTTGACGGGATGGACATAAACGACGGCAGTTCCTCGACCGGCATGTTTGATGCCGGGACATTCGTGACCGACGGCATGGGACGGATCGAAATCCTGCGCGGCCCGCAGAGCGGCCTGTACGGCGCGGACGCCATGGCAGGGGTCATCGACATCACCACGGCACAGGGGCAGGGACGCTTCAGGCCGTTCGTCCGGATCGAAGGCGGTGGCTACGGCACGTTCAACCAGACATTCGGTGCGCGGGGCAGCAAAGGGCGTTTTCATTACAATGTTGAATTCTCCCACTACCGCATGGACGGGTTCCATAACATTCCGTCCTATATCGAACGCCATTATGGCGCGGACCAGCAGCAGCGCCATGAAGGCAACCGCAATGACAACCGTGGCGTCAATATCCGGCTGGGTTATGATGTCACCCGCAATTTCGACCTGGGGCTTACGGCGCGGCTGATACAGGACAACAATCATTCCTATTCGGTGTATGACCTGCAAAGCGAAAATCTGTACGGTGACAGGGGTGTGCGCGAACAGACCACCCAGAACGCGGCCATCGTGCGCGGCACGGCGCATCTGGTGTCCTTCCACGGCCTGTTCGATCAGGTGCTTGGCCTTGGTTACATGACCAACCGTAATCGCTGGACGGAAACGGGCACAAGCTATGGCAGCCCGCTCAATCCCGACCCTGACTATTACCGTTCCAGCCGGCTGAAGGTGGACTGGCACGGCACGTTCAATTTCCGGCAGTATGGTCAGTTGCTGGTCGGGGCCGAACATTTCCATGACATGTTCAACACCAGCCATACAGCCGCCGATATCTGGGACAGTGGGTACAATACCACTGCCAGCATGGATACGACCGCGGGTTACGGGCAGTATCAGGGCAACTGGCGCCATATCCTGTACGGCGCGGCCAATATCCGTTATGACGCCAATTCGCGTTATGGCAACCACGTGACATGGCGCGTGGCGCCCGCGATCCATGTGCCGGGCACGGGGACCATCATCAAGGCCAGCGCCGGTTCGGGCTTCCATGGCCCGTCGCTGTACCAGCTGTTCGCAAGCCAGGTGGGCACAGGGTATTCCGAAAAGGGCAACCCGGACCTGAAGGCCGAACAGCTGATCGGCTATGACGCGGGCGTGGAGCAGAAACTGCTGCATGACCACCTGAATTTTGGCGCGACATGGTATGACAACAGGGTCAGGAACCTGATCCAGTCCTCGCTTTCGATTGATTCGTCATATGACTACAATTATTCCTACGCCAATGTGGCGAAGGCGCGGATGTATGGCGTGGAAGCCTTCGTGAACTGGAAGGCGCTGCGCAGTCTGGAATTCAATCTCAGCTACACCTGGACCCATGCGCGCGATGCGACGAACCACAACGAACTGCAGCAGCGTCCGCAGCATAAATTCAATTTCAACACGACATGGACCCCCATCCGCGACCTGACCTTTTCAGGCAATATCCTCTATACCAGCGGCTGGCGCGACCTGCCGGTCATCGGCAGCGAGACATGCAGCACCTGTGCCAAGGGGCATGGGTATTTCACCATCGACGTGGCCGCCAATTACAGGATCAACCGCTATGTGTCCGTCTATGCCCGCGCCGATAACCTGCTGGACCGCCAGTTCGAGGAGCCGATCGGCTACCTGCAGCCCGGTCGCGCCGGTTATGGCGGTTTCATGCTGAATTACTGACATGAAGCGGGTAATGGCGGGCATTGTCGCGGGCCTTCTTGCCTGTGCCCCGATGGCCCGGGCACAGCCCCTGCCGCGCGTGGTGTCGCTGAATGTCTGCACCGACCAGTTATTGCTGCTGCTGGCCGGACCGGGGCAGATCGTGGGCGTCACGCCGCTTGCGCGCGACTGCTGGAATGCCGTGCTGTGTGAACAGGCGCGGCATGTGCCGATCCTGCGTCCCACGGCGGAAAATGTCGTGGCGTCCCACCCTGATGTCGTGCTGGGCGAAAGCTATACGGCGGCCGTCGCCATTCAGGCGGCGCGCGAGCGGGGCGCGCGGGTTGTCGTCCTGCCCCCGGCACAGGCGCTGGCGGATATTCCCGGTCAGATCATGGCGGTGGCGAACGCCATTGGCGCGGGCGTGCGGGGACACGCGCTGGCTGCGGATTTCGCCAGCCGCCTTGCCGCCCTGTCCACCGTGCCCGATCCCACCGGCCCGACGGCCGCGATCTATGCCGCCAATGGTTTCGTCAGCCGCGCGGGGTCATTGCCCGATGATGTCCTGAGCCATGCGGGCCTGCGCAATCATGCAACCGTCATGGACCGGCAGGGGACGGCCCGCTTTTCCATGGAAGTCCTGATCGCGCGCCCGCCCGACCTGCTGGTGCTGGACCGTTCGGGGCAGGGCACGTCGCTTGCCCAGTCCATGCTGGACCATCCGGCGCTGAAACGGGCCTTTGCCGGGCCGCACCATCTGGATCTGCCCGCACGGCTGTGGTTGTGTGGCCTGCCGCAGACACTGGACAGTGTCGCCATGCTACGTGCCGCCCGCGATAGACTGGGGACCATCCGGTGAAACCTGCCCCTAATGCCCTGTTACTGAACATCATGCTGCTGGCCGGAGTGGTGGGGCTGTCCTGCGCGTCGCTCATGTGGGGGGAAACCCGCGTCATGTTCGCACACGCGTTGGCGGACCTGCTGGCGGGGCGGGAGAGCGCAGGCGCGATCATTGTCGGGCAGCTGCGCCTGCCGCGCACGCTTCTTGCCGTCATGGTAGGGGGGACGCTGGGCCTGTCGGGGGCAGTGTTGCAGGGGTACCTGCGCAACCCGCTGGCTGATCCCGGCATTCTGGGGGTATCGGGCGGGGCGGCACTTGGGGCGGTCAGCGTGTTCTATACCGGCCTCATGCAGGTTTCCATTGCGGCCCTGCCGCTGGGTGGGCTGACGGGGGCGCTGTGTGCCGTGGCCGTGCTGATGGGGCTGGTGGGGCGCGGCGGCACGCTGGTGCTGCTGCTGGCGGGTGCGGCGCTAAGCAGCTTTGCCGCGGCCCTGACGGCGCTGGTGCTGAACCTTGTACCCAGCCCGTATGCATCATTCGAGATCATGCATTGGCTCATGGGGTCGCTGACGGACCGGACCTTTACCCATGTCTGGATCTGTCTGCCGGGTGTGGTGTGCGGCACGCTGCTCATGCTGTCGGCAGGGCGCGCGCTGGATGCGCTGACATTGGGCGAGGACGTGGCCGAAAGCCTTGGCTTCCGCCTGCACGGGATACGGGGCATCCAGACACGGATCGTGCTGGGGGCGGCAGTGGCCGTGGGGTCTTGCGTGGCGGTGTCGGGCGCGATCGGTTTTGTGGGGCTGGTAGTGCCGCACCTGCTGCGGCCGCTTACGGGGTACCAGCCATCGCGGCTGCTTGTGCCGTCCTTTCTGGGGGGAAGCATGCTGTTGCTGGCGGCGGATATGGTGGTGCGTGCGGTTACGGTCGGGCCTGAACTGCAGCTTGGCGTATTGACGGCGCTGGTTGGCGCGCCGGTTTTCCTTGCCCGCGTCATCATGCTGAAAAGAACAATGCCATGACCCTTCTGCGGGCATGCGGCGTCTCGCTCAGGCGCGGGGACCGAATGGTTGTTTCCGCCGCGTCGCTTACGCTGGCGCGGGGGCGGGTGATCGGCCTGATCGGGCCGAACGGGGCGGGGAAAAGCACGTTCATGCGCATGCTGGCGGGGCTGCAGCCCCCTGATTGCGGGCATGTCACGCTGCTGGGCGATGACATGAGCCGGATCAGCCCGACATTACGCGCCCGGCAGCTTGCCTTCGTGCCACAGGATGGCGGGACGCCACCCCCCATGCCCGTGTGCGCGCTGGTGGCACTGGGCCGTCTGCCGCATGGGCAGGTCAATGCACATGCCGCCCATCACCCGGCGGTGGCGTATGCCCTGGGCGCCACCGGCCTGCTGGACCTGTGCGCGCGCCCGGCCAGCCACCTGTCCGGCGGGGAACGGGCGCGCATGAACCTGGCCCGCGCACTGGCCACCGATGCGCCGGTCATACTGGCCGATGAACCGATCGCGGCACTCGACCCGGCGCATGCCCTGTCTATGATGCAGCTTTTCCGCCAGCAGGCGGGGCAGGGGAAGGGCATTGTCGTCGTACTGCACGACCTGGTGCTGGCAACCCGGTTCTGTGATGAACTGGTACTGATGGACAAGGGCGCCGTCATCCGTTATGGCCCGGCCACGCAGGTGCTGGATGATGACCTCATGCGCACGGTTTACGGGGTCACGGCCCGGCGGGTGGACGGGGCCGTCCTGCCATGGGCACTGTGCCGCTGATCGTGCATGATTTCCCAGTGGCCATTACCCGCGCGCGATCCTGTGCGCCTTTGCCTTATTCCCGCGCAACGCAACCGTACGACCATAAAAAAAGCCGGGGCACCATTCCGATGCCCCGGCTTTTTCTGGATATGGCTCCCGCCCTTATAGACTGTTTGAAAAGTCAGTTCATGACAGTGCTTTAAAATCAATGGAAGTTTTCGGTAAAGCGATTTGCGGAAAGCTTCAAAAGGAACGCCGCCTTTTTTCAAAAAAGGCGGCGCCCAAAAACTTTTATTTTTATAAATAAAAGGTTTTTTACTTCAGCCCATCCACAAAGGCCGCGATACGGCGGCAGCCTTCGCGCAGGGTATCCGTGCTGGTGGCATAGGAAATACGGAAAAACGGACTCATGCCATAGGCCGCGCCCTGCACGGACGCCACCTGCTGTTCTTCCAGCAGCGCCATGACAAAATCGGCGTCTGTCGCGATCAGGCGGCCACCGGCCGAAGTCTTGCCCATGCACCCGCTGATATCGGGATAGACATAGAACGCACCCTGCGGCGTATGGCACTGCACGCCGGGAATGGCGTTGAGCAGGGAGACCACCAGGTCACGCCGCGCCTGATATTCCGTCGCACGGTCCTTCAGGAAATCCTGCGGGCCGTTCAGCGCGGCCACGGCGGCGGCCTGCGCCAGCGTGTTGATGCCGCTGGTGGACTGGCCCTGCATGTTGTTCATGGCCGCAATCAGTTCGCGGGGGCCGCCACAGTAGCCGACGCGCCAGCCGGTCATGGCATAGGCCTTGGACACGCCGTTGACGGTCAGGACACGGTCCTTCAGCCGTGGTTCGACCTCGGCGATCGTGCAGAAGGCGAAGCCGTCATAGATCAGGTGTTCGTAGATGTCATCGGTCATGATCCAGACCTGCGGATGTTTCAGCAGGACGGCGGCGATGGCTTCCATGTCCGCGCGCGGGCAGCATGCACCGGTGGGATTGCCGGGGAAGTTCAGGACCAGCCACTTGGTCTTTGGCGTGATCGCGGCTTCGAGTGCCGCGGCCGACAGGCGGAAGCCCCCTTCGGCGGGGCAGGCCACGGACACGATGGAAGCCCCGGCAAGGCGGGCGATATCGGCATAGCTGATCCAGCTTGGTGTGGGCAGCACCACCTCGTCACCGGGGTTGATGGTGGCCATCATGGCGTCATAGATGATCTGCTTGGCGCCGTTGGCCACCAGGATTTCATCCAGTGCGTAATCAAGGTGATTTTCACGCTGGAACTTGCCCTGCACCGCCTTTTTCAGCGCGGGCTTGCCATCCTGCGGCGGGTATTTGGTGTCACCCGCGCGTGCTGCGGCAATCGCGGCGTCCACGACATGTTCGGGGGTGGGGAAGTCGGGTTCACCTGATGACAGGCTGACGATCTTCATCCCTTCCGCCTTCAGCATCGATGCCTTGTCGGTCATCGCGGCGGAAGCCGAAATCCCAATTCCATTCAGTCGATCCGCAAACCCAGGCATCAGACGTTCTCTCCACTTCTACTCATGTAACAGGACACAATGCTCACACCGCATCGTAAATCGTTTCGACGCGGCTTAGATACCGACGAAAATCATCTGGCCCCATACAACAATACTATGAAGGCCGGATTGCGCCTTACCCCGCCTGTCCATCCATGCGGATCGGGTTGCGCACCATGGCCAGCGACAGCCCGGCCGCAATGACCAGCGCGGCGGCGCACATATACCACGCCATGTCAAAACTGCCGGTCCATGCCACGATATACCCGGTCAGGATGGGCGACAGCAGCCCCAGCGAATTGCTGCATGTCAGCGTCACGCCGGTCACGGCGCCCATTTTCTGGCCATCTTCCACCATGTCGGTCAGCAGCGCGGTATTGGCGCCATTGGCCGCCATAAGGCAGGCCAGCGCACCCGACAGGACCAGCAGGATGGGCATCATGGTATGGAACTGCGGCAGCAGCCCGATCGTGGCGGCACCGATCAGGCAGGTGGCGACAACAAAACGGCGGGAGGGCGGATGAATGCCATTGCGGAAGACCACATGTTCCAGCACCCGCCCGATAACGACCGCGCCAATGGCCGCGGCCAGATAGCACAGGGCCGTGCTGTTGCCGGTGCCGGTGGTGTTGATGTGCAGTTCATGGATCAGGTACAGTGGCATCCACGACATGACCAGGAAATTCAGGTAATTCTGCGTACACTGCACCACCAGTATCCCCAGGAAGGACGACGAGCGGAACAGGTTCCTGATTTCCCGCACGGTGATGGGCCTGCGCGGGGCGGCATCGGCCTTCCGTGCGGGATTGCGGTACACCAGCCACCACACCAGCGCCCATGCAATGCCCACCGCGCCCAGCGCCATGAACTCGCACCGCCACCCGAAAAAGGTAATCAGGTACGCCCCCGCGATCGTGCCACCGGCCAGCCCAAGCTGCATGCCCGTCAGCAGCACGGTCATGACCGACCCGCGTTCGCGTGGCTGCGCCCAGTTGCGCACCACGGTGGCCCCCACGCCAAAGGTCGGTGCCTCGCCCACCCCCAGCAGCACGCGCGTCAGCAGGAACTGCGTGATGTTCTGCGCCATGCCGCCCAGCAGCATGGCGAAAGACCATATGCCCACGGCAAAACTGCCAATGGCGCGCGCGCCCACCATGTCCAGCACGATGGTCGATGGCAGGTTGAGCAGGAAATACGACCACAGGAAACTGGATGAAACCCAGCCCATCTGCACCGGTGTAAGGGAAAACTCCCTGCCCATCGAAGGCAGGGCAATCGACAGCGCGGCACGGTCGCCATAGCTGATGGCGTACATCAGGAACACAAGAAAGAAAAACACATAGCGGGCCGGAATGGCACGCCCGCTTCGTGCGTCGGTGGTCGTTTCACCTGTTGTCACGCTGTAGGACTCCTGGTGTGCCGTGAATTACGATTGGGTGGGGGCCGCCATGCGCGGACCGTGCCTCATGGTGGGGTGCCGGTGGCCGCGTCCATCGTGCCCTCTGCCACGGCTTTCTGCTTTGCAGGGCGGTCATGGCGCAGCATCCACACGCCGGAGCCGATGATCAGCAGCCCGCCAATCACCATGGCGACGCCGGGTATTTCACCGAACCCGAACCACCCGATCAGCGCCGCCCACAACAGCCCGGAATAGGCAAAGGGGCCAATGGCGGACACCTGCGCCGAGGCAAAGGCCTCGGTCTGCAGGACCTGCGCGATCCCGGCAAAGGCACCGACGGCGACAAGGCATGCGGCCTCGGTCATGCCGGGAGTGGTCCAGATGAAGGGCAGGGGCAGCGCGGTCATGAGCGTCATCAGGATCGCCTGCCACAATGCGATAGTGGTGCTGGATTCCGTGGCCGAAAGCTGGCGGATCTGCATGGTGGTCAGCGCCCCCACCGCGCCCTGCGCCAGGGCGACGAAATAGGCCCAGCCGGGCACCGCGCCGCCCGCGCCATGCAGCAGCCCCTTGCCAAGGGCGACCACGATCACGCCCGAAAAACCCAGACAGACCGCGATCCAGCGCTGCAGCGACGGCCGTTCATGCAGCAGCGGAATGGACAGCAGCACCAGGAACAGCGGCTGCGTGTAGGACAGCACCTGCTGTTCAGCCAGCGGCAGGCGCGTCACGGTAATCACCACCATGATCATGCTGATCAGGCCAACGACCGAACGCAGGACATGACCGCCAAAATGGCGTGTTTTCAGGACAATGCCCGTGCGCGATGCGATCAGCAGCACGAAGGGCAGGGAAAACAGGTTGCGGAAGAAAATGATTTCCAGCGCGGGCAGCGACGACCCGGTCAGTTTCTGCAGGGCATTGAGGGCGGCGGTAAAAAATGTTGCCGATGCCAGAAGAAGGGCACCACGTTTCAGGTCATGCTTCATTTTGTCCGTACCTCAACTGCACGACATGGACGGGAGCGCGCTTCATGAAAGATCAGTCTGGCCGGTCATCCCCGCCTGTTTTCACGTTACGACACCGTAACGCATGGGGCGCATCCCGGGTCATAGGAGTTCGTTGCGGCGCAATAAGAAATTCTTATGGGTAGGGGACGGATCAGTCCCCAAGCTGGCAGGCAGGCGTCAGCACGCCGCCACTGGCCTCGATTTCCGCACGGATGGCGCGCGCCAGTTCCAGTGACCCCGGCGTGTCGCTGTGCACCAGAATGGACCGGGCCTTTACCGGCAGGCGCTTGCCGTCAATGGTCGTGACCGACCCGTCCTGCAGGAACTGCCTTACACGTGCGCGCACGCCCGCCAGGTCGTGAATGACCGCCCCTGGCTGCCCACGCGGCACCAACGTGCCCGCCGTGGTATAGGCCCGATCGGCCAGGAACAGCGTCCGTGCCCGCAGCCCGGCTTTTTCCGCCGCGCGCTCGGTCGCCTGACCGGGCATGCAGAATACACTCAGGTTCCGGTCAAGGGCGGCAATGGCCCGCGTCAGGCGCAGGGCAAGGGCTTCATCCGCATTGGCCATGTTGCCGAACGCCGCATGGTAGCTGACATGGGTGACACGGTGGCCATGGCGGGCGGCAATGCCCTGCAACGCGCCGATCTGGTAGCACATCATGGATTCCATGTCCGCGTCCGACACGGCCATGTTGCGCCGCCCGAAGCCCATAAGGTCCGGCAGGCCGGGATGGGCACCGATGCCAACGCCCTTTTCCTTCGCCATCTGCACGGTGCGATCCATGATGGCGTAGTCACCGGCATGGAACCCGCAGGCGATATTGGCCGAAGACACGGTATCCATCAGTCCGTCATCATCGGCAATGCGCCACCGCCCGAAGCCTTCGCCCATGTCGGAATTGAGGTCGATCTTCATGCCTTGTCTCCAGACTTGATGCCAGCGCGACAGCGCGCGGATGTGCGGTAACGGGCGACCATCATGCGCAGGTCGTCCAGATAGGCATCGACCGGCCGCATGGCGGCGACCCCTTCGGCAAAGCTGCATTCATGAAAGCGGATGCGCGTGCCGATCCGCGCCTGCGCCAGCCGCCACAGATCGGCTTCGATCACAGTGGCGATGCGGGGATAGCCGCCTACGGTATTGGCATCGGCCAACTGCACGATTGGCTCGCCCGCCGGTGGCACCTGCACGATACCGGCAATGACACCGTAGGAGCGCAGTTCAACCCGGTGGTGCAGTTCCAGCGGCGCGCCCGACAGGCGGTAGCCCACGCGGTTGCTCTGCGGTGTGATGCGCCATGGAGTGTCCCACAGGCGCTGCCGGGATTCAGGGGTGAACAGTTCGTAATCGGTCGCCGGCATTGCGCGCAGGCTGATGACCTTCGCATCATCCTCGCGGGCCACGGCATCCAGCACCGTTGCGGGGGGCAGGGCGCCGTAACCCGACACATCCAGCGTGGCCCCCGTGGTCTTCAGCGTATCGCCTGCTTCCAGCGGACGACCGTCCAGACCACCAAAGCCGCCACGCAGCTGCGTGCTGCGCGATCCCAGCACCACGGGCACCTCGATCCCGCCCGCGATGCAGATATAGCCGCGCGCGCCCGACCTGGGTGGCCCCACGCGCAGCACCTGTCCCGCCGATACGGTTTCAACCATCCATGGCAGCATGGTGCGGCCATCGATTTCGATTGCGGCGTCAATGCCTGTCACCGCAAGGCTGGCCGGTGCGTCAAAGCGCAGCACGAAGGGATAGGTCTGCAGTTCGATACAGGCATCATCCACCGGGTTGCCCAGCAGGATATTGCCCACCCGCAGCGCAAGGGCGTCCATCACGCCCGATGTGCCCACGCCAAGGTTGCGGTAACCTGGGCGGCCCAGATCCTGCACCGTGTTCAGGGCGGATGTTTCAAGGATGGTAATCACAGCGCAATGCTTTCGGGATAAAAGCGGATACGGTCACCAATGGCGAACAGGGCGGGCGGCTGCCTGTCGGGATCGAACAGGTTTATGTCGGTATAGCCGATGGAATTCCACCCGTTCGGCCCGGTCAGCGCGGAAATGCCCGCCTGCATGCCGCCAATGGTGACGGTCCCGGCCAGCATGTTCAGTGATGGCACGGTCTTGCGCGGGGTGGCGATGCGCGGGTCCAGCCCGTGCAGGTAGCCAAAGCCCGGCGCGCTGCCTATGGCGCAGACGGTGTATTCACTGCCGTGGTGAATGGCGATGACCTCTTCGGGCGGCAGGCCCGCATGGGCGGCGACAGCGGCCAGGTCATTGCCCAGTTCACCGCCATAGCGCACGCCGATTTCAAACAGGCGGCCTTCGATATGCCGTTCGGGCAGGGTGTCCCATGCATGGCGCAGCCAGTCGGCCACGGCCTGCGGGCTGCCGGGGGGTGCCGCGAAGATCAGCATGAGGTTGGTCACGCCCGGAATGAGTTCGCACACATCGGGCCGTGCCTGTGCCGCGTCCATCAGTGCCCAGATCCGGCGCTGGTGGGCCATGGTGAAATCACCCGGCGCCTCGAACAGCATGGCGCGGGTGCCGATCATGCTGATGGTGGGTGCTGCACGGGTGTCGCGCGCCACGTCGTTCTTCATATCCGTGTTCAAAATACACAGTCCCTGGAACAGTGCTGGTCATATCCCGGAAAATGACAGGATCCGGTATCGGGCCTGAACCATGATAATACAGGTTTCGCGGCATCTGGTGCCGACGTGCAAATTATGGCCGTTTGCGTAACGATGAACAGTGCAATTCTGGTTGTATGGCTATTGGATAATCTTATGGATCAGGGTGATAGCCGGGCCATCGTATATTGTTATGGCGTGAGAACGAAGTGCTCTTGGCGCTGGCGGCACGGGGTCGGTAGCATGTAGTGAATAGCTGAGCATCCGGGATCCGTTGTGGGGCCGGGTGGGATTAGTTTCTCTGTTCAGGATCGGGTTTTCTTACCATGAGCAACCAGCCGTACCGTACCGCCCTCGTCACCGGCGCATCCTCCGGCATTGGCGCGGAAATCGTCCGCCGCCTGTCAAAAGAAGGGATCGAGGTGCATGCCCTGGCGCGTGACGCGGCGCGACTGGAACAGCTGTCACAGGAAACCGGCTGCGTCGTGCATGCCGTCAGCGTATCCGACCAGGCGGGGATCGAGGCGCTGGTCAAGGGGCTGGAAATCGACATCCTGGTCAACAATGCCGGACAGTCGCGCACGGGCAACATCACCAACACCACGCCGGAAGATATCGACGCGCTGGTTGACGTGAACCTGCGTGCGGTGCTGCAGCTGACCCGGCTGGTGGTCGCGGGCATGATCGAACGTGACCGCGGGCATATCGTCAACATCACCTCCATTGCCGGGCATTATGCCTTTGCGGGCGGCAACACGGTCTATCATGCCACCAAGGCCGGCGTGCATTCGCTGTCGCAGCAGCTGCGCTGTGACCTGTTTGGCCACCGCATCCGCGTGACCGAGGTCTCGCCCGCGCGGTGCGAAACCGAAGTGTTCGGTCGCCTGATCGGCAACATGGAAGAAGCGAAGAAGCGCTTTTTCGATGAATATGAGTCCCTGCTGCCCGAAGACATCGCCAACTCCGTCGCCTTTGCCGTCATGGCGCCGCAGCGCATGAATGTCAGCTTCATGGAAGTGCTGCCGACCATGCAGGTGGTGGGCGGCCTGAACTTCGCCAAGAAGACGTCCGGCGCGGCGTAAGGCTGGTGGATCTCACGCATGTCAGGCGGCTGATCGACCTTATGGCCCATGCCCCGGTGACGGAGCTTGAGGTTGAGGAAGGTGGCTGCCGTATCCGCATCGCCCGTGGTGGTGGCACGCAGCCTGCCGCAACCCCAGCACCTGCAATCGCCGCCGTGGACACGGGCAGTGCGCCTGTGGCCACGGCCCCCGCGCCGGCAGCGCCCGTGGCGGACGCCGTCATCACGGCCCCGTCCTATGGTGTGTTCCATCTCTCGCCATCGCCCGGTGCGGCGCCCTACGTCACGGTGGGGCAGGATGTGCAGGCCGGGCAGGAAGTGGGACTGGTCGAGGCCATGAAGGTGTTCAACGCTGTCCGCACCACGCAGGCTGGCAGGATCGCCGCCGTGCTGGTGGAAGACGGCACCGAAGTGGAGGCGGGGACCCCCCTGTTCCGGCTGGCATGAGTGAGACCCCACGTTTCAACCGGGTGCTGATCGCCAATCGTGGCGAAATCGCGCTGCGTATCCAGCGCGCCTGCCGCCAGCTTGGGCTGGAGACGGTGGCCGTGTATTCCGAAGCCGATGCCGACAGCCGTCATGTGCACGAGGCCGATATCGCCCTGTGCATCGGCCCGGCCGCCGCCGCGCGCAGCTATCTGGATGCTGACGGGCTGCTGCTGGCCGCCCGCCTGACCGGGGCGCAGGCCATCCATCCCGGTTACGGCTTCCTGTCGGAAAATGCCGATTTCGCCGATGCGGTGGAGGCAGCGGGCCTGACCTTCATCGGGCCGACGGGTGCGTCGATCCGCATGATGGGCGACAAGATTACCGCCAAGCGCGCCATGCGCGACGCGGGCGTGCCGTGCGTGCCGGGATCGGACGGGCCGCTGCCCGCGGACATGGACGCGGTGAAGGCCATTGCGTCGCAGGTGGGCTTCCCGGTCATTGTCAAGGCATCGGGCGGTGGTGGCGGGCGCGGCATGCGCGTGGTCGAGCGCGAGGCCGACCTGGCGCAGGCCGTCACGCTGACCGCCAAGGAAGCGCAGCAGGCATTTGGCAACCCGACGCTGTACCTTGAACGCTTCATGCAGAAGCCGCGTCATATCGAAATACAGGTGCTGTGTGACACGCACGGCACGGCACTGTGGCTGGGGGCACGCGACTGCTCATTGCAGCGTCGCCACCAGAAGGTGCTGGAGGAGGCGTCCGCCCCCGGCATCGCACCCGAAACGATTGCCGAAATTGGCGAACGCTGCGCCGAAGCCTGCCGCCGTATCGGCTACCGTGGCGCGGGCACGTTCGAATTCCTGTATGAAGACGGCGTGTTCGCCTTCATCGAAATGAATACCCGCGTGCAGGTCGAACATCCGATTACGGAAGAAACGACAGGCATCGATATCGTGGCCGGGCAGTTGCGCGTGGCCCAGGGCGAAGCGCTGGATATCGCGCAGTCGGACATTCCGCTGCTGGGGCATTCCATCGAATGCCGCCTGAATGCGGAAGATCCGTTCACCTTCATGCCCTCGCCGGGTACCATCACGCGCTGGGACCTGCCCGGGGGGCCGGGTATCCGGGTCGATACGCATGTTGTCGCGGGCTATACGGTGCAGCCCTATTATGATTCGCTGATCGGCAAGATCATAAGCCATGGCGCAACCCGTGCCGAAGCCATTGCGCGGATGCAGGTGGCGCTGGCGGAAATGAAGGTGGAAGGGGTGTCAACCAATATCGCCCTGCACCGTGACCTGCTGGCGGACCCGGATTTCCGGCGTGGCGGGGTGGACATCCACTATCTTGAACGCTGGCTTGCACAGAGGACGGCCCCATGAACAACCGGTCCGAACAGTTGGCGCCCCACTTTGACCGCCTGCCCGAACCCGAACAGATCGCGCAGATGGCGACATGGCTGGCGCAGGCGGGGCTGGACAGTCTGGAACTGACGAATGAGGCGGCGGGACTGAAGCTGCGCATCCGCGTGGGACAGGCAGGCACGGCCCCGCCCTCGGTGCAGGCCGCGGCCGCGCAGGAGGATGCCGGGGCAGGGCATGTTGCGGTAAAAACGCCCTATTTCGGTCACCTGTGCCTGACCCATCCGTCGCGCGATACGCCCTTTGCCCCGGTGGGGACAGGGGTTGCGCAGGGGGATGTGGTTGCCCTCCTGACACTGGACAGCCTGCAGGTGCCGGTTATCGCGCCGGTGGCAGGCACGGTGGTGGATGTTGTGGGACAGCCCGGCGCGCTGGTCGGATATGGCGCGACCGTCATGCACATCCAGCCCGACTGATACACACCGGCCGAATACTGTACGCCATACGGGCAACAGTATTCGGCGCGGTCGGGCGTGCTGTTTTATTGACGTGACATGTGGGCAGCATGCACGGGACTTCGTGGATGGTGCCGTTATTGCGGGCGCTGGTCCGGTTCGGGTCAGTAAAGATCCCACAATCATAAGAACGTTTTTGGTAAAGCTTTTTTCAAAAAGCTTCGAAGAATGCAGCCTTTTTGAAAAAAGACGGCACTCGGAAACTTTTATTGTTTCATCAACAGATTGTTTCAAGGCAATCTTTTAACCTGCATAGGCTGAAATGATGAATATGCCCCCTTCGGCACCAGACGCCGCGACCTGTACCCCCGCAGGCCAGGCCAGGCCCGTGAAGCCGGGGACTGCAGTGCCCGGTCAGCGCACGGAGCGCGACCTGTTGGGCGAGGTCACCATTCCCCCCGGTGCCCTGTGGGGCGTGCATACAAAGCGCGCGCTGGATAACTTTCCCATAAGCGGCACGACGGTTGGCACGTTCGGGGAACTGGTGCAGGGACTGGTGACGGTCAAGCAGGCGGCGGCCCGGGCCAATCTTGCGCTGGGTTACCTGGATCGCACGCGCGCCGACGCCATTGAGGGCGCATGCCGGTGGATACTGGAAAATCCCGCCTGTCATGACCAGTTTGTCGTGGACGCCATGCAGGGCGGGGCTGGCACATCGACAAACATGAACGCCAATGAGGTCATTGCCAATGTGGCCCTTGGGCTGCTGGGGGAAAAGCCGGGCACATATGCGGTGCTGCACCCCAATGACCATGTCAACATGGCGCAGTCCACCAATGACGTTTATCCGACAGCACTCCGTCTGGGCCTGTTGCTGGCGGTTGACCCGCTGGTGCGCGCCCTTGAGGGGCTGCACGGGGCGCTGGGTGAAAAGGCGGAAGCGTTTGGCGCGATCCTGAAGGTCGGCCGCACGCAGCTGCGCGATGCCATACCCATGACCGTGGGGCAGGAATTCGGGGCGTTCCGCACGGCCATCGCCACGGAAATCAGCAGTATGAAAACCCATGCCGCAGCGTTCGAGCAGGTCAATCTGGGTGGTACGGCCATCGGGACGGGACTGAATACCGATCCGCGTTATGCATCGACCGTCATGACGGAACTGCGCCACCTGACCGGACGGCCCATGGCCAGTGCGCCAGATTTGATCGAGGCGACATCGGATGTGGGCGCCTTTGTCCTGTTTTCCGGCGTGCTGAAACGCCTGGCGCTGAAACTGTCAAAGATGTCCAGCGACCTGCGCCTGCTGTCCAGCGGGCCGCGCACGGGACTGGGTGAAATCGTGCTGCCGGCGGTGCAGGCGGGATCGTCCATCATGCCGGGCAAGGTCAATCCCGTCATACCCGAAGCCGTCAATCAGGTGGCCTATCTGGTCGCGGGCCATGACATGACCATTACCATGTGTGCCGATGGCGGGCAGTTGCAGCTGAATGCGTTTGAACCGATGATTGGCTACTGCCTGTTTACATCCATCAGGACATTGCGCGCCGCCATCGAAACCCTGACCACGCGCTGCATCAACGGTATTACCGTTGACCGGGCGCGGTGCCAGTACCTGTCGGACATCAATATCGGCATCATCACGGCGCTGGTGCCGGTGCTGGGTTACGATACGTGTTCAACCATTGCCAAGCGCGCGCTGGCGGAAAACCGCAGGGTGACGGACCTGATCGTGGAAGACGGCCTGCTTTCCCCCGAACGGCTTGCGGCCCTGCTGCGCCCCGATGCGCTGACCCGCCCCAATGTGGGGCGGGCGGGCTGAACCCGTCAGCCGAAAGGCTGGGCACCGGGCCAGTTATGCGAGGCGGCCATGGCCTGGGCCAGTTCAATGAGCAGTTCGCGCACCGCGACGGACGCTTCCGTTTCGGGAATGATTTCAGGAACGCATAGTGACACGTCTTCCTGAATGACCGGGTTGCGCAGCGGGTAAATGCGCGAACGTCCCGGCACGACAATACGGCTGGCGACGGACCACGGCAGGATGGTGCTGCCAATGCCTTCCTCTATCGCGCCCTGCAAGGTAATCAGTGCCTCGATTTCCGCAACGATGCGCGGTTCAAGCTGTTTGCGCATGAAGGCCATGTCCACGCTCTTGCGGACAAAGTTGTGCCTGGGCGGCAGGAGCAGGGGCGTGTCGGCTATGTCCACCAGTTGCACCGCCCCGGTTTCATCCTGCGGGAATTCCAGCCCGTGGGGGGCGAGCAGGAAGAATTCCTCCTTCATCAGCGGGGTGAAGATAACCCCCTTGATCGGTCCCGCGCCATGGATGACCGCCATGTCCAGCCGCCCGGTCATGATCAGTTCGCTGTAGATGTCATCAAAGCTTTCGGTCAGGTGCAGCGTGATGTTGGGCAGGCACGCGCGCACGCGCTGCAGCAGCTTGACCGACAGCGTGGACCCCGCGCTGTAGGGTGACAGCCCGACCGATACCTTGCCCACCAGCGGCCCGGCCCCCTGGGTTATTTCAACCATGGCCCGGTCGAACTGTTTGGTCAGGGTCTGCGCGTGCCGGTACAGTTCCGATCCTGCCGTGGTGGGTGTGACGCCGCTTTTGCTTCTGATGACAAGTTTCTGCTTGAAGGCGTTTTCAAGCGTGGCCAGCTGCTGGCTCAACGCGGGCTGTGCAATATTCAGCAGGTCAGCCGCACGGGAAATGCTGCCAAGGTCGATGATTTTAATAAAAGCCTGCAGTCGCCGTATATCCAACTGGAACTCCATAAATATTATAGGCTTGGGCTTTATTCCATTGATAATAGGGATATTTCTGGAATTGTCAATATATTGTCATGTGCGTACGGAACGTTTCGGCAAATGAACGCTTTGTGCGCGCAGGGGGGGGCATGACGGCTTGATCCGTTTCCGAAACAGGATTCCTGATACTTGCGATGTATAGTGTCCAAAATGCGACGGGTCCAAAAAACTGAAGCATTTTCAGTTATATAATTCATTAAACCCCAATAAGAACCGCAGCCGTCCCTGAACATATCAATAATCCATATGACGCCACATCGTAACGAATGCGCATCATAACCTTGCACATATTCGTTACCAAACGTCCGGTTCGCGTTTTCAGGGGGGGAAGGCAGATGTCAGGCCTATCAAAGCGGAAGTTATATCTGGTGGCTGGGGTCGCGTTCGGTACGTTCGTACCGGTTGTGGGTGAAGCCGCGACGGCAGCCGTTTCATCCCCTGAAAAACATTACAGGGTTGCCCCCACCAAAAAGACGACGGTCGTAAAGCACGCCACGCCCACGGCGCTGCGCGCGTCCGACCAGCCGGAAGTGATCCATGTGGGTGGCCACCAGACCAACTCCATCTTCTCACCGGGGGCAGCGCGCCACAGCACCACGCAGGTGACGGTCGTGACCGGTGCGGAACTGCTCAAGACCGGCCAGACCAATGTGCTTTCCGCGCTGGCGCAGGCCAACCCCGCCATTACCACAGCCGCCCTGCCCGGTGGTGGCGCAAGCTCCTTTGTCCAGACCATGCAGCTGCGCGGGCAGTCGCCTGATGACACGCTGATCCTGGTGAACGGCCATCGCCGCCATATCGGTGCCAACTTCAATTCCAACGCGGGCACCAACTGGGGCAGTGAACCGGCCGATATCTCGCTTATCCCCATTACGGCGATCGACCATATCGAAGTCATTACCGAAGGCGCGTCCGCGCTGTACGGTCAGGACGCCATTGCCGGCGCGGTCAATATCGTGCTGAAGCGTGACACGCATGGCGGCACCGTCAATTTCAAGAACAGCGGCTATTACGCGGGCGACGGGCAGGCGCTGGATGGTTCGGCCAGCTATGCCATGGCGCTGGGCAACAAGGGCGGCTACCTTGACCTTGCGGCACAGGTCACCCACCAGCTGCCCACGACGCGCGGCGGTGATTTCTATGGCACCCTGTTTGCCGATCCCACGCGCAATGCAACGGCGGACCGTAACGTGCAGCGTGGCCTGGGCCTGCCCAAGTCCACGCTTGAAACGCTGAGCGAAAACATGTCCGTTCCCTTCGCGCACGGGTTCAGCTTCTACAGCACGTCCACCTTCTCGCACCGTCGCGCCAACGTGCCTGAAACATACCGTGCCAATTCAGGGGCGGATGAATGGATCAACCCGTCGCTCTACCCCAATGGTGACCAGCCCTACATCACCATGGACCAGTATGATTTCGAGACGGATAACGGCATCCGCGCGCGCAAATTCGGTTTCGCGTGGGATGCATACGTAACCTATGGCCGTGACCAGCAGAAATACGGCACCAAGGATTCAGAAAACGCCACGATGTCGGGTGGATCCTACGTCTATGACCCGACCCAGACATCGTTTTATGACGGTGAGTCGATTTCGTCCGAACTGACAACCGGCCTGCGGGGGTCGCGTTCGTTCCACACCGGCCTGCTGCCCAAGGACATCAACCTGAAATTCGGCGCGGAATACCGTCACGATACCTTCCAGATGACGCAGGGTGAAACCGCGTCATGGGGCGGGCAGGGGGCAACCGATCACCCCGGTAACGTACCCATGGCGGTCACGAACCAGAACCGTGACGTGTATGAAGGTTTCATCAACCTTGATTTCTACATCACCAAGAAGTGGGAATGGACGATGGGCGGCCGGGTTGACAGCTACAACAACCTGGCCACTGTCGAGACCGGGTCCATCGGCACGCGCTACAACTTCAACAAGCGCTGGGCCATCCGCGCCAACATCAATTCCGGCTACCGCCCGCCCACGCTGGGTGAAATGTCCTATTTCTATTCAGCGCCCTATCCCGGTTACACCGTGGACCAGGTGCCCGCGAACAGTGCCATCGCCAAATACCTGGGCGCTGGCAACATGAAGGGCGAGTATTCGCGCAGCTATACCATCGGGCTGGATGCGACGCCGGTTGATGATTTCCACATCACGGGCAACCTGTACTACATCGCGATCAATGACCGTCTGGGCAGCACGCAGTCCTATACCGTCGACCCGAATGACAGCAAGCTGCAGAGCCTGCTGGCGGCGGCGAATATTTCCAGCGCAACGTCGCTGTCATACTATGCCAACCTGTACAACACCCAGACATTCGGCGGTGACCTGAGCGCGGATTACACGCTGCATACGCACCGCTTTGGCAAGTTCCGCTTCGCCATGGGCATCAACTTCTCCGATAACGAGATCCGTTCCGCCCGCAACAACCTGGTGAACGAATACACCAAGGAAATGGTCCTGCATTCCGCGCCCAAGAACCGCGAGCAGATCAGCGTGAACTGGCAGTACAAGAAATGGTCGGTATTCCTGCAGGAAATGCGTTATGGCTCCATCACCTACATGGCGGCCCCGACCGGTCCCGGTTCCGTGCCGTTTGAACAGAACCCGGCCTTCATCACCAACCTGGAAGTGGACTACAAGCCCATTCCGCGGTGGACCATCGGTGTCGGCGCCAACAACCTTGGCAACAAGTACCCGACCCGCATTTCCAGCGCGATCGCCAATTCGCAGCAGGGACTGGCGAAATATGCATCCTATTCCCCCTATGGGTTCAATGGCGGGATGTATTACGTCAAGACGTCCCTCGATTTCTGATACGGCCTGACATACAGGCAACGTCATGACCGGACATGGCTGATGGTAACGGCTTCCTTTCCCGAACGGTCGGAAAGGGGGGCCGTTGACCTGTTCCGGCAGGGCGGTATCGGGGCGCCAGCCCACCATGCCTCACGTTCCCCCCATACCCCGACGCATATCCATGCGGTCCCGCGGGCGTTATGGTGAAAAATGGGGAGGAGCGGAAATGTGCAACCTTTATGCCATGACAGCCGGGCAGCAGGCGGTCCGTGCGGCAGCGCGGGTCATGACGGACCGTACCGGCAACCTGGCGCCTCTGCCCGATATCTGGCCCAATACCCTGGCGCCAATCGTGCGCAACACGTCTGGCGGCCGCGAACTGGTCATGGCGCGCTGGGGTATGCCCACGCCGCCGAATTACCTGAAGGGGCGCCGTGTTGACCGGGGCGTGACCAATATCCGCAATCCGGCATCAGCATGGTGGAAACGCTGGGAAGGGGTCGCGTATCGCTGCCTCGTACCGCTTACGGCCTTTTCTGAGCCGGAACGCCAGCCCGATGGAACCAGCAGGCCGGTCTGGTTCGCCCGTACCGACGGGGTGAAGCTGGCTTTCTTTGCCGGGATCTGGTGCCAGTGGACATCGGTGCGCAGGCTGGCGGATGGCGAGACGACGGATGACCTGTTCGGATTCCTGACCACTGCCGCCAATCAGGAAGTGGGATCAATCCACCCCAGGGCCATGCCCGTCATCCTGACCACGCCGGATGAACTGGATACATGGATGAATGCGCCCGCACCCGAGGCCCTGCGCCTGCAGCGCCCGCTGAACGATGGTGTCCTGACGGTCGTGCCTGCGCCCCTGTCGCACGGATAGGGGCCGGGCGGTCAGTTCATGTACCACCCGCCATTGAGGTTGATTGTCTGCCCCGTGACATAGCCGTTGCGCAGCATCGCGACCGTCAGGTCCGCGACCTCGTCCGCCGTGCCAAACCGGCCCATCGGGATCATGTCGGGACGTATGGCGGGATTGTTGGCAATCATGTCACTTTCGATCAGCGCGGGTGCGATCGCGTTGACTGTAATGCCTTCACGCGCCAGCAGGTTGGCGTAGGAATGTGTCAGTCCCAGCATGCCCGCCTTGGATGCCGCATAATGCGGGCCGATCACGCCGCCGGTCTGTGCCGCGATGGATGACATGTTGATGATCCGGCCCCACCGCCCCTGCCGCATCGGGGGCAGGACGGCCTGTGTCATGAGGAAGGCGGATGTCAGGTTGGTGCGCAGCAGGTCGTTCCAGTCCTGCAGTTCAATCCGGTCCAGCGGCACCAGACGGGAAATCCCGGCGTTATTGACCAGAACTGTCACGGTGCCGAGGGTATCGCGTGCCTTGCGCACAAGGGCTGCGACATCATCCGCGTCGCCCACATCGGCACGGATGGCGACCGCACGGGACCCCATGGCCTCGATCGCGGCGCAGACTTCGCGGGCGGCGGCTTCATCAGAATGGTAATTGACGGCGACATGCACCCCCGCCCGCCCAAGGGCAAGGGCCACCGCGCGACCGATCCCGCGTGATCCGCCGGTTACGATCGCGACACGGCTGGAAAGGGTATTGTCGATCAGCGTGCGGGTATCTGGTGTCATGGCGTTCCGGTCTCCAGGCGTGTGCAGGGCAGGGAGCCATTATACGGCCTGTCCGGGCCTTGTCGAAAACCGTGCCATGCCATGGCCGGCACCCGGACCCGCCATGCCGGGTGTCGGCATGCGGCACGGGTACGGTCTACTTTCCCGCGTTTTTCCGGCGGGTTTCAGCCGCCTTTTTTGCCGAGGCCGAACGTTCTTCCGCCGTGCGGTGCGCCGACGCCGCCCCGCCGGCCTTTCCGCCCCTGCGCGCGGGTTCGTGTGTTGTGGCGTGGCCCCGGCCTGAACCGCTTTTTTTGCCGCCGCCTGTCTCCTTGTTGACGGTGGCCCAGGCGCGGCGTTCGGCCTCGTCCGCGCTGACGCCATGGGCTTCGTAGCTTTCCCCGATATGTTCGGCCTGTCGTTTCTGCTTGTCCGTGTAGGCGGATTTGTCACCACGCGGCATGATTCATGCTCCTGTTCCAGGTGGCTGGCGGGGCGTTCCGTCCCCCATGCGGCCAAAGGCCCTTCGGTGTGACAATGCCGGACCATGGGAAAAGTTTGCCTGCCCCGCGCATCATATCGGCCCGCGCCGGGCATGCCGTGGACCCGGACGCGGCGGTCTGTCCATCGGGCATCATGTATAAAAGTGCGCCGTGATGCGCGCGGGGCAGGCATCGGGCACCGGCGTGTCAGGCAGGGCCGACGGGGGTTTTCGTATTTCTGTTACATTTTGCAAAGTGGCTATCCGACATTGCAAATGCTCTTCTATCGCTATTGTGGGGCAAGAGGTGTACAGACTCCCTTCATCCAGATGGAAGACCCACATGACGACCGTTCGCCGGAATAGAGCCATTCCAACAAAGATGGATCAGTCCGTCCGCATGCGCCCTGCCACCAGCCAGGGAGGCCGTTTCAATCATGAAGGGGAGGCAGATCAAGGAATTTCATCATAATGACCGATACCTGCAAGGTCCTGATGATCTTCCCGCTCTTCAACGCCAATTCATTCTGGAACTATCAGGAAGCCTGTGATCTGGCCGGTGCGCGCTATCCGGCA
>NZ_JBXAYQ010000008.1:0-98634 GCF_057359305.1 Komagataeibacter ossonobensis | reverse complement strand
AATTGGTTGTTTTAAAATCCTTTAGGATATTCATGTCCGCCCACCATAATTCGCCTCGATGCGTTCATCCAGATAATCGCGGGCGGTAATGGGCGCATATTTCTTCCGTGGCCCCTGAATGATCGCGTCACGGTTGGCCTGACAGAAAAACGGAAGGGACAGGCGCGGGCCAAGATATTCATCGCGCCGGGGCATACGCACACGGTGCAGGGTGGATTTCAGGCGGTCATCGCTCCAGCGCATCAGCATGTCACCGATATTGCACGTAACCGCGCCCGCCACCGGCGGCACGTCGGTCCAGGCCAGTATATCCACATCCTTGCCGGGACAGACCTGCAGCCCCCCCTGCCCCGGCCGCTGGTGCAGCAGGGTCAGGCAGTCAAAATCGGAATGGGCGCCCGCACGCCAGAATTCGAAATCCGCGTCGCGGGCATTTTCCATGCTCATGTAATGGATCAGGCGCAGGGTACTCTGGTACCCGGCTGATGCAGGATCGTGGTTACGGGTGAAGAAATCCGCATCGAACCCCAGCCTGATCGCGAAACACGACAGGATTTTCATTCCCAGTACCCAGTTCTGGCGTTCGAAACGCCGCATGCGAGCCTGAAATCCGGGCAAGGTGGTTTCGGCTGGCCATATGCCTTCCCCCATCTGCGGCAGGGTGATCTGGTAGGATTCCTTGTTATCCGGGGTGCCGGTGGAAGGGCGGACCTGCGCACGGTATTCCCACCCGACATTGGATCCGGGATGGCGGGCATGACGTGCCTTCTGGTCCATGGGCAGGTCAAAGAACCCTTCGGCCGCGGCAAAGGCAGCGTCCACATCCGCGGCGTCAATGCCGTGATTGATAACCTGAAAAAAGCCGACCTGTGTTGCGGCCTCCCATAATGCATCGGCAATGACAGATTTGCGCCTGTCATAATCTGACAGGTCGATCTGCGGGATATTACGGGCAATACAGGTGCCCTGCCCGCCCATCAGGGCTTCCCGATCCAGTTCGGACTGCGCATTGCCATGTACGGGTGCAGGTGCAGGTGCAGGTGCGGGTATGGGGGACATGCGGTGTTCTCCGGTCAGAAGGTTTTTCCTGCCGGGCACGCAAGGGTTACAGGGCATGGCGCGACCGTCCCGATCCGGTGTTGCCGGATGGGGCGAAAAAAAACGCCATCAATATAAAATGCCATGCACGCCAGCGGCCCACAAATCAGGAACTGATTGGTGTGGAGCAATGCCCAGGATACAATCCCGACCGCTTCTACTCGCCCCCGACAACAACATGCCGGGGCATTTTCCGTCAAGACCGAAAACCGCGTGGACTGGCCTTATCCCTGCGGTAGCCAGACGCTGCAGCATGTGCCCTGTCCCGGCGTGCTGGTTATATCCAGCCGGCCACCATGGCGGTCCACGATATGTCGGACAATGGCCAGCCCCAGTCCCGTTCCCTGATCGCCCCCGCTGTGCCCGGCAGACTGGGACACACGATAGAACCGTTCGGTCAACCGGGGCAGGTGCTGCGCCGCGATGCCCGGACCGTTATCGCGCACCGAAATCACAAGCCCGCCGTTTTCCAGCCAGTGCGCCGCAACATCGATCCGCGCCACGGTCGGCGGCGCGGGACGGCCATAACGCAGTGCATTTTCACACAAATTGACCAGCACCTGTAAAATCTGGTCCGCATCCCCCCGCACCGTGCCGGTTGGTGGCGCATGGATAATGATGGCGGCCCGGTCTTCCGCCGGTTTGCCCTGCAGTTCATCATTCAGGCGTGCAAACAGTTCAGGTAGCACGACCTGACCCTGGGGGCGCTGGTGTTCAAGCATCTGCACGCGCGACAGGTACAGCAACCGGTCAATCAGGCGCTGCATGCGGGCGGCCTGCCGGGCCATGATGGCAAGGAATTTCTGCCTTGCCGCGGCATCGTTCGCGGCTGGCCCCTGCAATGTTTCGATAAAGCCGATCAGGGCGGCCAGCGGGGTGCGCAGTTCATGACTGGCATGGGCGACAAAGTCACTGCGCGCGCGGTCCAGCGCATCACGCGCCGTGGCATCCAGCAGCACCACAACGCAGGCGGGATGGCCGTGCCACGACCCTGCCTTCACAAACGCCTGCACCACGCGCCGGACGGGCACATCGGCTTCGATCCGCACCTCGCTCACGCCGCCGGGTTGCAGGTCGGCCACGGCGCGCTGCAGGGCGGGATGGCGGATCAGGGTACCCAGTCCTTCGGCAAATTCAGACTGTGCGCGGGGCGCGGCATGCAGAAGCCGCCCCCCACGCGACAGTACGACCAGGGCGACAGGCAGTTCATCAACCGTAATCGTGTCGGCATCCCCACTGGCGACGGGGTTCGCCAGCGCACGGACGGGGAACCGGCGCACCCTACCGGCGGAGGACGCAGCCAGATGCACGCCATATCCCCCCGCGACCGCACCGATCACCAGTCCCACCACCATCAGAACAAGTGCTGTCACCCCATTCTCCCATTCCCGGCCTGCGCAGGGCATGACACGGGCGATACCATGATGCCGGGACAGCGGAAAGCAGAATGATATTTGTAATAAAATTACAATTTATGCGGTGCAAAATTAATATAATTCTGTAATGTTTGACATTTCGATAATTTTAAAATACGCATCGATCATCATAAAAATAAAAACAATGGTTGAATAAAATCATGATCCACACGATCCTGCTCCACACCGCATCTGCCCGCTTTTCCGAATGCGTCATGTACGTGCCCGTCCCCTGATACGGCGACAGCACGCACCCAGGCATCCTTGCCGCGTTTTCACGCCCCGCCATCCGGCCCGGCCACGAGAAAATCGACAGATGACAACACTGACACGCCATGCCCGTGACCCGCATGGCCGCCATCATCCATTCCCCCATGCCTGCGGTTGGCTGCTGGCCGTAAGCACCATGGCGCTGCCAGCCCACCGCGCCCTTGCGCAGGCCGCATTCCCTGCGGCCCCTACGGTTCCCTCCCTTGTCATGTCCGGCGCGGTTTCCGCCATGCCTGCGACAGCGGTGGCATCAGAGGGCATGACATCCGAACGGCAGATCAGCCTCAACCTGGATGTGGAACGTCTGGGACCGACGCCCGGGGCCATCCGCCGCCCCCCCAACACGCCCATTCCGCCCAGTGGCGTGCCGACCTACCCATCTGCCGGACTGGCAACCATGAGTGTCGCCCCCGTCAGCAGCCCCGGTGACAGCAGGGCGTTCCACAAGATCGAGCTGGATGCCATCCTGACCCATCACGAAGGGCCGTCCGGGCTGCTGCCCGAATGGATCGACGCGCAGCATGACACCGATCTGGAAGACCCGTACTATGTTCCCACCGCAGGCAGCGGCCATCTTGTCCCGCAACTCAATCCGTTGCGGAAGAAGCTGCTGGATCATGGCGTAAGTTTCGCTTTCACCTACAAGGGCGAAGCGATGGGCGTGATCAATGGTGGCGTGGAACGGGGCATGAGTTACGTGCACGAACTGACCGCGCAGGTGAACTTCGATCTGGAAAAAATGGCGGGGATAACCGGCTGGTCGGTCCACACGCTGGTGATGGAACGCGCGGGCCATGCCGTAAGCCATGACCGCGTGGGGGAATATTACGTCAACCTGCAGGAAGTCTATGGCCTGTCGGGCAACGTCGTGGCCCATCTGGTGGATTTCTATGCTGAAAAGAAACTGTGGGACAACCATCTGGACATCACCTTCGGCCGCATGGCGCTGACCCATGTGTTTGCCACGTCGCCGCTGCTGTGTTCGTTCATGGTCACATGCTCCGCGCCTGTGGCGCTGAAGCTGGATCCCGGTTTCAGCGTGTACCCGAAGGCAACATGGGGGTCACGCATCCGCATGCGGCCCACGCGTGACACCGCCATCCAGCTTGGCGCGTATTCGGTCAGCGCCCTGACCGACAACCCCAGCGGCTGGGCATGGGGTAGCGAGAAGGCGACCGGCCTCATGCTGCCAGTCGAATTCACGTGGCAGCCGTTCCTGACCCGCAACCGCCTGCCGGGGCATTACGTGCTGGGCTATGCGCATGACACCACGCGCTATCCCGACCAGATCGGCATTGGCCTGCCCCCCGCCCTGCGCACGGCGGCAGGACACCAGCGATCGGCGCCCATGGACATGTTCTGGTTCGAAGGCGACCAGATGGTCTATCGCCGGGGCGGGCGTAACCAGATGGCGGGTGGCTACCTGATGGCGGGTTATATCCACAACACCCCGCATGTGACCTCGATTTCGGATGAAGCCTATGGCGGCCTGTCCTTTGCCGGTGTCATCCCGTCGCGGGTTACGGACCGGCTGGGCATCATGTATTCATGGTACCATGTCAGCCACCGCAAGGAGGAAGGGCAGATCCTGCGGTATGAAGCCGGTTATTCGCTGGGCACCGCCGTGCGCGCGCCGCAGACGGATTCCCACATCATAGAAGCCTATTACGCCATTGACGCGATGCCGGGCATACTGGTCCAGCCGGAATTCGAGTACATGATCCGGCCGGGTGAAACCAAACACATTCCCAATGCCGCCCTGGTCGGGCTGAAGGTCATCGCCAACCTGTAACATGCCTGCCGCGTATTGGTGCACAAAGCCCCGTATCCCCTGTGGTGCGGGGCTTTTTCGCGCTCGGGTTGCAATTGATAATGAGAATTTGTTGCATTTAAGAGACACAGGGAAGCGAAGCGCCTCAGGGGTTATTGCGAATAATTATCAAAATAGATATGCAGCCTTCATGCAATTAAGAGGCTGTTGCAATATGACAAACCAGACCATCCGCCAGAAACTCAGGCCTTTCTCCCTGCTCACCGCTTCCATGGCGCTGGCCTGCGCGGCTACCGGCGCGCAGGCTGCCGCACAAGACACGACATCCACATCCCCGACCGGCAGCACCAAACAGGCCCGGACAACCACGGCATCGGATACCGATACAACGGACCTGTACAATCATTCATCCGATACATCCCATGACCTGACCCATGTCACTGCATCCCCGATGAATGTGCTGCATGAATCCATCGGGCTGAGCCGGATGCCGCAGGACGCCATGCACACGCCACAGAACGTAAACGTGGTGCCGCAGGTGCTTATGCAGCAGCAGAATGTCAAATCCCTGGATGAAGCGCTGAAGAACGTGCCCGGGATCACCGCATCGGTGGGTGAAGGCGAAGGCGGCATGGCGGGGGATCAGTTCCTGATCCGTGGTTTTGCAGCCCAGAACGATATTTATGAAAACGGCCTGCGTGACTTTGGCGTCTATACGCGCGACAGCTTCTATTATGACCATGTTTCGGTCATCAAGGGGCCGTCATCGGAAGTATTCGGTAATGGCACCACGGGTGGCGCGATCAATATCGTGACCAAGACCCCGCATCTGGGCAACAGCTACCAGGCCAGTTTTTCAGGCGGCAGCGGGTCCTATTATCGCGGCACGCTGGATGTGAACTACCAGTTGAACAGCACCACCGCCTTCCGCCTGACGGGCATGGGCAACGAAAACAATGTCGTTGGCCGTGACGATATCTATTCCCACCGTTGGGGTATCGCGCCGTCCATCGCATTCGGGCTGGGCAAGAAAGTGTCGTTCGTGCTGGAATATTTCCATCAGAACGATAACCGCATTCCCGATTACGGCGTGCCGGTTGTCTATTCCTCCGCCGGTGCCATTGGCCGCCCCGTTACCGAATACGGCGTCAAGCGTACCAACTGGTATGGCACCACCTATGACCAGGATAATTCCAGCACGGACATGATTACCGGCCGCCTGACGGCCAGGGTCAACCCGATCCTGACATTATATAACGACATGCGTGGCGGCATCTTTCATCGCTATTTCTCCGCATCACAGGAAGCATGCTCGAACTTCAGCAGTGGCGCCGTGCTGACCAACAACACGTTCAATGGCGTGTCGCCTTCATCCACCTGTCAGTCCGATTTCTTTTCCGCCAATCCCGGTGCGGCACAGGTGGCGCGTAATGGCGGGGTGGGTGGACCCGAACCCTACCGGCAGAGCGACTGGTCCATACAGGACGTGTTTTCCGGTGTCGCCCACCTGAAAACCGGCGGAATCCGGCACGAGATCATTGGCGGCTTCGACATTGAATACGTGACCGACCACCGACAGAACTACGCCTACGGCTCCAACCGTCCCGGCACCAGCCTGCTTGACCCCTCACCCTACGTGCCCGGCCTGACATTGGGGGACTGCAACCAGTATCCGAACCGGCTGGTCAATATCGGCAATGGCGTGGGCCGCAAGTGCTACAAGGACAGCGACGCGCTGGATGTGGGCTTCTTCCTGTCCGATCAGATATGGCTGACGAATTACCTGTCGGTAAAGGCAGGTTTCCGCTGGGATAACTGGAACAGCCATTACAGCGCCACCGGCGGCAGCACCGCGACGCCAGATGTGCATTACGGGCAGAACGAAACCACCATCAACCCGTCGGTCAGCATCATGTACACCCCGCGCAGCAACCTGATGGTGTATTTCAACTGGTCGGAATCCACCACGCCGCTGAGCATGTATGTCACCAACAGTTCCGAACCCATGAACGCCAAGAACGCAACGGCCGCGCCCGAACGCAGCAGGCTGTATGAAGTGGGTGCGAAATACAGTGCTTTCCACGACCGCATCGGCTTTACGGCGGCCCTGTTCCGGCTGGAAAAGAACAATTCGGTGCAGACCGATCCCTCCACCGGGGACATTACCGCCACCAGTGACCAGGAACGCAACCAGGGGCTTGAACTCAGCGCATCGGGCACCCTGCTGCGCAACTGGATGTTCTATGGCACCTATGCCCTGTATGACCCCACCATCACCAAGGCCGGTTCCACTTCATCCAAGCAGGGCGGGCAGATCCAGTATGTGCCCCATAATCAGGCCACGGCGTGGACCAGTTATGAAATCGCCCCGCGCAAGCCATGGAACATGACCATCGGCGGCGGCATCACGTGGCGGCAGGGTGTATGGCTGGATCAGGCCAACACGGCGCGCGTGCCCGCCACGGTGGAATTCGACGCCATGGTATCGCACCATTTCGCCGACCACTGGAAAGTGGCGATGAACGCCTATAACCTTGATAACCGGCTGAATTACGGCAGCCTGTTTTCAAACCGGGTGACGCCTTCCATAGGGCGGTCGTTCCTGTTCAACATCTCGGCCCAGTACTGATCCCCAACGCCATACGCCCAAGGTCCCGCCATGCTGCTGCACATTCCCGCCCTGCTGACGGCCGATGAACTGGCCCATTGCCGTGAAACACTGAAAAACGCGCAATGGACCGACGGACGCGAGACGGCGGGCGCACAGTCAGCGAAGGCCAAGAACAACCTGCAGCTGCCCCGGGATTCGGAAGCCTGTCTTGAACTGGGGCAGCTTGTGCTGCGCGCGCTGGGCCGCAATGCCCTGTTCAACAGCGCGGTGCTGCCCTACCGGGTCAGTCCGCCGCTGTTCAACCGCTATGAAAATGGCATGAGCTTTGGCGCGCATGTGGACAACGCCATACGCGGCATCCTGTCGGGGGGGATCCATACGCGTATCCGCACGGATGTCTCCTCCACACTGTTTTTTTCCGACCCGGATGAATATGACGGCGGTGAACTGACCATTCATGCCAATGGCAATGAACAGGCGATAAAACTGCCGGCGGGCGACATGATCCTGTATCCCACCACCGTGCTGCACAGCGTCACCCCGGTAACACGGGGCAGCAGGCTGGCAGCCTTTTTCTGGTCGCAGTCCATGATTGCCGAAGAAAGCCGGCGGCAGATCATGTTTGACCTGGACATGCAGGTGACATCGCTGCGCGAACGGCTGGGGGATGCCGATTCCGCCGTACTGTCACTGACCAATATCTACCACAACATGATGCGCCAATGGTGCGCGCTTTAGCCCGCCATCCGATGCCCGACAGGAAATATTTCCGCTTTTTTGAATATTTTCCGTGCTATTTGCGTGCAACCTCTATACAAGATGCCCCACGGCTGGACTTTTCAGCTACGGACAAGATTTCAATTGCAGCCACGCTACGCGGCCTTCTGGCATCCCCGATAAAACGAAAAGTCTCGATTCCGCGCATGTTCGCGTGGGTGCCGGTTACGCAAGGAGGCCAACACATGGCCGCAGGAACAGTTAAATGGTTCAACGCCCAGAAGGGCTTTGGATTTATCCAGCCGGATGATGGAAGCGCTGACGCTTTCGTTCACATCTCTGCAGTCGAGCAGGCTGGCCAGCAGACCCTGAACGAAGGACAGGCTGTAACCTACGACCTCGAACGGGGCCGTAATGGCAAGTCTTCCGCAGTCAATCTGAAGATTGGCTGATAATTTCGGCAGGAACCCCGGTTCCTGCCGTTTTTATTTCTACCCTCTTTTACAGCCAGACAGCATGTTCCGGTTCCTGATACTGGTGCTGGCCTGCCTGCCCCTGCATCGTGCCATGGCACAGATGCCCGGCGCGGTCCCCGGTGGCTGGAATGGCAGCGTGGCATTGCCCCACGCAACGATGGCCCCATTGGGCCCGTCCATACCCGCCACACCCCCATTGGCGCATTTCGCCCCGCTGCCCGGCTCCGACCGGTCCATCGGCATATCATCCCCGACGGGATATGAACATGGGCAGACCGGCAGTCGTGACATGCCCACCCCCACGGATGACAATGACGCGCGGCAGGACTGGAATGCCTTCCAGCAGGCTGAACGGCAGGTGCTGCGCAACATGCACCGCACGCCCTGACCGGACATCCGTATTCAGCCAACCGCAAAAATGTCGCGCATGTCCATTTGGCTGGCAATTTCCCATACCCGCGCCGTCAACGCGGTCGGCAGGGACTGGGTCAGGCGCACCAGCCCGACCTCCGGCACGCTACAGGGTCCAAGCGGGCAGACCTGCAGGCGACAATGCCCGGTATGGGTTGGCAGCGCCATGACCGGCAATATGCTGGCCAGCCGCCCCGCCAGCAGTTCCGCATACAGCACTTCCAGCGAATTTGTTTCCAGCACCACGGTGGGCGTCACCCCCGCCCCCCTGAACGCGGCATCCACGATCTGGCGCGTACGCATTTCGGGACTGAGCAGGCACAGGGGCAGATCGGCCAGCGTACCCCACTCACGTCGCCCCGTGGGCAGGACAATGGGCTCGGCCGCCACCAGCACGTGCTGCTCCGTAAAAAGCGGCAGGACGTCAAAGGGCGCATCGGACGCGATCTGGTCCAGATAGACCAGCCCCAGGTCAAGCTGCTGCTGGCGCAGGCGATGGATGGTATCCGCGCATGACCCGATACGGACCTGCAGGTGCAGGCCGGGAATGGCGCTACGGAAGCTTTCCAGCATCAGGGGGATGGCCTGCATCCCCGGCGGCATGGCCCCGATGGACAGCGTGCCCCCCGCCACTTCCTGCGCGAAAGCCGCTTCCTGCCGCAATCCGTCCAGTGCCGCCAGCGTCTGGCGCGCCCAGGCCAGCACCCGCCGCCCTTCATCCGTCAGGCCGTTGAAACGCCGGGTGCGGCGGATGATGGTAATACCCAGCTCGGCTTCAAGCTGGCGTATCGCCGCAGACAGTGCGGGCTGCGAGACACCGCAGCTTTCCGCCGCGCGGGAAAAATGCTGATAACGGTCAAGGGCTATCAGGTAGGTCAACTGCCGCAGAAACACACTACATCCGTCCAGACAAGAAACATCACCGTCTTATCCGACAACCACGACATTCACCAGTGACTGTCCGAATGCCCCTGTCATGGGAAGGGGGAACGATCCACCTTGCCATGAACTACCGCGCCGCCTGCAGGATCCCGGCCCAGCAATTACCGGATTTAAAATACCTTTCTGATGGAAACAGAAATTATCGGGCATCCCCTTTATCCCGGAAAGACAGTGTTTTCTGAAGCTTTTTGAAAAAACGCTTCACCAGAAACTTTCCCATGATCTGCAGGCGGTCCCGGCAGCGGGATTGCGCGATCATGCTGTTTTTGATCCGGCCCGTTCATGCTAGCATCCACACCGTATGGAATGGCGCTACCACATCCCGCCGCTTGCGGCCCTCAACGCCTTTGTGGCCTATGCGCGCACCGGCGGCATCCGTCGTGCTGCGACCGCACTGGGGGTGGATCATGCCGTGGTCAGCCGCCACCTGCGCGACCTGGAAAACAGCCTTGGCGTCGCCCTGCGCAACCGCAGCGAAGGTGGCCTGACACCCGAAGGGCATGATTACCATACCCGCATTGCCCCCCTGCTGGACGGACTTGCCCGCGCCACGGCGGACATACGCGGGCAGATGCCACAGGTAACCCTGACGTGCTCGCACGGGATCGCCTATCACTGGCTGCTGCCACGGCTGGCCAGTTTCCGGCAGACCTATCCCGGTGTGGACCTGATGCTGCGTCCCGTTGATTCCGACTGCCGGTTTGATCCCGACCGGATCGACACCGTGCTGCATGCCGATATCCGCTACATCAACGACCATAACGCCGCCCCCATCGCACCGCGCGTACGCGCCCTGCCGATTGCGCGGCCGCCGGTTTTCCCGGTCGCAAGCCCGGCCTGCCTGCACCGCCTTGCCCATCCGCTGCGCAAGGCCGCTGACCTGCTGCACGCCCCGCTGCTGATTGAAGACAATGATACGGAATGGCGGCTGTGGTTTGCGGGACAGTCGGTCGCGGTCGCGCACGTGGCCGGATGCAGCCGGTTATGGCAGGCGCATCTGGCGCTGGCGGCGGCGCGCGCGGGCGAAGGGATCGCACTGGCCAATGCCTACCTGCTGCAAGATGACCTGCAGACCGGTCGCCTGGTCCGGGTCACCACTACGGACATTCCGCTGCATGATGTCTCGCTGGGGGCCTATGTCCTGCGTGCGACGGAACAGGCATGGCAGGCGCGGCCAATGGTGATGCTGCGCACATGGCTGGAAGCGCAACTGCATGCGGACAAAGCGGAAGTGGTGACATCCAGTCACCATTGATCGCTTAAAAAGCGCCTCCCCACCCTGTTGCGAACCCGTTACGTGGAACATGACCGAAACGGCTGTACCCACAGCCCCCATGCACCCCACAGGGATGAAAACAGGCCATGACACTGACCAACAAGGATCTTCTTGCCCGCCGCAACCACGCCGTACCGCGCGGGGTGGCGACATCCACCCCTGTTTTCGCCGACCGGGCCGAAAATGCCGAACTGTGGGATGTGGAAGGTCGCCGCTACGTTGATTTCGCCGGTGGCATTGCCGTGCTGAATGTGGGCCACCGCCACCCGAAGGTGCTGGAAGCCGTGCGCGCGCAGCTTGACCGTTTCACGCATACCGCGTTTCAGGTCTCGGCGTATGAGCCGTATATCGCGCTGGCGGAAAAGCTGAATGCACTGGCTCCGTTTGAAGGCCCGGCCAAGACCATTTTCTTTTCCACCGGGGGGGAGGCGACGGAAAACGCGGTGAAGATCGCGCGCGCGGCCACCGGGCGCAACGGCATCATCGCCTTTACCGGCGGGTTCCATGGCCGCACGCTGCTGGCATCGGCCATGACGGGCAAGGTCAAGCCATACAAGGCCCCATTCGGCACCCTGCCGGGTGAAGTCTATCACCTGCCCTTCCCTGACGGGGAAGAGGTAAAGGTGGCGGACACGCTGCGCATGCTCGATTTCCTGTTCGCCGCCGACCTGCCGGCATCCAGCGTCGCCGCCATCATCATCGAACCCGTGCAGGGCGAAGGCGGCTTCCGCGTGGCGCCTACCGAACTGCTGGTTGCCCTGCGCCGCATCTGTGACGAACACGGCATCAAGCTGGTGGCCGACGAAGTGCAGAGCGGCTTCGCCCGCACGGGTCGCCTGTTCGGCATCGAACATTCCGGCGTGCAGCCTGACCTTGTCTCCGTTGCGAAGTCCATGGGCGGTGGCCTGCCGCTTTCGGGCGTGATCGGCCGCGCAGAGCTTATGGACGCGGTTGGCCCCGGCGGTCTGGGCGGCACCTATGGCGGTGCGCCGCTGGCCTGTGCGGCGGGTCTGGCGGTGCTGGACATCATCCGCGATGAAAAACTGGTGGAACGCGCCAACACGATTGGTGAAAGCCTGCGTCGCCACATTGACCGCCTGCATGCCAACACAAAACTCCTGCCCGTCAGCCGCGCGCGTGGTCTGGGTGCGATGATCGCCTTCGACATCCTGGAAGAACACGGCAAGCCGGGCGTACGCGCGGGCGCCGCCGCCGCGATCTGCGCGCGGGCGTGTGAAAAGGGGCTGATCCTGCTGTCCTGTGGCACGCAGGGCGCGACCATCCGTATTCTTGTACCATTGACGGCATCGGATGAGATCATTGATGAAGGAATGAAAATCATCGAGCAGGTTCTGGCAGAATCCTTAGCCTGAACCTGTCCAAACCGCCCGACCGCAATGTACCGGAGACCGAAATGACCGTACACCTTTCCAATACATCCCTGTTCCGCAAGGATGCGTTCATTAACGGGACATGGTGCCCCGCGGCGGGCGGCGCACGCCGTCCCGTACATAACCCCGCCACCGGTGCCGTCGTGGCGGAGGTGGCCGAATGCGGCGCGCAGGATGTCACCCTCGCCGTTGCCGCCGCCGTTACGGCACAGGCGGAATGGCGCAACCGCACCGGGGCGCAGCGGCAGGTGATCCTGACGCGCTGGCATGACCTGGTGATGGACAATGTCGATGACCTCGCCACCCTGATCGTGACCGAACAGGGCAAGCCCCGCGCGGAAGCGGCGGGCGAGATCCGTTATGCCGCAAGTTTCCTGCTGTGGTTTGCAGCCGAGGCCATGCGCGCCTATGGCGATGTCATTCCGCCGACCAACCCGGCCACCCGGCTGAGCGTGATCCGCCAGCCCGTGGGCGTATGTGCCGCGATCACGCCGTGGAACTTTCCCGCCGCCATGATCACCCGCAAGGCCGGACCCGCACTGGCCGCCGGCTGCGCCATGATCATCAAGCCGTCGGAAGACACGCCCCTGACGGCACTCGCGCTGGCGGAACTGGCACACCAGGCGGGCGTGCCTGCCGGTCTGCTGCAGGTGCTGCCCGGTGATGGCGTGACACTGGGCAAGGCGCTGTGCGCCAGCCCCGATATCCGCAAGCTGTCCTTTACGGGGTCCACGCAGGTCGGACGGATCCTGATGGCGCAGTCGGCCCCCACGCTCAAGCGCCTGTCGCTGGAACTGGGTGGCAACGCGCCCTTCATCGTATTTGACGATGCGCATATCGAACAGGCGATCAAAAGCGCCATCGCCGCCAAATACCGCAATGCCGGCCAGACCTGCGTCTGCGCCAACCGCATTCTGGTGCAGGATGGCATTTATGACGAATTCGCCACCCGCTTCGCCCGCGTGGTGGAAAAGCTGCAGGTGGGACCGGGCAGCGATCCTGACTCCATCATCGGGCCGCTGATCAGCTCAAAGGCGCGCGACAAGGTGGAAGAACACGTCAATGACGCGGTATCGCACGGTGCCACCGTCATGTGCGGCGGCGCGCGCGATAATGCGGGCGAACTGTTCTATCGCCCCACCGTGCTGCGTGACGCGACCCCCGCCATGCGTATCGCGCATGAAGAAACCTTCGGCCCCGTGGCCCCGCTGTTCCGCTTCCATACGGAAGCCGAGGCCATCGCCATGGCCAATGACACGGAATACGGTCTGGCCGCCTATTTCTTCACCCGCGACCATGCCCGCGCCTACCGCGTGGCCGAAGCGCTGGAATACGGCATGGTGGGCCACAACACCGGCCTGATTTCCAACGAAGTCGCCCCCTTTGGCGGCATCAAGCAGTCCGGCATGGGGCGCGAGGGATCGCGCTATGGCATGGATGAATACATGGAAATGAAGTATATCTGCACCGATATCACCGACCATACGGCCTGACCGGTACGCAAGGCATGCCCCTCCCCTTCCGGACACGAAGGGGAAGGGGTGCATTTACTTCCGCTTTCAATGGATTACGATGGCGGCATGGACGAATTCCGTTTTCTTCATGCCGCCGACCTGCATCTGGACAGCCCACTGCTGGGGCTGACGGAAAAGTCGGGCGAATATGCCCGCCTGATCGCCGATGCCTCGCGTCGTGCCTTCAATGACATGGTCGACCTGGCCATCCGGACCGAATGCCGCTTTGTCGTGCTGGCGGGCGACGTGTTTGATGGTGACCTGCGCGATACGCAGTGTGGCCTGTTCTTCATCAACGGCATGGCCCGACTGCAGCAGGCGGACATTCGCGTTTTCATGATCCTTGGCAATCATGATGCGGAAAACCGTTTCGCCAGACACCTGCATATCACGGACAACGTCCACCTGTTCGCCACCAGCAAGGCCGAAACCTGCGTCATGGAGGATCTGGGGGTTGCCGTGCATGGCCGCAGCTTTGGCCGCCGTGACGTAACCGACAATATCGCGCGCAAATACCCCGCCCCCATGCCCGGCCTGTTCAACATCGGCATCCTGCACACCGCCTGCCAGGGGCGGGAGGGGCATGAAACCTACGCCCCCTGCACGGTGGAGCAACTGGTCAACCATGGCTACCAGTACTGGGCGCTGGGCCATGTCCACACCCGCGAAATCCTGCATGAAGACCCATACGTGGTTTACGCGGGCAACCTGCAGGGACGCCACGCGCGTGAAGCCGGGCCGAAGGGCGCATCACTGGTCACGGTGTGTGGCGGGGATGTCGCATCCGTGGACCATCAGGTGCTTGACGCCGTGCGCTGGGCCAGTGAGGTCGTGGACCTGACCCATGCCGCAACGTCGGCCGACATGACCGGGTGCATCCGCCGCGCAGGCCAGGACCTGATCGCGCAGGCACAGGGGCGGCCGATTGCCCTGCGGCTGGAACTGGTCGGCGCAAGCCCGCTGCATGCCCACCTGATCCGTGACACGCATGACGTGCAGTTGGAAATCGAGGCGATCCTGGCCAGCCTGTCTGATGAGATATGGCTGGAACGCCTGAAAATCCATACCCGCCCGCCCGTGCGTCCTGCCGTTCTGGACCGCTCCACCGGCGGCCGGATCGCGGCCGACATACGACAGGCGGCCACACCGGAGGCATTGCAGGCGGAACTGTCCGATATCCTGAAAATCGTAATGGAGCGCGTGCCCGCCCAGGCGCGGACGGATGAAATGCGGGAAAGCATTCTCAACGACGTGCCGGCACGCGCGGTTGACCTTGCCCTGTCGCTGGTGGAAAACCCGGAGGGCAGCGACAATGCGCATCAGTAACTTCCGCATTGTCAAATATGGCGGCATTGCCGACCTTGACCTTGATTTCGGGGATGGCCGCGGCCTGCACGTCATCCATGGCCCCAATGAGGCCGGCAAGAGTACCTGCCTGTCCGCCCTGTCGGATTTCCTGTTCGGTGTTCCCAACCTGTCAATTGCCGGGGCCATGTTTGGCAATGCGCAGATCCGGCTGGATGCGCAGGTGCGGCTTGATGACGGTCAGGTACTGGAACTGAGCCGCCACAAGGGCCGCAAGAACACCTTGCAGGACCCGGATCACAACGCGGTGCCGGACAGCGTGCTGGCACGGCCACTAGGGGCAATGACGCGTGAACGCTTTGCCGCGCTGTTCGGGCTGAATGACGAAACCCTGCGTTCCGGTGGTGCGGCACTGCTGCGGGCGAACGGGGATATCGGCCGCCTGATCGTGGAAGCCGGTGGCGGCCTGCGCGCCCTTGTGGAACGGCTGGAGGCAATCGACGCACGCCGCAATGCCCTGTTCACCCCGCGGCGTGGGGTTGAACGTGCGTTCTACAGGGCGCTGGATGACTTCAACGCCGCAAGGGACAGCCTGAGGGAAGCCTCGCTCGGCCATGACGCCTATACCGAACACTGTCGCCTGCGTGACGAAGCCCGCCAGCAGAAAACTGACATAAGCCATGAACAGGACGAACTGCGCCGCCTGCACGCCCACTACGAACGGCTGGAAAAAGCCGTACCCGTGCTGCGCGACATCAGTCGGCTGCACGATGAACTGAGCGCACAGGCCGATCTTGCCGCACTACCCGCGGGCATGGCCACCGCCATCATCACCGCGCTGGATGCATGCGAGGCGGCCACGACCCGCCATGAGGCTGCCGTGGCGCAGGCCACGCAATTGCGGCAGCAGACGGCCATATCCCCGGTGCAGCTTGCCCTTGCCTCCCTGCGCGATCCCATCATGCAGGCCATCCGCCTTGGCCAGACCGTCCGCCAGCATCGTGCGCAGAAGGCCGCGCAGGACGAAAAATGGCGCGGCATAGATGAAAGCCTGGCCAGCCTGCGCCAGCGGCTGGGCAAGGGTGCGGACGCCGATCTGCACCAGTCCATGCCAGACCGTACGGTTCTGGACGGTATCCGCGTAATGGCTGACACACAGGCCCGATGGCGCAACCAGCACGACAATCTGGAACAGGAAGTCCGCAAGACGGACCTTGCCATTGCGCAGAAACAGCACCGCATGGATAGCCTGCGGGCCGCCGGTCACAACCTGGCGCTGCATGAAGACACGGCCCCCTTTGCCGCCCTGCCCACGGAAATGAAGCGGCTGGCGCTACGTACTGCAACACTGGACCAGCGTCAGGCCAGCCTTGCGGCACAGGTGCAGGCACTGGGGGCGGATACGGTGGACCAGTTGCGCCACCTGCCCTGCCCCACGGCCGATGGCGTGCAGCATATCACGCAGGCCCAGCATAAACTGCGCATTGAACACGACCGTCTGGCCAGCACGCTGGCGGCGGAACGCGAACGCCTGACCACGTTGCAGCCCCAGCTTGCGCGACTGGAACAGGCAGGCAGTTCCATAACACCGGACATGCTGGCAACCGCACGCGCGCAGCGTGATACGCTGTGGCAGGAAATCCGCGCGACCTACCTGCACCCCGACCATGACACGCCCGTGCCCACACGCCAGGTCCGTGCCGTGGCGCTGGACGCCGCCATGGAACGGGCGGACAGCCTGTCGGCACAGTTGATGGCACAGGCGGACCGTATTGCCCGGATCGAGGGGCTGCGCCACGACATCAGCCACTGCATGGAAAAAATTGCCTTCCATGACCACAATCGGTCTGAGGTGGAAAAGCAGCTTACCCGCCAGTGGCAGGAATTCATTACCCCTTTCCCCGCCCTGCAATCCCGTGCCGCAACACCCGAAGCCCTGCTGGCATTCATACAGCAGCGCGCGCAGGTACTGACTGACGCCGAACAGGTCGCAGCCGAACGGGCGACACTGGCAGAAGAACGCATTCGCCCCGATGCGGTGCGCGACCGGCTGCGGCGGCTGGCCGGACGGCTGGGGATTGATCCCGCGCTGGACCTGCCTGCCTGCGTTGAAGCCACCACCGCCGCCATGCGCGTGCATGCCAGCGGGCATGAAGAATACGGCAGGTTGCAGCGTGAACTGGATGAACTGCTCCCGCTACAGGCACAGTTGCGCCAGCAGGGCACGGACCTGACCGCCGCCCGGCAGGCATGGCAGCAGCAATGGGCCAGCGCCATGCAGGCCATCGGCCTTCCGGCAGACGCCCTGCCCGATGTCGCGCGTGACCTTGCAACCGAATGGGCGGCGGCCCCCGCGCATATTGAACGGCTGGCGGAACTGCATGAAGCCCGCGCGCAGGCCCACACGACCGAGCAGGCGCTGACGCAGGCTCTCGACACCATGCGGCAGCACCTGCCGCTGCCACAGGACGGGGTGGCGGCGGCCGAGGAGCTGGACCGCCAGTGGCAGGCCGCGGAAAAAGCCCGGCATCAGCGCGAAGCCCTGCAACCGGCGCTGGCTGCGGCCAATCAGGATGTGATCGATAGCGAAGCCAGCCTGTCGCACGCCCGCACAGCCATTGATGCGCTGATGATCCGGACGCATACCGACAGCATGGACACCCTGCGCCAGCTTGCTGCCCGACTGGCTCACCGCGACCGGCTGGACCACGACCATGCGCAGGCGCGCGACACCCTGTCACGCATGACGGACGGACAGTCCGCCGCCGAACTGGAACGTGCGCTGGATGGACGTGACCTGCCGGAACTGAAGGCGGAAATAGCAGGGATCCATGACCGCCTGGCTGACCTGCAACGCCTGCGTGACAACGCCGTACGTGCTGAACAGGAGCAGGACATGGCGCTGCGTGCATTCGAACACAACACGGATGCCCAGCAGGCCGCTGCACGACGCGAGGCCGCCATTGCCAGCCTGCACCAGATTGTGGAGGAATATTCCCGGCTGACCCTGACCCGCAAACTGATCGCCGATGCGATTGACCGTGTGCGGGCGGCGCAGCAGGATCCGCTGGTCACGCACGCGGGGCAGTTCCTGTCCCTTGCCACGCTGGGGGCCTTTACCGGCATCAGGACGGAACTTGATGCGCATGATGAACCGGTCGTGCATGGCGTGCGCCACGATGGCAGCACCGTACCGGTCATGATGATGAGTGCGGGCACCCGCGACCAGCTTTTCCTGGCCTTTCGGCTGGCCAGCGTGGAAACCTACTGTAAATCAGCCGAATCCCTGCCCTTCATCGCTGATGACCTATTGGTCCAGTTCGATGACGCCCGCAGCCTGGGCACCCTGCGGGTACTGGCTGATTTTGCCCGTACAACACAGGTGCTGCTGTTTACCCACCATGACAGCATACGCGACATGACCCGCGCCCTGCGCGACGAAATGCGCGACGGGGGTGTCCGCATCAACCTGCTGGAACTACCCCGCGCACCCATTGCGGAACCTGTTGCAATGATGGAAAAATGATACCGGGGACAGGGTCAGGATAGAAAATAATAAAAGTTTCCGGGTGCCGCCTTTTCCCAAAAAGGCGGCGTTTTCAGAGGCTTTTTGAAAAAATCTTTACCAGAAAATTTCTTATGCCTTACTGACTTTTTACCAGTTCCGCGGCCCCGGCATCATCTGCCTGCGCTGCTGATCCTGCTGCTGTTCCATCTGGAAACGCTGCTGGCGTAGCTGTTCGTCCTGCTGCTGGAACTGCTGGCGCATCTGCTGTTCCTGCTGCTGTTGCTGCATACGGAACTGTTCACGCTGGCGGGCGACCTGTTCACGGCCACCGGGCTGGTTGCCCATCTGGCGTTCCTGCTGGTCCAGTTGCATCTGCTGCTGGCGGAACTGCTGCTGCATCTGCTGCATCTGCTGGTCACGCTGCATGTGCATCTGTTGTTCCTGCTGGCGCATCTGCATCTGCTGCTGCCCGAACTGCTGTTGCATCTGCTGCATCTGCTGGTCATGCTGCATACGCATCTGCTCCATCTGCTGGGCGCGCTGCTGCGCCTGCTGCATGTCGGGCTGGGCCTGCGCGCCCACCGCCATGATGGTGGTTCCCAGCAGCAGTGCGCACAGATAACCCGCGCGGGTGGTCGTGGTGGACGCCATGGTGGTTCTCCCCTGTATGAACGGCTTCCTTCCTACAGGATCATGGCTGGTAATCCAGCCCGATATCCATGACGCGCACGGTATGGGTCAGCCAGCCAAGGGAAATCAGGTCAACCCCGGCCTGTGCCACGGCGGTGACGGTCTGGGGGGTTATCCCGCCTGAGGCTTCGGTCACGGCGCGGCCGTCTACAATGCGCACGGCCTCACGCAATACGTCGGGCGGCATGTTATCCAGCAGGAAGACATCAACGCCGCCGGTCTCCAGCCCCTCGTGTAGCTGGGTCAGTGTATCGACCTCCAGCTCGATCCGCACCAGATGTCCCGCGGCATGACGCGCGCGCTGCACCGCAGGCGTGATCCCGCCGGCAAAGGCGATATGATTGTCCTTGATCAGGATGGCATCATCCAGCCCGAAACGGTGGTTGCTGCCGCCCCCCGCCCGGACCGCGTATTTCTGGATCGCCCGCAGGCCGGGCATCGTCTTGCGCGTGCAGGTGATGCTGGCGCGATAGGGCTGGACCAGTTCCACCAGCTGCGCCGTGGCGGTGGCGATACCGCTGAGGTGCGAGAGGAAATTAAGCCCCACCCGTTCCCCCGACAGGATGCCGCGTGCGGGACCCCGCACGGAGGCAAGACGCATGCCACGTGTCACTGCCTGACCATCATGCACATGCGGTTCAAACACGATACGCGGATCCATGAGCGCAAAGGACAGCCGCGCCATGTCCAGCCCGGCAATCACCCCGTCCTGCCGTGCGGCCAGCACGGCGGAAACGACGGCATCCCCGTCCACGATCACCGCGTCGGTCGTCAGATCGCCCGCGCGCCCCAGATCCTCCAGCAGGCCCGCACGCACGAGCGGTTCCAGCATGATGTCTGGCAGGGAATGGATCATGAGGGCATTCTTTCATTCAGGGCCGGGGAAAACGTATCACGCATTTCCGCCAGCCGGGCGTGGATATCCGTCAGGCTGAAGCGCGACGGCGTGGCCATGGCCCCGGCATGGGGATAGTCACTACGGAAATGGCCACCCCGGCTTTCATGCCGCGACAGGGCGGCAAGCAGGATCGCGGCACAGACCAGCCCGCCATCCGTATTTACGATGGACATGACCTGTTTCAGACCATTGCGCAGGTCTTCACCCGTACGGATCACCCCGGCATGGCGGCTCATGACCCGCCGCAGGTGCAACGATGCGGGCAACGGGGCCGGACCGGACGGAAAAAGTGAAACATCGGGCAAGGTTGTGGCCTGCGGCAGGCCGTCGTCCATCTGCGGGCCGATCCATGTGCCGAACGCCACGGCTTCCAGCAGGGAATTGCTGGCCAGCCGGTTGGCGCCATGCAGGCCGGTACACGCGACCTCCCCTGCCGCCCACAGGCCCGTAACCTCGGTGCGCCCCATATGGTCCACCACGATGCCGCCCATATGGTAGTGGGCTGCGGGGCGCACGGGGATCGGCTGCGTCGCGGGATCAATGCCATGGGCCGCGCATAGCGCGGATATGGCGGGAAAATGTCGTGAAAAGGCCGCGCCAAGCGCCGTGCGGGCATCCAGATAAACGCTGTGGCCGTCCACCATGTGACGCCAGACCGCGCGGGAGACACTGTCACGGGTGGCGAGTTCATCGGTAAAGCGTTCACCGGTCTCATCAATCAGGGTCGCACCTTCACCCCGCACGGCCTCACTGACCAGGGACAGGCGCTGCCCTTCCGGTCCGGCGGAAAGCGCGGTGGGATGGAACTGCACGAATTCCATGTTGCCCAGCACGGCACCCGCGCGCGCGGCCATGGCAAGGCCACTGCCCGTGGCGCCAGCGGGATTGGTGGTGTCGGCAAACAGGCCACCCACCCCACCCGTAGCCAGCACGACGGCCGGGGTGGACAGCGTGACGGTCCGCCCGCCAGCAACAAGCACGCACCCCACAACCCTACTGTCACGTATCAGCAGATCATGCGCGTGGGCATGTTCCACCACCGTTATGCGCGGGGTCTGCCGCACGCAGGCGACCAGCGCGCGCATGATGGTGGCCCCGGTGGCGTCCTCCCCCGCATGCACGATGCGCCGCCGCCCGTGGGCTGCTTCCAGCCCCAGTTGCAGGCTGCCATCGGCCTGCCTGTCCCACTGCACATCCAGACCGGCCAGACGTTCAATCACGGCCGGGGCTGCCGCCGTTACGCGATCGACCACCGTGGCGTCACATAATCCCGCCCCCGCCGCCAGCGTATCCGCCGCATGCAGCGCGGGCGTGTCGTCAGCACCCATGGCCGCCGCCATGCCGCCCTGCGCCAGCATGCTGGCGGCAAGGGGGGGACGTATTTCATCCAGCCGCCCCGGACAGACCAGCACGCACGGACGCATGGTAGACAGCGCGGTCATGACGCCCGCCAGCCCGCCACCGATGATCAGCGGTTGTCCGGCAAGCTGGCCCAGCGGCGGAAGGGAGGTCATATCGCCAGCATGCGTTCAACGGCGCGGCGGCCGCGACTGGCCAGTTCCGGGTCCAGCGTGACCTCATGCGTCATGTTTTCCAGCGCGTGGCGGATATTGGACAGGGTAATACGCTTCATGTGCGGGCACATGTTGCACGGGCGCACGAATTCGGTCTGGGGATACTGCACCGCAAGGTTGTCGCTCATGGAACATTCGGTAACCAGCAGGATGCGGCTGCCGGTATGTTCGCGCACGAAATCACCCATCATGGCGGTGGAGCCACTGAAATCGGACACCGCCACCACTTCGGGCGGGCATTCGGGGTGGGCCAGGACCACAAGACCGGGATGGTCGGCGCGCATGCGCTCGATTTCCTGCGGGGTGAAACGTTCATGCACCTCGCAATGGCCGGCCCATGTGATCATCTTGATCCCGGTTTCGGCTTCGATGTTGCGGGCCAGGAATTCATCAGGGATCATGATGACGCGATCGGTGCCAAGACCTTCCACCACCCGCTTCGCATTACCGGACGTGCAGCAGATATCGCTTTCGGCCTTCACCTCGGCTGACGTGTTGACGTAGGTCACGACCGGCACGCCGGGATAGCGTTCACGCAGCAGGCGCACGTCGCGCCCTGTAATGGAATCCGCCAGGGAACAGCCCGCATGCAGGTCGGGGATCAGGACAGTGCTGTGCGGGTTCAGCATCTTGGCCGTTTCCGCCATGAAATGGACACCGGCCATGACGATCACATCCGCGTCCGTCTCCTGCGCCTCCCGGGCCAGGGCCAGGCTGTCGCCGCGGATATCGGCCACGCAATGGAAGATTTCGGGCGTCTGGTAGTTATGCGCAAGGATGACGGCGTTACGTTCACGCTTGAGCGTTTCGATCGCGCGGATGTCCTCGACAAAGGTCTCCCATTCCATTTCCGGGACCAGATGCCGCACCCGGTCATACAGCCCGTCTGTTCCGCCACGCGGCTTAATCTGGTTCATGCCTGTTCTCCCTTCGGCCATGCCTGCCGCATTCTTTATGCTCATATTGAGTATAAGCCAAGCAGCAGAAGCCGGTGGAGACAGTAGCAAAGGCAAACAGGCCGCTTGTCAATCAGGTTTTTCGTGAGGCATCATTTTTCTCATCAGGGCTGGAATAGCGGGATCTTGGTGCCAACAAACTGCCGCGCCCGCCTGACCTCCCCACAGAAACGGTACAGCCGGGCGGGACGACCGCCGGTATTTTCTTCAATTCCGCCTGTTTCCTCAACCAGTTGCTGCTGCATGATCAGGCGGCGGAAATTCTGTTTGTGGATCTGGACGCCCGACAGGCTTTCCATCACGCGCTGCAATTGCAGCAACGTGAATTCCTCCGGCATCAGTTCGAAAACAACAGGCCGGTAACGTATCTTTGCACGCAGCCGCGCCATGCCGGTGGCCAGTATGCGGCGGTGGTCATGATGCATTGCCTGTCCCGGCACGGCGTCTTCCGGCGGGCACCCCGCTTCCGCAACCAGCCCTGCTTCATACAGAAGTTCATAGCGTTGCAGCACCAGTTCGTCATTCCAGGCCACCATGTCGCCAATGGCAAACAGGGAAACACAGCGCTGCCACTGCCGCACGCGCACGGCAGCGTTGTCCATGTTCGCCACCCACCGGCACAGCAGGCGTTCGATAATGGCCAGGCAGTCCCGCCCCACATCCGTCTTGCTGTTTTCCCACGGGAAATAGTCGTACCAGTCCCGCCATCCTGTTTCCCCCGCGTGGCTACGGGTCAGGGCGAGGTAGGAAATGGCGATCAGCCTGCCCTGCCCCGTGGTCAGCAAGCGGTCATGATCGGCAAAGGTGTACAACTGTTCCACATGCCCGATGGGGTGTCCGGTCTGGCGTTCCACCCATGCCCTGACCCCTGCCTGCAGGGAGCGGTGGGTACTTTCCAGCGGCCCCGATGGCAGCAGGCGACCATGGTCGATCGTCATGACCTGCGGTACATCGTCACGCACGGCCGTCAGGACGGCAATCAGTTCGATCATCATCTGGGTTGTCATGTCGGGAAAAGATGTATCACGCACCTCACCGGGTTGGGGAGTGAATTTCCATTACCGGACAATGCGGACTACAGGGCGGCATGACCATGCGCCGCCATGTCATTTCACTATCCTCACGCCCTGCCTGTGGGCCATCATGGCCGTGGCCCCTAATTCACGCGTTCCAGCGCGCCCGTGGTGAAACCGATGCGCATCTGTTGCGCCAGCGCGTCAAACAGGGCCTGACAGGCGAAGGATTTGCGCCGCTGCGGCAGGCAGCACAGATCCAGTGTCGCACTGATGACATTGGCGGGCTGGATGGGAACGGCGCACAGCAGCCCGCCCTGTATTTCCCGCCGGCAACATTCGGGCGGCAGCACCAGTGCCGCCATGCCACGCATCGCGACTTCCTTCTGCATCTCCAGCGAACCCGTCACGAATACTGGGTCGAGGGTAATGCCGCAGGCCTGTGCCGCGCGGTTGAGTTCCCGGCGCACGCCAAAGGATTCATCGGGAATGGCCAGGGCATGGCGCGACAGTTCACGGATGGTCACGGACGCCAGGCAGGCCAGCGGATGATCCGTGCTGACGATCACGCTGTGCCTGAGCTGCATGCTGTGGCTGACGAAGGACCGGGCCGCCTCGGGGGTAAACAGGCTGACCACCAGGTCGATCCCGCCATCAGTCAGGGCCGCGACCATACCCGACGCCCTGCTTTCAAACACATGAAAGCGCAGGTTGGGATACTGTTCATGAACCGTGCAGATGGTGGGTACCAGCAGTTCGGCCACGATCGCACCGCCTGCCTGTATCCTGACCGTGCCACGTTTCAACTGTTTCAGGTCATCGATCTGCGTACGGGTTACCGCGATATCATTCAGGATGCGCGCGGCCTGCCCCAGCAGCAGCTGACCGGCCTCGGTCAGGCGGATGCCGCCTGCGTTGCGATCCATTAGTTCAGATCCGAAATAATATTCAAGGCTGTCGATCTGGCGACGCAGGGCGGTGGGGGTCATGTTCAGTCGCTGGGCGGCCTGCCGCAGGGATGTCGCCTGCGCCACGATCAGGAACAGTTGCAGGGCTTTGAGTGACATATATGTTCCCCATTGATACGCACCAGGCCAGTGGCATGGAATATATACGCCTGATCGTAATGTTTTAAGGGAAAAGTCGGAAAACCGGAAAAATCATGCACTGGCTGACAGGAAAGCCATGACTTTACAATATCGTTTCGATTGTAGATCGTTTTGTATTCCACCCTGCGCACAAATTTGGGATATTCAGACGCTACGGGCCACCCATACCATCATATTATTGAAACAAGTCATCCCTTTCCCCCCAATATCCACCCTGTAATTGCAGGGTGCGAAGGGAAATGAAAGAAACCTACGCCATGATGGATCTGACGGCCCGAGAGCTCCTTTCTTCCTATCGCAAAAGAAGCCTTTCCCCGGTTGAATACGCCAATGCGCTGATCGCGCATATCGCACGCTGGGAAAGCGCGCTGGGCGCGCTATACGCCTATGAACCCGACAGGCTGATCAGTGAAGCCCGCCAGTCCGAACAGCGGTGGATGCATGGCCGCCCCTGCGGCATTCTGGATGGCGTGCCCGCAACGCTGAAGGAATTGATCGCAACCAAGGGCCAGCCCATCCCGCAGGGCTGCATCGCCAGCAAGCTGGTGCCCGCGACACAGGATGCCCCGCCTGCCGCCCGGCTGAAGGAAGCCGGCGCACTGATTTTCGCGAAAACCACGGTGCCTGATTTCGCCATGCTGTCATCAGGGCTTTCGACATTTCACCCGCTGGCGCGCAATCCGTGGAACCTGGCATGCAATCCCGGCGGTTCCAGCGCGGGCGCCGCGGCAGCGGCGGCGGCGGGTTACGGACCGCTGCATGTCGGCACCGATATTGGCGGTTCCGTTCGCCTGCCGGCAGCATGGTGCGGGCTGGTCGGGTTCAAGCCCTCCCTTGGGCGCATTCCCATCGATCCCTATTATATCGGCCGCTGCGCAGGCCCCATGACCCGCACGGTAGGCGACGCGGCCCTGATGATGAACGTGCTGTCCCTGCCCGATGCACGTGATGCCACCAGCCTGCCCTATGCGGATATTGACTGGGACAGCTATTACAAGGGCATGGATGTCCGGGGCCTGAAGGTCGGCCTTATGCTGGACGCGGGCTGCGGGCTGAAGCTGGATGACGAAATCCGTGTTGCGATTGAAAACGTGGCCCGCGTGCTTGCCGATATGGGGGCTGAAATCATCCCCGTCGATCCGGTCATGACGCCCACGATGCTGTCGGGGCTGGACCAGTACTGGTCCGCACGAAGCTGGGCGGAACTGAGCCAGCTTCCCCCCGACAGGCTGGAAAAGGTGCTGCCCTTCATCCGCACATGGGCGCAGCGTGGCGAGAAGGTCAGCGGTGTTGCCGCCGTGGACGGGCTGGGGCAGACATTTGCCATGCGGCACAAATGTGCTCAACTATTTGAAAAAATTGATATTGTCCTGTCGCCTACCACGCCAAATGTCAGTTTCCCCGCTGAATATCCGGGGCCGACCAACGACCCGGAACGCTCCTTTGACCACATTGCCTTTACTGTCCCATGGAACATGTCCGAACAGCCTGCCGTGTCTGTTCACTGCGGGTTTTCACGCAGCGGCATGCCAATCGGGGCGCAGATCATAACCCCGCGCTTTGCTGATCTGCAGGCAATCCGGCTGGCAGCCCTGTATGAAACAGCGCGTGGTCCCATGCCATGCTGGCCGCTACCCCCATCATGACCACAGAAAACAGCTTCGTATTGTCGGCAACCGACCTTCCCATAATTTCCGACCAGGCATGTGCGTAATGAAAAGATATGGAAAGATAACGACGATAGGCGGTGTCGCGGTCCTGTTTACCTGCGCCCTGCCGGCCTGTCCCGATGCCTTTGCCGCATCGGTCACGACAAACGAACACAAGCCCAAACCCGTACCGGGCAACCAGAAAGCCAGCGTCCAGGCGGCGATGCAGCCCGAAACCATCCATGTCAGCGGCGTCAATGCCCATGCCGAACATTTGCAGCATGTTGGCGGGTCCATCGCGCATCTCAGCCGCGAGGCGCTGATACAGGCCCATGTCACCACGGTAAACGACCTGCAGCATGTCGTACCCAACCTGCAGGTAGAAAATGCCTTTGGTGGCGGCCAGCCGCAGTTCCACCTGCGTGGCATCGGTTTTTTCGACTACGGATCCAACAATACGCCTGATGTCATGACCTATGTCGACGGGGTGGCCTATCCCATCGGCGTCATGACGCAGGGGGTCATGTTCGATCTTGCGGGTGTTGATGTCGAACGCGGCCCGACCGGCTATACATCGGGGCGCAGCGTCACGGGTGGCAACATCGAAATGCAGACCGCCGACCCCACGAAGAAGTTGAGTGCTGGCATATCCGAAGACATCGCCAACCGGGCGCGCAGCAAGACCGACCTGTATGTATCCGGCCCGATCACCAAGCGCCTGTCCTACCGTATTTCAGCGGAGACGATCCACGGCGGCGCGTACGAACACAATCGCACAACGGGCGAACACATAGGTGACGCCGATATTGGCGCCGTGCGCGCCAAGCTGCGGTGGGAAGCCAATGATACGACCCGCATCAACCTGAGCGGTCACTGGGGCATCGACCGGTCGGAATCCACGCCGGGTTACCTGATCAATTCGGTTTCAATGCCCGATGGCAGCATCATTCCCGCCGATAGCGACCATTACGCCACCGGGTGGGGCATGTCGCGGCAGTTCGCGAACAGCCTGCGCCTGAACCCCAATGCCAAACCATTCCGCAATAACCAGAGCTGGGGTGTTGATATCAACATCCAGAAGGAATTTTCATGGGCGCGCCTGACATCCATCAGTGCGTATGAGGTCATGTACCGTCGTGAACTGAACGACTGGGATGGTACGACGGCGGCGGATGCCGATGAATATTTTGACAGCAACCTGTCGATCTTTTCACAGGAACTGCGCCTTGCCTCGCATGACCGGGGGCCGCTGACATGGAATGCTGGCCTGTATTACTTCAAGGAAAACCTGCAGGACGCCATGTATTCCGATTTCAAGGATGCATTCGGCTTCAATACTGAAACGCGTTACAGCCAGCCTGACCAGGGATTTTCCGAATTCGCATCCATCACCTACCGCCCCATTTCCCACATGCGCATAGGCTTTGCCCTGCGACATGAAAATGAATGGAAGGAACTGAACAACTTCTTTACCCAGGCATCCTACGCAACAGGCCCCGCGACACATTATGACCGCAAGACCGGGATGGATCAGGTATCAGGAAAGGCGTTCATCGAATATGATATCCAGCCCAATGTCATGGCCTATTTCAATATTCGCCGTGGTGTAAAGGAAGGCGGTTTTTCCGCCTATAACGTTTCCGCGCCGTCGCAGCTTGCCCCCTTCAAGCCGGAATGGCTGATGGCCTATGAAGTCGGGTTCAAGAGCACGTTCTTCAACCACCGCCTGCGCATCAATGGCGCCGCGTTCAAGTATGACTACCATGACCAGCAGGTGCAGAGTGCGATTGAAGATCCCACGATCGGCGCGATCGGCAAGATCATCAACGCACCGCGTTCCTCGCTATGGGGTGTGGAACTCGAAGCGCAGGCCGAACCGATCCGTGGCCTGCACCTGACGCAGAATTTCGGCTACGAACAGGGCCAGTATGAACAATTCCAGGCGCTGAACATCGCCGCATCGCAGGCCACTGGCGCAAGCGGAAACGGTTTCCAGACCATAAACAAGAACATGCAGGGGAAAGACATGGGTTTCCCCAAGCTGCAGTTGAGCGGGTCGGCCAGCTATGACATCCGCCTGCCCGGCGCGCTGCGTGGCTATATACTGACGCCAGAGGCCGATTATTCCTACCGTAGCGAGGAATATGCCGTCATCCTTGGCCCGTTGTATAATATCAAGCCCTATTTCCTGCTGAACACCAGCTTGACGTTTCGACCAAAAAACGGAAAATGGAGTGTAACGGGTTATGTACAGAATGCGCTTAACCGTAACTATGACATGACACGTAATTTCTTTACAACGTCCAATTTCGGCATTGTTGGGCCGCCGCGCTTCTACGGTGCCCGTATCAGCTATACATACTGATGATGACATCATAAGGCCATTACCAACAGGACAGGGTCAGACAGGCATGCAAGATCAGGACAGACGGGACGACGGCACGCCGGCAGTCCCCGCCATTTCCCTTCCCGCGCTGCTTGCGGGCCTTGTTCTGCCCTTCTGCCTTGTCATCGGGGGAGGTCTGGCCCTGCAGGCGCAAAAAATGGCGGTATTCGGGATTCCCCTTGAAATAATCTGGATGTTCGCATGCTTCATCCTTGTTCCCGCATGCCTGACCATATGCTGGAACCTGCCATCACATACACGATCTGGCATAGATACAAGGCGGGCAAGATAAGGCATGGAAGTTTCCATATTCCTGGCTGTCATTACGGCTTCGGTGCTGATCGCCGTTTATTCACGCTATCGCCACGCTGCCCGGAACGCGCGCGATTTCTTTGTGGCGTCAGGTCAGTTCGGGGCGGTCCTCATTTTCTTCCTGACCATTGGCGAAACATACAGTATTGGCAGCGTTCTGGGTTTTCCCGCGGGAATATACACCCAGGGCAGCGGCTTTGGGATGTGGTTCCTGGGTTATATCCTGCTGTCCTATCCGGTGGGTTATTTCCTGAACCCACGTATATGGACACTGGGACAGCGGTATTCATGTATTACCGTTGCCGATATTTTCCGCAATCATTACGCCAGCCGGGCGCTGGAAATACTTGTTGTTCTAAACACGGCATTATTCCTGCTTCCGTTTGGTGAAATGCAGTTTGCGGGCCTTATGGTCGTGGTGCGTAACCTGGGCTGGCATATTCCGGGAATGATGATGACGGGCCTGTCCGCATTACTGACCCTGGCATGGATATTACTGTCGGGCATACGGGCACCGGCCTATGTTTCCATACTCAAGGACGTGCTGATGGTGGCTGCCATCCTGCTGGGTGGGTACGCAGCCATGCATGCCATGCACTGGCCTGTCGGCATGCCGGAATTCTCCAGTCCCGATAATGGCGGGCATGGCCTGCCGGGGGGAAATGCCTTTATCGTATCAACAATCATCCTGCAGTCGATCGGGCTGTGTATCGCACCACAGACAGTTGCCTTCCTGTTTACTGCAAAATCCCCCCGGACATTGCAGAAAAACCAGATTTTCATGCCGCTTTACATGCTCATGTTCCCGTTCCTTTTCATGATGGCGCTTTATGTCCGGACATCGGGCGCGACGCCTGCATCACCCAATGACGTCTTCATGGTCGCGGTCTGCGCCACCCTACCCGACTGGGCGCGAGGACTGGTGGCGGGGGGATGTGCGTTGTCGGCGCTGGTGATCCTGGCGGGCGTCTGTCTGGCGCTGGGGCCACTGGTTTCACGCAACCTCATGCCCGGCCATTCGGACCGTGCGCAGAAAATCGGGGCACAGGTCACCATCGCCATCTATCTTGTGGTCTCGGTGCTGGGGGGGGCGTCCCTGTCGGGGCTGATGGTCATACTGAACAACCTGTATTATATCGGTGTTACCCAGCTGGCGCCGGGCATTATTGTTGCCCTGCTTGACCGCAAGGTGCCGGCCGTTCCGATTATTGCCGGGCTGTTATGTGGCGATTTGGTCGGGATGGGCCTGTTTTTCCTTCATATCATGCCAGCCGGGCTGAACCCTGGCATGATCGGGCTGATCATCAATGCACTGGTTGTATGGGCTGGCATATCGCGTACCCCGCGGACCGCGTAAAACGGACACATCCTTTATCATGACAGGCAAGAACAGAATCTTATTATTGAAAGGTAATGCAAGTGCATAGACGCCAACTGATCAAGGCCATGCTGGCCACCGGCGGCATGGCGGTCGTGCCCCGTGCCGTTTCAGCAGCCAGCCCCGTACGCATCGGCGCGCCGGGACAACTGAACCTGATAACGGATGTTGCGGGCCTGAAAATCGGGCTGGCCAATGATCCGGGTGCCTATACGGGCGTTACGGTCATCCTGCCGGACCAGCGTGCGGCCTGTGCGGTGGATGTCCGTGGTGGTGGCCCCGGCACGCGTGAAACGGATGCGCTGAGTGCGGGCAACCTGGTCCGCAGCGTTGACGCGATCGTCCTGTCCGGTGGTTCGGTTTATGGTCTGGCGACAGCGGATGGCGTGGCAAGCTGGCTGGGCGCCCGCGGACGTGGCTTCTCGCTCATCCCTAAAAAAGGCGTGCCCCCTTCCCCCATCGTGCCCACGGCCGTGCTGTATGACCTTGCCAATGGCGGGAACAAGCAATGGGGTACCAATCCCCCTTATCGCCGGCTGGGGGAACAGGCGGTCAGCCACGCCAAGGCCGGGCCGTTTGCACTGGGCACGACAGGTGGCGGATATGGCGCGGGCGCGGGCAGCCTGAAGGGAGGGCTGGGTTCAGCTTCGTTCCGGACTGGTGATGGCATGACCGTTGGCGCGCTGGTCTGTGTCAACAGCCTGGGATCGGTCGTTGTGCCGGGCATGCGCAATTTCTGGGCGGGAGCACTGGAAATCGACAATGAATTCGGTGGTCTGGGCGCGTCATCCCGGTCGGTCTACGGTGAGGACTGGGGCGAAGCCAAGCTGAATCCCGGCGCACGTGCCAACACCACCATTGCCTGCATTGCCGTGGATGTTCGGCTGGATGCGGATGAACTCAAGCGCGTTGCAATGATGGCGCAAGACGGGCTTGCACGCGCAATCCGTCCCATCCATTCACCGTTTGACGGCGATGTTGTCTTTGCCCTTTCAACCGCGCAGAAGGAAATACCCGGACAGAACCGTGAACTGGTTATTGCCCGGTTGGGGTCCGTCGCGGCCGATACCCTTGCGCGCGCGGTCGCACGTGGCGTGTATGCCGCGACCCTTCCCCATCACCAGACAGGCAGGACATGGCGTGACCTGCCCGCCTGAGACGGTCATGAACGAAACAGCCTTCAAATCATGAAAGGCGGCCCCGAAAACACTTTTGCTACTTTTTCGGGGCCAAGCCCAGGAAACCGATCGTCCCTGCTACACCGCAATACGCAGGGCACGACCGGGTATATCAATCCGTATGGGTGTCAGGCCGCGCGCATCCCCGTCGCTTTGCACGGGCATGTTGCATGGGGTGCTGATTTCAACCGTCTGCGCCGTCAGGATCGTGACATCCTTCTGACATGACAGGTTCCCACGCAACAGCGCGATGGCGTAGCGGAGACTGCTGCCAATGCCTGCCGCGCCGAACAGGACAACCGAAAACTGCCTGCTTTCCTGCATGGACCGGGGCGTCAGAACGTATTTCCCGGCATATAACGCGCCTTTTGATACAATGACCGATGCCGCTGTGTGGGAAACGCCATCAACAGACACGGTCATGGCCAGAAAGGTATATTTCCATAGCGAACCCAATGTCGCCAGCACATAGGCCGCACGGCCAATCGCCTTTTTCAGGCGGATTGATACGACATGCACCACATGCGCGTCAAAGCCAACGCCGACCATCTGAACGAACAGGCACTCCCCTTCGCTGGAGTGCAGGCGTCCGGGCCAGATAATGGTATACGCACCGCCTGAGATATTGCGGGCATTACTGGCATCATCAAACGGCACGCACAGTTCCCGGGCCAGCACGTTTGCCGTGCCGACAGGCAGAATACCCAGTATGATATCAGATCCCGCCATGCCTTCGGCCACTTCGGCCACAGTACCGTCCCCCCCTGCGGCAACGATATGGGTACAGGCCCGTTCCTGCACCGCCATGCGCGCAAGGATTGTGGCATGCCCCCGGTAACGGGTTGGCACGATCCGTACCTGCAAGCCCGCCTGCTGCAACAGCCCGACAAAACGCGCCACACGTCCCATACGGCGGCGCCCGGCGGTTGGGTTCATGATAATGATCGCTTTTACATTTCGGTCGGGCATGGGCATATCTTCTGGAAAATCCTGAAATCCGTCAAAAGACAATAATATGATCCGGGTGTTTACAATCCATTCCAGACAGTTGCCATAGCAGATGTGATTTACAGAATAAATTTTTGTAATTTTATTTATATAAATTGAAATATTATTCTATGTTAATAGAAAATAACTTTCCTCTATTCTTCAAAACAAATGACCCGTCATCTCCTGCGCTGACAGAGTACCCCTTTACATAACCTGCGCGTTCCTGTCCTATGTTAGGGATGAAACTGAAACGATATCAGCATACTGCCTGCCTTCCTGCCCGGCAGGCATGATGAATGTCCCGTGGTGTCAGGATACCTGGGTCAGGGGCTGTCCGTTCCGGCTGACCGGGGCCGGACCATATGGCCATGCCCACCCGCAGCCACGGCAGCAGACGATATACTTTACATCACTTCCCCTCGCCATTCAGGAAATAACACACGGCATGTCTGACACGACTGGCACACACCAGCCACCTTCCCGGCCTGTTTCCACCCTAAAGCAACGCCACATCATCATGATTGCGCTGGGCGGCGCAATCGGGGCTGGCCTGTTCGTGGGCAGCAGTGCCGCCATTGCCGCGGCGGGACCGGCAGCACTGCTGGCATTCGTTGCGGTGGGCCTGCTGGTCATGCTGGTCATGCGCATGCTGGGCGAAATGGTGACCGCCAGCCCCGGCAAGGGGTCGTTCGTGGAATATATCCGCATGGCCCATGGTAACGGGGCGGCGTTCACGACGGGATGGCTATACTGGTTTTTCTGGCTTGTGGCCCTGGGCAGCGAGGCCATAGCCGGGGCCATCCTGCTTCATGACTGGATCAACCTGCCGGTCTGGCTGCTGGCAACGGCGCTGATCGTGGCGCTGAACCTGATCAACCTTGCGGCGGTCCATATATTCGGGGAATGCGAATTCTGGCTTTCGCTGATCAAGGTGGTCAGCATCGTGCTGTTCATCGGGGCGGGCGGCCTGTATGTCGCCCATGTATTCGGCCCCGGTGTTCCGGTTACCCGGAACGTGCTGGGCCATGGTGGCATGTTCCCACATGGTATGACGGCGATGATTTCCATCATTCCCACCGTCCTGTTCACCATGATCGGATCTGAAATCGCGACGGTTGCGGCAGGCGAGTCAGCCGAGCCTGCGCGGAATGTAGCCCATGTCACCCGTAGCCTGGGCACGCGCATCACGTTGTTCTACAGCCTGTCCATCGCCTTGATCCTGACGATCGTGCCGTGGACGGATATCGTGCCCGGTCATTCACCCTTTGTCGCCGCAATGCAGGCCATGGGTATCCCGGGTGCAGCCACATGCATGCAGGTTGTGGTGCTGACGGCGGTGCTGTCATGCATGAATTCCAGCCTGTACATCACGTCACGTATCTTGGCTGAACTGGCCCGCCATGGTGATGCGCCTGCCCTGCTGCAACGTTATGGACGGCAGCATACGCCGGTCAACGCCATCATGGCCAATTCGCTGGCCGGGGGCGTGGTGGCGTTTTCATCCATTCTTGCGCCGGGCACAGTGTTCGCCTTCCTGCTCAGTTGCAGCGGTGGCGTGATCCTGCTGGTCTATTCGCTGATTGTCACGTCCTACATGGTGCTGCGCCGACGGGCGGCAGCGGCGGTGCGGCAGTCATTTTTCCGGCTGCCCTGTTTCCCGACGGTCAATATGGCGACGCTGGGCGGTGTCATCATCATTTTCGTGGCCATGCTGATCAATGATACGCAACGCATGACCGCCGTGGCCAGCCTTGGCACGACCCTGTTCTTTATCGTGATCCATGCCGTGCGCGGCAGAATGCATAAAAAAGCTTCACCAAAAACTTCTTCATGATCTGAAACGGTTCTTCAGATCCATCATGTTGTCAGCCCACACGGGCCTGTGGCAGGATTTTAAACAGGATTTCCTTGGGCCGACAGGGACGCGCCGCCTGATCAGTCATGACCACGGGACGATTGAGCAGCACCGGATGGGCAGCAAGGGCATCCAGTATGTCCCCATCCGTAAGCGTCGGATCATCCAGCCCCAGTTCTACATAGGGCGTGCCACGCTGGCGCAGCAGGTCGCGCACCGGCACCACCAGGCGGCTGGCCAGTACATCCAGATCGGCGCGGGTCGGTGGGGTTTTCAGGTATTCCACCACGACCGGCTCGATCCCGGCCGCGCGGATCATGGCCAGCACGTTGCGCGACGTGCCGCAGGCGGGGTTATGGTACAGGGTAACGGTCATCCATGGTTTTCCCATATGGTCAGGCGATATGCGCACATAATAAACACGTCCCGGCCCCGTTGGCAGCCCGTTGCCTGACATCGTGCATTCACATGGAATTTCAGCTATGACTGCGCTGGTTGCGTGTCCGGATCCCCGGGCATGTCCTGTTTGACTTACGGGCTTTCGTCAGCGATCCCTTTTAAAGCGCATGGTTGCCATTGTGACAGATTCTTCCCCTTCCACCGCCCGCACCGCGACAGCGGCCACGCTGCCAATCCGTGTGGCGGCACTCTATCACTTCACACCATTCGCGGATTGTGCCGCCGTGCGTACCCAACTGCTCGACGCCTGCCATGAACTGGGCATACGGGGCATCCTGCTGGTGGCGCATGAAGGCATAAACGGCACCATTGCCGGGACGGATGACGCGATTGAGCGTATTCTGGGCATCATCCGCGCCCTGCCGGGCTGTGCTGATCTGGAAGTCAAGTTTTCCCGTGCGCCTGCCCTGCCCTTCCACCGCATGAAGGTGCGCATCAAGCGTGAAATCGTGACCATGGGGGTCGAAGGACTGGACCCACGCCGTGATGTCGGCCACTACGTCGCGCCCGATGAATGGAATGCCCTGATTTCCGATCCGGACACCATTGTGATCGACACACGCAATGATTATGAGGTCGCAATCGGCACCTTCCGCGGCGCCATTGATCCCGGCACACGCACGTTCCGGGAATTCCCGCAATGGTTCCGCGACCGGCGGCATGAACTGCTGGAACAGGGGCGCACGCCAAAGATCGCCATGTTCTGCACCGGCGGCATACGGTGTGAAAAGGCAACCGCCTTCGTCCGCGCCGAAGGGGTGGAAGACGTGTTCCACCTGCAGGGCGGTATCCTGAAATACCTGGAAACCGTGCCGCAGGATGAAAGCCTGTGGGATGGCGAATGTTTCGTGTTTGACCAGCGCGTCAGCGTGGGCCACGGGCTGAAACCCGGCACATTTGACGTCTGCCACGCCTGCCGCAGCCCCCTGAGTGAAACGGACCGCGCCAGCCCGGACTATGTGGAAGGTGTAAGCTGCCCCCACTGCGCCGACCAGCGCACCGAAACCCAGCGCAGGCGTTACGCGGAACGGGAACGCCAGATGCAGCTTGCAACACAGAAGGGCACGCACCATCTGGGCCTGCCCACGCCATGCACGCAACGCGGCACCGCAACCGGTAACGACCCCGACGACGCGTGACCGCCCCGGCCAGCCTGCCCGACAGGACATGATGCGCGCTCAGGACCGGCCATCCACCACAGATATGGCTGCGCGGTGGCGAAAGGTTCCCACATCACCCGCGCACTACGGCAGCAATGCCGGGCCAGCCCGTGATATGGCATGGATAGCGTGTCCGTCTGCCACCTTCCCCATCCCTGCTGGAGCCATTCCTGATTGAGCGCAGAACCTGACAGCCCGGATCACCATAACCCGCCCGCCCCATCGTGGCGTGCGCGACTAGCTGCGCGCTTCGGGGTTTACGGCCATGTGCCGCGCATGTTCCGCCAGATATGGAAATGCAGCCCGGCCCTGACACTGGCCAGTATCGCGCTGCGACTGGTACAGGCGATCCAGCCGCCACTGGCGCTGTATGTTGGCAAACTGATCGTCGATGAGGTCATCCGCACCAGCACCCACGCCCCCCCGTCAGGTTCCCTGCCGGACTGGCTGCTGCATGGGCCTGCCACCCGGCTGGAAGGCTGGATTGCGCTGGAATTCGCCCTGATCATCCTGTCGGACCTGACATCGCGCGCGATCGTGCTGGTCGATGGGCTGCTGAATGAACGCTATATCAATTCCGTCAGTCTTGCCCTGATGGGTCATTCCGCGACACTGGACCTGCAGCAGTTTGAATCCAGCGCCCTGCAGGACCTGCTGGAACGCGCGCGCCGCCAGGCATCGGGCCGCAACAACCTGCTGGTGCAACTGTTCAACATTGCCCAGACCGCCGTGACCGCGCTGACACTGGCGATTGGTGTCGTAGCGTTCGCGCCGTGGATGGTGCTGGTGCTGCTGGTCGCCCTCCTGCCCTCGGCGGCGGGAGAGGCGCATTTCAATGCCGAAGGCTACCGCCTGATCCGCGCCAAGACGGCCGAACGGCGTGAAATGGAATATCTGCGCCATGTTGGCGCCAGCGCCGAACATGCCAAGGAACTCAAGCTGTTCGGGTTGGGGGATTTCCTGGTTGGCCGCTTTCGCGCCGCCGCTGCAACCGTGCTGGAACAGAACCGCAGGCTGGCCCTGCGCCGTTTTGTCTGGAGCGGCTTTTTCGCAGCCATCGGGTCGGTCGCCTATTACGGCGTCTACCTGGTCATTGTGTGGGATACGGTGCGCGGGCGATTTACGGTGGGCGACCTGACATTCCTGTCGGGATCGTTCCTGCGGCTGCATTCGATGCTGTCCAGCCTGTTGCTGGGTATTACACAGACCGCCAGCCAGGCGCAGTACCTTAATGATTTCTTCGCTTTCCTTGATCTCCGGCCAGCCATCATATCGCCTGCGACGGCCCGGCCTTTCCCGTCACCGATAAGACAGGGCATCCGGTTTGAAAACGTGGGCTTCCGCTATCCCGGCACGGACCGCTGGGCCATCCGGCATCTGGACCTGACCATTGCTGCCGGGGAAACCGTGGCGCTGGTGGGGGAAAACGGGGCGGGCAAGACCACCATCGTCAAGCTGCTGACGCGGCTGTATGACCCTGACGAAGGGCGGATCACGGTAGATGGCGTGCCGCTGCGCGACATGGAGCTGACCGACCTGCGCGCGCATATCGGCGTCATATTCCAGGATTTTGTCCGCTACAGCCTGACCGCGTCGGAAAACATAGCCGTGGGCCGGATTACGGCCCTTGCAGACACGCAGCGCATCGCATCTGCGGCGCATGAAGGCTTGGCCGACGATGTCGTGGCCAGACTGCCCATGGGGTATGACCAGCCATTGGGCAAGCGTGTTGCGAAAGGGCGGGAACTGTCCGGTGGCGAATGGCAGAAAATCGCCATATCCCGCGCCTATATGCGCGATGCGGATCTGCTGATACTGGATGAACCGACCGCCGCGCTGGATGCGCGGGCGGAAACGGATGTGTTCGAACGCCTGCGCGCGCTCCGGCATGGCAAGGCAGCACTGGTGATTTCCCACCGCTTTTCCACTGTGCGCACGGCGGACCGGATTGTCGTGCTGGAACATGGCCACGTCCTGCAGGCCGGTACACATGAACAACTGCTGGCTCAGGGCGGCCGGTATGCGGAACTGTTTGAATTGCAGGCCGCCGGATACCAATAAATTATCTAAAAAATAAAAGTTTCTGGGTGTCGCCCTTCTCCAGAAAGGCAGCTTCTTCCGAAGCTTTTTGAAAAAAGCCTCACCAAAAACTTTCCTATGATTGCACGCAGGCTTTACCCCGCAAAGATACTGCCATTGCCCGCAACCCACGCGTGTGGACCCGTTCCCTGCCTGTCGCCCTGACGGCGGGCGGGATCGGTTGGGGACGGCACGCGTGGGTTAACGGCAGGGGCACCTGATGAAACCGGTATGATTACTTCGTTGTATAGCCACCATTGATCAGGGTGGTCTGTCCGGTCATCCACCACCCGTCGGATACAAGAAAGCGGACGTGGGGGGCGATGTCCTCGATTTCGGTCAGGCCGGTTTTGCTGAACGGTGACAGGGCGGCGGCCGATTTGTGGTAGGCCACGGCTTCTGGCGCTTCCTGCCCGTAGAAAAAAGGCGTATCCATCGGCCCCGGCCCGATGGCGTTCACCGATATGCCACGCGCGCCATATTCCTTGGACGCAGCGCGGGTAAAATGTTCCACCGCCGCCTTGGACCCGGCATAGGTGGAATAAAACGGCGTATAGGCCCCAAGCAGCGAGGTGACGATGGTCAGCAGCTTGCCATGGTCATTAAGGTGAATGCCCGCTTCCTTGATGAAGAAATACGCAACGCGCGTATTGATTGCGAACATGGAATCGAATTCGGCCTCACTGGTGTTGGCAATCGGCTTTTTCAGCACCTTGCCCACCGTGTTGATCGCGATGTCAGGCCGGCCGATCGCCCCGACCGTATCCGCAAACAGCTTTGCCACCGCGCCATCGCGCGTCAGGTCCGCCTGGAATGCAACGGCGTTGACGCCTGCGGCCTTCAGCTCGGCAAGGGTCTTTTCCGCCGCGGGCCGTGTCGCCTCGCTGTTGTAATGGATGGCAATGGCCTTCGCGCCATGTGCCGCAAGGTCACGCGCGATCAGGCCGCCAAGGTTCTTTGCCCCACCCGCGATCAGGACCGTTTTACCCTTGATGCTATGATCAGCCATATCCAGCCTCCATTCATGCTGCGCGGACATATGCCGCACTGTTCATATCCATAAGTTATCAGTTGAAATCGGGATATAAAGTTCCCTTTCCTGACAACACATGTCAGAAAACACGAACAAACTCGCAGCCTGATGGTGACAATGGTGGACCGTATCGACCTTTTCCGCATTTTTGCCCGCGTGGTGGAAACTGCCAGCTTCACCCGGGCCGCGGATACGCTCAAGATGCCCCGTTCCACGGTTTCCACTGCCATACAGGAACTTGAATCCCGGCTGGGCGCACGGCTTCTGGCCCGCACCACGCGCTCCGTTGCCCCCACGCCGGACGGAATGGCGTTTTATGACCACTGCGTACGACTGGTGGCGGATGTGGAGGAAGCCGAGGCCCTGTTCCGTCATGATCGCGGCAACCCGCGCGGCCTGCTGCGCGTGGACATGCCCGGACGGATCGGCCGCCTGCTGGTTGCCCCGGCGCTGCCTGCATTTCTGGACCGCTACCCTGAAATCGAGATCGAACTGGGTGTCACCGACCGCGCCATCAACCTGATCGAAGACGGGATCGACTGCGTGCTGCGTGTCGGTCCCCTGTCCGATTCCGGGCTGATCGCGCGCCGGATGGGGGAACTGGCCTTCATCAACGTGGCCAGTCCCGCCTATCTTGCCCGCAATGGCGTACCCCACAGCCCTGCCGACCTGCCGGGTCATGAGGCGGTGCGCTATGCCTCGCCTTCCAACGGGCGGGTAGAGGAATGGGAATGGATGGAAGGTGACAGGATACGGACCATGGCCCTGCCCGGCCGGGTCAGCGTCAACAGTGCCGAAGCCCTTGTGGCCTGCTGCCTTGCGGGCCTTGGGCTGATACAGGTTCCGGCCTATGACGTGCGCCATCACATCAAGGCGGGCGAACTGGTGGAGGTCATGCCCCGCTACCGGGCTGAACCCATGCCCATGGCGCTGCTCTATCCCCACCGCAAGCACCTGTCGCACCGGTTGCAGGTCTTTGCCGACTGGCTGGCAGGGGTGATGACGCAGGCGATCGGATAGGGTCAGATCAGGCCGCCTTCCGCCGTCATCTGCTGCAGGTCCAGTTCATGTTCCAGCTGATGCAGGACGGCATCATGGATTTCCCCGCTGCGGTGCAGGCGCAGCAGTTCGACCCGACCGGCGTCGATCGTCGCCAGAAGCGCCCTGTAATGCGCATCCTTGCGTCCTTGCAGCGCCTGCTGTTCATGACTGAAGCGTTCAGCCAGTTCCGCACGGTAGGCGTACTGTTCCAGCAGGCGGGAATGGACGATCTGCCCATCGGGCGCAAAGGCCAGCTGCCGCATGGCATGTTCCTGTGACCGCGCAATCAGCGCGCGCGCCTGCGACACAGACAACTGGTGACGCTGCCCGCGTGACGTCCCCCGTTCCCCCCCCGTCATGCGGATGACCCAGCCAATGGTTGTCCCCTGCCCCAGAACGGTCACCAGAATGACCACGAAGGTCGCGATCTGCATGATGTCGCGGTTTGGCATTTCGGCAGGCAGCGCCAGCACGATGGCCAGACTGACCACGCCACGCATGCCGCACCATCCCATGATGGCGACGAAGCTGAAATATGGCCGCCATCCCGGTCGCCTGCCGCGCGGCAGGAACGTGACGCGTATGCCCTCCGTCACCAGCATCCAGACAAACCGTGACACCAGCACCACCGCCACGATGCCCGCCACCGGGCGGAACACGTCCTGCGCCACCCATGGCGTGCCCATATGACGCAGCACGATGGCATGCAGCGAAATGCCGATCAGTACGAACACGAGGGATTCCAGCACGAACACCAGCACTTCCCATACCGCCGCCCAGCGCAGGCGTTCATCGGCACTGAACACGTCATGCTGCCGCCAGCCCAGAACCAGTCCGGCCACGACGGTGGTGATGACCCCTGAAGCGCCCATCTGCTCCCCCCCGATATAGGCCACCCATGGCAGCAGCAATGTCATGGTGATGCTGAGGATACGGTCACGCACCCGCGCCAGCAGCCTGATCCAGATCCATGCCAGCGCGCAGCCCAGCACCAGCCCCCCCAGCGCCAGGAAGAAAAACGTGACCGTGGCATGCACCGCCCCGAAACTGCCGGTCATGACCGCAACCGTGGCGAAACGGTAGATCACCAGGCTGGCCGCGTCATCCAGCAGGCTTTCACCTTCCAGCAGCGTGGTCATCCGTTCAGGCAGGGGCACGTGCTTGAGCACCGCCTTCGCCGCTACCGCATCGGGTGGGGCCACGATCGCGCCAAGGGCAACGCAGGCAGCCCATGGCATGAACGGAATCAGCCAGCGCGTCGCCACAGCCACGGCCAGTGTGGTGAACGCAACCCCGCCCACCGCCAGTTGCAGTATGCCCAGAAGATGCGTGCGGAATGCATGCCAGACGGAAAAATACGCCCCCGCCAGCAGAAGCGGTGGCAGGAATACGATCAGCACCAGATCGGGGTCGATCCCGATCACCGGCACGCCGGGCACCAGCGCAATGGCGATGCCCCCCAGCACCAGCGCCGCCGCTGGCGGCAGGCGCAGCTTGCGCGCCACCAGTTCCAGCCCCACGATCAGGACGATCAGCAGCAGGATGAATTCAAATCGCCCTACATTGGACATGCGCGCCATACCTGTCAGGTTGCCGGGCGTTTGCCGTGGCCCCTGTCCATAACGCGCCACGATGGGGTCGGTGCCCTGCGCTGATGCCGCTGGCATACCGTATGCTGTAATAAAATATGACCTGCACGCGCCCCGCGTCCGGTATGCCGCGACACGGGCGGTCGTGCGTCCCACCCGCAAGACTGCCGTATGAGACACATCCGCGCCCGGACGCGTACCTTAAACGGCCCGGCCGATTTTCCCGTATACAGTATTGCCCAAAACAGTTCCCGGGATGTTCCAATACTTTCCAGACTTTTCATTATGAAATCAGGATTAATATTTTAAAAATACAATAAAAGACGTGGAATATGGATGCAACGCAGGCCCTGCAGGCACGTTCATGACAGGCTGTCGGCAATCCGGTCCATACGGTTGCCGCCATGCCCGTGCAAGCTGACATGACCCAACACCACCCCCGTATTCCCCGCACAGAGGAGGACAGAGGATGGGTGCATCCCAAAAACCCGCACAGCCGGGGCAGTCCACACCGTCCGACAGGACGCAACCGGCTACCGCGCCTGACACGCCGGGGCCTTTCCCCCGCAACGGGACCACAATGCCGCAGGCCCCCCGCACAGCGCCATCCCGTCCGCCCGACACGGCGCCGCCGAGCATACTGCGCGGGCCCACGGCCCCCACGCCACGGCCAAGGAAAAGCCTTTTCCGGAAATGAACGCCAGCACCGGCAGCAGCCTGCCCACAGGCCTGAATGTGCATGAAACTGGAGCAGAATATGGACGGGACCACCACCTTCCCTCAGCCCGACCGTGCATTCTGGCCTACACGGCACCCATGGCTGGCACGCCTGCTAGGCCGTGTGCCCCCACCCACATGGGAAGACGACTTCGCCCCGCTGAAAAGCGAGATCTTTGGCATGGAACGGCTGGAAGCCCATGCCCGCAGCCTTGCCGCCGCCCAGACCATCACCCCCCACGGGCATGGCCGTGAGCACGGTCGGCCGCTGTCACGTCGACTGGCGGAAAACGGTGCCTTCCTGCGCGCCGCCGACATACGGATCGCACAGGATATCCAGAACGGAAAACAGCTTACCCCTGCGGCCCAATGGCTGGCGGACAATTACGCGCTGGTGGACATGCAGATACGCGAGACGGATCTTGACCTGCCTGCCGGTTATTACGCGCGCCTGCCCAAGCTGGCCAATGGCCCCTTTGCCGGGCTGCCCCGGGTCTTTGGCGTGACATGGGCGCTTATCGCCCATACCGACAGCAACCTGCAGCCTGAAATCCTGTATAATTACCTGCTGGCATACCAGAGTGTGACGCCCCTTACGATCGGGGAACTATGGGCGGTCTCGATCACGCTGCGGATCGTGCTGATCGAAAACCTGCGCCGGGTTGTCGGCGCGATCATGGATAATAACGCCAGCAGGGGGGCAGCCGACCAGCTGGCCGACCAGCTTGACGCCTATCGCAAGGGCACGCCAGCAGCCATGTCCGGCTTTCTGGCCGCTGTTGACCCGCATATCCTCAACTGTGCGTTTACGGCACAGCTGGCCCACCGTTCCCGTGGGCTGGACCCTGAAAAGGATCCTGCCCTTGTCTGGCTGGAACAGCGTCTGGCGGACCGGGGCAGCACCATTGACAATGCAGTACGCGATGACCTGCATGAACAGGGAACCTTCAACGCCACCATACGCAACATCATCACCAGCCTGCGGCTGATCGCGGGCCTTGACTGGACCGAAGCATTCGGTCGCGTCTGCCTCATCGACCGACTTTTTGCCGAGTATGACAGCTTCACGCAGGCCGATTTCGCCAGCCGGGACCTGTACCGCAAGGCCATAGAGGATCTGGCCCGTGGCAGCAGCCTGACCGAAATGGCCATAGCCGGACAGGCGGTGGCCATGGCACGCACGGCACAGGCCACCGGTACGGATGACCCGCGCCGCGCTGACCCGGGCTATTACCTGCTCATGGCCGGGCGGCCCGCGCTGGAAGCCGCCATCCGTTTCCGGCCCACCATGGCGCGCCGGATGGTGCGGGGGTTCTGCGCATACGGAATTGCGGCCTACAGTATCGTGGTCACGCTGCTGACCGTGCTGTTCATCGCCATTCCGCTGTGGCTGACATGGCAGACCGGCATGAATGCCGCGTGGCTGCTGCCCGCGCTGGCCTTCATACCGGTTTCGGAGGCAGCGGTCGCCTGCGTCAACCGCCTGGCGCTGGAGGCGGTGCATGCCACGACCCTGCCGGGCCTGGAATTCCGGCACGGTATCCCTGCACACCTGCGCACCATGGTGGTCGTGCCCGCGCTGCTGACGACGGAAAAAACCGTGGGTGAACTGCTGACGCGGCTGGAGGTCCATTACCTGACCGTACGTGATGACGCGGTCCACTTCGCGCTGCTGACCGACTGGACCGACCATGACAGCGCCGATGCGCCTGATGACCAGCGCCTGCTGGCGCTGGCGCACGCGGGTATGGAACGCCTCAACCAGAAATACGGGCACGGCCCGCATGGCATGCGCTTTTACCTGCTGCACCGCAGGCGCGTGTGGTGCGAAAGCGAAGGCGTCTGGATGGGGTGGGAACGCAAACGCGGCAAGCTGCATGAACTCAACCACCTGCTGCGCGGGGCTGTGGACACGACCTTCCTGCCCCCCGCCCATGCCCTGCCAGCGGACATACGCTATGTCATCACGCTGGACGCCGATACGCGCCTGCCGCTGGAAACCGTGTGCCGCCTGATTGGCAAGATCGCCCATCCCCTCAACACGCCCCGCTTCGATCCTGTATCGGGACGGGTGCATGAAGGCTACGCGATCCTGCAGCCACGGGTGACGCCGTCCCTGCCCGTGGGCCACCAGAGCACGCTGTTCCAGCGCATTTTCGCCAGCGCCAGCGGTATCGACGCCTATTCCGCCGCCGTGTCCGACCTGTATCAGGACATGTTTGGCGAAGGGTCGTACGCGGGCAAGGGCATATACGATATCGATGCCTTCGAGGCGGCATTGGCCCGGCGGGTGCCGGATTCCGCCATGCTCAGCCATGACCTGTTCGAAGGTATTTTCGCCCGTGCCGGTCTGGTGACGGATATCGAGGTGGTGGAGGAATTTCCCACCGACTATCTGGTCGCGGCCCAACGGCTGCACCGCTGGACACGGGGTGACTGGCAGTTGCTGCCATGGATCGTATCCAGCCTGCCGCCACGCAGCGTGCCCGTCCGTGCCCGGCTTTCGGGCATCGCGCGGTGGAAGATGCTGGACAACCTGCGCCGTACGCTGTGCATGCCACTGGCGCTGGCGACACTTGTGGTGGGGTGGCTGCTGCCGTTCCATGCCGCCGTGGTCTGGACCACATTCATCCTGCTGGCGCTGGCGCTGCCAGCATTCCTGCCGGTGCTGCCCGATATCGTGCCCCGGCGGGAATGGATCACGCTGCGCAGCTATCTCAGCGTAATCGGTGCGAAAAGCGCCGAGGCAGCGGTGATGACCTTCCTGACCATCACCTTTCTTGCCCATCAGGCCATCATCATGACGGATGCGATCGTCCGCACGCTGGTCCGCGTGCTCATCACGCGCCGCCATCTGCTGCAATGGGTGCCCGCCGCCCAGATCGCGGGCTTCATGAATTCGGGCCTCGCGGGATATTACGGGCGGATGGCCACCGCCCCCCTGTTGGGTGGGGGCTGCGTCATGGCCACGATCATCTGGGCGCCATGGAGCCTGTTCATGTCCGTGCCCATCGCGACACTGTGGGGGCTTTCCCCCGCCGTGGCGATGTGGGCCAGCCGCACGCCGGTCATTGCCGCGCGTTCGCGCCCTTCGCGCACCGATATCCGCATCCTGCGCATGACCGCGCGGCGGACATGGCGTTTCTTTGAAACCTTTACCACCCCTGCGGACCACATGCTGCCGCCGGACAATTTTCAGGAAGATCCCGCCCCCGTGCTGGCCCGGCGCACATCGCCCACCAATATCGGCCTGTACCTGCTGTGCTGCGCCAGTGCGCGGGATTTCGGCTGGATCGGCCTGGCCGATACCGTGGCCCGGCTGGAAGCGACCTTCGCCACGCTGGAAACCATGGCGCGTTACCGGGGACATTTCTACAACTGGTATGCCACCGATGACCTGCGCCCGCTTGATCCGGTCTATATTTCCAGCGTCGATAGCGGCAATCTGGCCGGTCACCTCATCGCGCTGTCCAGCGCATGCCAGCGCTGGCTGGAAAACGGTCCCGAAATCGATACATGGCGCGAGGGCATCACGGATGCGCTGAATATCGCCATTGCCGACCTGACCTTCCATAACGGCAGGCGTGTGGCCCATACGCCGGCACAACGGCAGTTGCTGCGGCTGCTGACGGGGCTGAAGAATGCCGTCCTGGCCGCTGGCGCCAGCCGGTCGGTGGCGGAACTGTCCGCCCTGCACCATCAGGCCAGCACGGTTCTGGATCACGTGGCGACAATGCCTGTACCATCATCGGGTCCAGAGGGGCAGGATGCCGCCGAACAGATGTTCTGGGCCACGGCCCCGATGCGCACGCTGGAAAGCCACCTGCGCGACCTTGATGCGGACCTGTACGCAACGCTGGGCGCGCGGCTGGACGCCGTGGCGCAGAAGGCGCGGCGCATGGCGCAGGACATGGATTTTGCCTTTCTGTGCAACCCGTCGCGCAAGCTGCTGTCCATCGGCTATCTTGTGGCGGAGGATACGCAGGACGCCAACTGCTACGACCTGCTGGCGTCCGAAGCGCGGCTGGCTGTGTTTTTCGCCATTGCCAAGGGTGACATGCCTGCCCATGACTGGTTCCGCCTTGGCCGGTCCATCACGCCGGTGGGCAGCGGGGCGGCGCTGGTTTCATGGTCGGGGTCGATGTTCGAGTACCTCATGCCCTCGCTGGTCATGCGCGCGCCCATGGGCAGCCTGCTGGAACAGACCAACCGGCTGATCGTGCAGCGCCAGATCGCCTACGGGCAGGACCGCGACATTCCGTGGGGCATATCGGAATCCGCCTATAACGCGCGCGACCTTGACTATACATACCAGTATTCCAATTTCGGCATACCCGGGCTGGGACTGAAACGGGGGCTGGGGCTGGAAACGGTGGTTGCCCCCTACGCCACCATGCTGGCCGCCATGATCGACCCGCAGAAAGCGGTGGCCAACCTGCATACACTGGAAAGAACCGGGGCGCTGGGGCGGTATAGCCTGTATGAAGCGCTGGATTACACGCCCGACCGCATTCCCGACAACCAGCGCGTCGCGGTCATCCGTGCCTACATGGCCCATCATCAGGGCATGTCCATCCTTGCGGTGGCCGATACGGTCATGAATGGCATCATGCGCGCGCGTTTCCATGATGACCCGGTCATTGCCGCGGCTGAACTGCTGCTGCAGGAACGCGCGCCCCGCACAGGCGCGGTTGCCCGTCCCCTGCCATCCGAGGATGATACCCATGCCCCCGCCCCGACCATGGCAGCCCCTGCGGGGCGTTACGTGGACCGCGCCGACATGGGCGGCCCGGTCACGCACCTGCTGTCCAACGGACGTTACGCAGTCATGCTGACGGCGGCAGGATCGGGCTACAGCCGGTGGCAGGGACAGGCGATCACGCGCTGGCGCGAGGACGCAACGCGGGATGAATACGGCCAGTACCTGTATATCCGCAACCGCAGGACAGGCCGCCTGTGGTCCGCGGGGCTGCAGCCCACCGATAGCACACCGGATGAATATGCCGTGGTCTTTCATGAAGACCGTGCCGAATTCGCCCGGCGTGACGGGACGGTTACCACCACGCTGGACGTATTGGTATCAGCCGAGGACGATGCGGAAGCGCGACAGGTCTCGGTCTTCAACGCAGGCGGCGAAACGCTGGATATTGACATCACGTCCTGTGCAGAACTGGCGCTGCTGGCGCAGAATGCCGATCTTGCCCATCCCGCCTTTACCAAGCTGTTCGTGCAAACCGAATATATTCCCCAGTCCCGCGCCCTGATCGCCACCCGCCGCAGGCGCACGGGCGACGAGCCGGAGATATGGGTCGCCCATCTGGCCCTGTGTGACAGTCCCATCGAGATCGAGACGGACCGCGCCCGCTTCATCGGCCGCAGGCATGACGCACGCCGTCCCGCCGCCATGACCACGCATGCCCCCCTGTCGGGCACGACCGGGACGGTACTTGATGCGCTCCTTGCCATCCGTGCGCGGGCATCCATCCGCCCCGGCGCCATGGCACGCATCACGTTCTGGACCATGGTCGCCCCAAGCCGCGCGGCCCTGCTGGACCTGATCGACACGCATCAGGACCATGCCGCGTTCGAACGCGCGCGCACGCTGGCATGGACACAGGCGCAGGTGCAGTTGCGTCATCTGGATGTTGCCCCCGCCATGGCGGATCTGTTCCAGCGGCTGGCGGGGCATATCCTATTCGCCACCCCCAGCCTACGGGCAGCATCCGCACAGATCGCATATGGGGCCGGCGCACAGCCGCTGTTGTGGGAACAGGGCATTTCGGGCGACCTGCCGATTGTCGTGCTGCGCGTGCGCGAAAATTCCGGCACGGATATCGTGCGTGCCCTGCTGCTGGCGCATGAATATTTCCGGCTCAAGCAACTGGCGGTGGATCTTGTCATCCTGAACGAGCACCCGTCGTCCTACCTGCAGGACCTCCAGGTCTCGCTTGACCAGCTTGTACGCACAGCCCCGCGCGCGCCGGGCGGCGCCGGTTCCGTGCGCGTGCTGCGCGCCGACCTGATTACGCCGGCCGTACGCCACCTGATCATATCGGTGGCCCGCGTGGTGCTGGATGCAGACCACACGTTGTCCTCACAGCTTGACCAGCGGGAAAGGCCACGGGCGCGACAGTTCCTGCCTGCCCTGCCTGCCGTCCCGCCGTCGCCTGCCGCATTTGACGTGCCACCGGTGCCCGAACTGGAGCTGTTCAATGGCCATGGTGGCTTTGCCAAAAGCGGACGGGAATACGTGATCGTGCTTGGCCCCGGCCAGACCACGCCCGCGCCATGGGTCAACGTAATCACCAATGACACATTCGGCTTTCAGGTCTCGGCGGAAGGCAGCGGCTATACATGGTCGGGCAACAGCCGCGAACACCAGATCACCCCATGGTCGAACGATCCGGTCAGTGACCACCCAGGCGAAATTTTCTATTTCCGTGACGAGGACACCGGCACCCTGTGGTGTCCCACCGCCGCCACCCGGCGTGACGCCGCGGCCACCTACGTCACCCGCCACGGACGCGGTTATACGCGCCTGGACCGTGTGGCGCATGGGATCGCCAGTTGCCTGCTGCAGTACGTGCCGGTATCGGACCCGGTCAAGATCACGCGCATACAGTTGCATAACCAGTCAGACCAGCCGCGCAACCTGTCCGTCACCGCCTATGTGGAATGGGTGCTGGGGCCAGCGCGCAGCACGGCGGCCCCCTTTGTCATGACCGAACGTGACGGGGAAACCGGCGCCCTGTTCGCCCGCAACCGCTGGAACGCCGAATATGCGGACCGCGTCGCCTTTGCCGATATCGGCGGCTACCTGACCGCCTGTTCAGGGGACAGGGCTGCCTTCATCGGTCCCAACGGCAACATGGACCATCCCCTTGCCTTCACCCGTGCCGGTGGCGTGCAGGGGGCGACGGGAGCCGGGCTGGACCCGTGCGGCGTGGTGCAGACCATGGTGACCCTGCCACCGGGGGGGCGGGCGGAAATCATGTTCCTGCTGGGTGAAGGCACGGATGCCGAGCATGCCCGCAGCCTGATCGGCCAGTACCGCACGACCAGTCCGGACCATGTGCTGGCAGCCGTAACACAGCACTGGGACACGGTAACGGGCTGCATACAGGTCCAGACCCCTGACCGCACGATGGATATCATGCTCAATGGCTGGCTGCTTTACCAGTCGCTGGCCAGCCGGGTGCAGGCACGGGCCGGGTTCTACCAGGCCAGCGGGGCCTATGGCTTCCGTGACCAGTTGCAGGACGGCATGGCGCTGACCCTGTCCTGTCCCGCCCGCGTGCGCGCGCACCTGCTGCGGGCCGCGTCCCGGCAGTTTGTCGAAGGGGACGTGCAGCACTGGTGGCTGCCCAATACGGGTGCTGGCGTGCGGACCCATATTTCCGATGACTGCGCGTGGCTGGCGCACACGGTTGCGCATTATGTCACCACGACAGGTGACACGGGCGTGCTGGATGAGCGCATACCCTTCCTGCAGGCACCCGAACTGCCCATTACCGAGCATGACCGTTTCATGATCCCCGCGACATCCGACCAGAGCGGCACACTGTTTGAACATTGCGCCCGCGCGCTGGACCACAGCCTTGCGGTCGGCGCGCATGGCCTGCCGCTTATGGGCACGGGCGACTGGAATGACGGCATGAACCGCGTAGGAGAACGGGGCCGTGGCGAAAGCGTATGGCTGGGATGGTTCCTGCATGACGCACTCATGACCTTCATCCCGCTGGCGCGCGCGCGGGGGGACGGGGCGCGGGTAAAGGCATGGCAGGACCACGCCAGCGCCCTTGCCACGGCGCTGGAAGCCGCATGGGATGGCGACTGGTACCTGCGCGCCTATTTTGATGACGGCACCCCGCTTGGTTCACACGTCAGCGCGGAATGCCAGATCGACGCGATTTCACAGTCATGGTCCGTGCTGTCGGGCGTCGCACTGCCCGAACGGGCGGAACATGCCATGCGATCGGCCATGGCGCGGCTTGTCCGGCCTGACGAGAAACTGGTCCTTGTCCTGACACCACCATTTGACGCAATTGGTCCCGATCCGGGCTATATCCGCAGCTACCCGCCCGGCATACGCGAAAATGGCGGCCAGTACACCCACGCCGCCCTGTGGACCACCATGGCCATGGCGGTACTGGGCGATGGCGATCGCGCCCACAGCCTGTTCCATATGCTGAACCCGATCAACCACACAGGCAAACCCGAAGATGTGGCCCGTTACAGGCTGGAACCCTATGTGGTCGCGGCCGACATCTATTCACGCCCACCCCATGTGGGCCGGGGTGGATGGTCGTGGTACACCGGATCGGCCGGATGGATGCAGCGCGTGGGAACCGAAACCATACTCGGCCTGCGTATCCATGGCACGCAGTTGCTGGTCACCCCATGCATCCCCCATGAATGGCCCGGATTCACGGCAACGGTGCGCTGGCGCACGGCAATCTATCACATTACCGTAAACAATCCTGACCATGTCTGCCGTGGCATAAGCCATGTCACATGCGACGGTACCCCCCTGCCCGCGACCGGCACGATTGACATGGTGGATGATGGGCAGTCCCATGATGTGACAGTCACGCTAGGCCCGCAGACCGTCACATGAATGCATGCCATCGCCCATTGCCTGTCCACATCCGCCAGATATTCATTCGTGAAAGGATGGGAAGAAAAACCGAAAAACCATTCAACAGGCCATCCGTTAACCGGACACGGGGGCACCTGAACCATTCTGTCATTCCCATGAACCGGACAGGAATATACAGGCGACCCCAATTCCGTAATGGAGAACGATCATGTCCCATGAACCGCATGTTCATGCACAACGCCCTTATCCCCTGCATGCACCCGAAGGCGATGCCACCCACACCCCGGATGGCAAGACCACCAGCACCGGCCAGCCCCGCGCGGGCGAGGACGAACCGGAATCCACCCGCGACAATGATGAGCGGGTCGAGGCCACCAGCCACAAGGGCAGGCATCAGGATCAGGCCGGCTGTGACGAACACGCCAACGATCACACACCGGCGAAAGACCAATAGCACACAACGCAAACGGCCTTTTCCCGGTCCGCTGTCATCTTGCCATGCCTGTCATGTTGCATGGCTGCGGACAGATGCACCGGATATGGGAAAAACCCGCGTCATCGAGACCTGATGATATGCGGGAAAACCGTTACATCGGCGCATGTATTCGTATCCCGCCGCATGGTTGATTTCTTTATCAACTTCACCTGTATGGCTGGTATTCGCCCAGTCTTTGCAAACAGGATGCAACCTTTCGATCCATGAATGCTTTTGTGGTCAGTCCATCTTCATGAATGAAAGAATACGATACCATGGCAAACACAATGCGTTCTGCCCTGCTGGCGACAATCATGGCCAGTATGCCGGTCATGACCCCCGTCATGGCCATGGCACAGACCGATATGGAAACCGTCCCGGCGCCAACGGCCGGTTCCGCCGCATCGGAAGTCGGCAAGAACCCGCCTTCCGCCACATCACGCAACGGCCAGCGGGTGGAACCGTCGGACAAGTTATGGAACAACCCGCGCACCGTGCAGGAACAGCCCGGCACGCAACCGCCGACCAATGATGAAACAACACACCACAAGCGCATGCGCGACAGTTACGGCCGCGGCAGCCATGGCGGAAACAAGACCCCTTCGCCCGCAGATAGTAGTGAACAGTAAAACATTACTGAAAATACGCCCGGTCCGACCGGCAGGGAAACAGGCGACGCAGGCCCGCTTTCCCATACGCAAGTCAGATGAGAACGGTCATGTTTACATCTTTTCCCCATACCTGCGGCCAGCCACCGCTGCCACCGCCCGGTCCATTCCACCCACGCGACTATCCCCCGCCGGGACCGCAGGACCCGCTTCCATTTGACACACCGGACCGGCCGCCACCCCCGCTTAACAACAACGCCCGTTACCGGTTGGCGGACGGGCGTTCATACCCGCAAGGAGCCATGGCCATGCAGGACAGACCAGATCCCGACAAGGTAAAACCACAGACCCCGGCCGAAAAACAGGAAGACGAAGGCCGCGACGAAGCGCTGGATGAAAGCTTTCCTGCAAGTGACCCCCCCTCACAGGGGCGCACGACGGGGCCAGGCAAATAAGTCCTTTGTCCGGGCCACGAAATTCATATGTCATGTTCATCCATACAGCCGGGGCGGGATGTATTTTCAGAAATGAATACATCCCGCCCTGTTTTTTACAAACAGAAGACGGTCGGACAGTTCAGCGCGGTGCAGATCCCTGCGACCATAAAGAAGTTTCTGGTGAAGCTTTTCCCCCAAAGCTTCGAAGAACACCGCCTTTTTGAAAAAAGGCAGCAGCCAAAAACTTTTTATTTTTTATCAATGATTTATTTCCCAACAGCCTTTAGGGCAGAAATGCCTGCCTCTTCATGACAGGCATATTCAGGGGGAACATCCATCCGGACCGGTCGTTATGACGCCAGCAGGTTGCGTGCGGGACAGCAGCAGAAAACGCGCGCCCCGCAACCTTTTACAGCTGACGGAGAACGATCATGGTCAACCATGTGTTCAATACGGTCCGCACACCAGACAATATGGCAGCAGTGCCGGACACCACGCCGCCCGATGGGAAAATGCAACCCGATATCGCAACACAGGGTACGCCCCGTCACGGTCGGCTGGCGGGTCGGACCATTGCCATCCTTGCCACCAACGGGGTGGAGGAAGTGGAACTGACCGAACCGGTTGCGGCATTGCGGCAGGCCGGGGCGCAGACTGTCCTTGTCTCCCCCACCCATGGTTCGATCCAGGCCATGGAGGCGGATGTTCACCCCACCCACCGCTATCCGGTTGACCTGCTGGTGGCACAGGCCCATGCGCGCAATTTTGATGGGCTGGTCCTGCCCGGTGGCACCACCAGTCCCGATCACCTGCGCATGGATGACGACGCCGTGCGGTTCGTGCGCGAATTCGTCCAGGCTGACAAACCGATCGCCGCCATCTGCCACGGGCCATGGACGCTGATCAATGCCAACGGGGTACGGGGGCACCGGATCACGTCATGGCCCTCCCTGCGTGCGGACCTGACCAATGCGGGCGCGCATTGGGTGGATGAGGAAGTGGTCACCGACGGCGCACTGGTTACATCACGCAATCCCCATGACCTGAAAGCCTTCTGTCCAGCCATTGTCGCGCTTTTCGCGGCGGCCCCCCATCACGCCCCGCAATAGGATGGAAGGGGCAAGGATATGATGGAAAACCGCACTTTTTTAAGATATTACGCGTCTACCATGCTTTGTGCCGGGGCAGTGACGCTGGGGGCCGGATTCATTGCATGGTGGCGCGGGCGCAGGGTGGATGAACCTGCTGCCGCAGACCCGCCAGCCGCCATGCAGGCAAAAAGACCGATCGAAGACGAACCGGTGGAAACCGATACCACACGTCACGTCGCGCGCCGGGTCATACAGTATTTTGTCATACCCGTCTGGCTGGCATCGGGCCTGACGGACTGGTGGTGTCACCGCCGGACGGATATCGAACACACTACGGGGCTGAAGGAAACTGGCATTCATCTGCTTATGCTGGGGGAAGCAGCATTTCCGGTTCTGGCCGGGCTGTTTCTGGAAATTGACGCGCCGGTCCTGTCGTTCATGATCGCATCATTCTTCGTGCATGAAGCGACAGCCATGTGGGATGTCAGCTATGCCGTGACCCGTCGGGAAGTCCAGCCGATGGAACAGCATGTCCACAGCTTCCTTGAGATGGTGCCGCTGCTGGCCGTCGCCCTGATCGCTGTCCTGCACTGGCCGCAGGTACAGGCGCTGCTGGGCCGCAGGGTCATCCAGTCAAAACCGCTGCGGATGAAGCGCGTGCCGCTGGGACTGCCCTATGCACTGGGCGCGCTGGGCATGATGGCCGTGTTCGAAGTCCTGCCTTATTGCGAGGAAGCCCTGCGTGACTGGAAGGCCAATCCCGGTCGGCTGACGCCACCCGCGGGCCAGCCAGCCTGATCCGTACTGAATGGTCATAATCCTGCATGGACAACAGATAACCACAGCCCGGACGGTTTTTTCCGTCCAGGCTGTAGCACGTCTGTTTTTCATGCACCTGCCTGTGGAACAGCCTACGCATTATAAAGATTTTTCTGGTAATATTTTTTAAAAATCGTCAAGTAATATCGTATTTATGAAAAAAAATTGATATCAAAAAATTTTATTATTTATAAAAATTCATTCCAAATAGTCTTTATCGTTCCCCCCACCCTTCAACCATTAATATATGGCCGCGGCTATTTAGCCCTCGCAGTCATGCGCACGTCTGCATGCGCCCGGCGATAAAGCCGCGCGACCTGCTGGGCCACGTCATCATGTCCCTTCAGGGTATGGTTATGGAACGCCCGCACGCTGTCATGCGTGGCGTAAAAGCGGCGTGTCTGGCGATCCGCTTCAAGGATGACGGTACCAAGAAAAGTACCGTCGATTTCGATGATACGTGATTCAAGCATTGAAAAGACTGCCCTTGCATGTCCGCAATGGAATGCGGACGGTTGCCAGCAGAATTTCCGCCGGCTGTTTTATGGAATGGCCACCCGCGCAATGGGGACGGCAGCAATGGTGCGACATCGATCGGTGCTACGCATTCGCATGGCTGGCTGGATCATCGATCATCATCCCGCGTGATTATTGACCTGTATGGCGTTTCAACAGGGATCATACACATCGGGTGATATACGTCAACACATAATAACATATATATAGTGGAATAATTTATATATCATAATATTATGCATTTTATGTGTCGTTAATAAATTATTCCATTTTAACATAATGTTATGTAAATTCTCTATCTATTCCCACGCATTGACCAATGCACCCGCGCATGGCCGCACCATTCTGTCCACGCGATCAGAAGCCAGGAAACACCCGTCCATAATATCATAATTTTTTGTTATATTTTTATATGACAATTTTCATATGCACATTTCGTTTGATGTGTTTATATAATTCACATATCAAACAGGATAACTGATTCCCTGAACGTGGATCGGAAAAAGACCGGCCAGCGGGGTCTCATGAAACGATCCCACGCACCGTTTGCCGCCCACCCGCTTCTGCCCATCCAAGGAGACAGGCAATGGCCATTTCACCCGGCTGGAAAGCCCCGGATTTCACGACCGAGACCACCATGGGCCCGATCCGTTTCCATGCATGGGGCCTTGGGTGCTGGCGCATTGTCCTGACCCATCCGGCGGATTATGGCACGCAAAGCCTGCGGGCCGGGATACAGTGGGCGCGCACCTGCCCACAACCCGTGCGCCTGCTGGCTCTTTCACCACTACGTTCCCCGCGTCTTGCGGATATGCTGCTCCATCCTTCCGCCATCACGCTGCCAGCGACGGCGGATTTCCCGGTCATTCATGATGAATCAGGCCACATTGCCAGTCTGTGGCGCGGTGTTGCAGTGGATGTCGGGCCAGAAAACCCGGCACTGGAGGAACATGCCGTGTTTATTATTGATCCCGATAATACGGTTCGCAGCACCCTGCTCCATTCCCCAGCGACAGAGCAGGATTTTACTACGGTCATACACGTAGCACGTGGGTTTGGTATTGGCTGCGCGCCACGCAGACACATTCCCCGCGCGGCATAGATAAAGACCGAACGGGGGCTGGTGGGCACACGCATCCGGGCAATGCGTGACAGCCAGCAGACCATCATTCCCGACGTTTCCACAATTCACTGATCATCCTGCCGAAAGTGACGAAGATGTCCCTGCCCCTTCTCACACATCCGGACCCGATGCCCAGGGCAGTCATGCCACTACACGCCCCCGACCACGGGACAACCGTGGAAAATGCGCTGGTACAGGCCCTTGCCGGGTTTTCCATAGTCATCGTACCCGGCCTGGATGGATCGGGACCATGTCACTGGCAGTCACGTTGGGAACTGTTTTTACGCCCGCGCGGGATTACGGTGCATCGTGTCCGGCAGGTTGACTGGGCACGTCCGACCTATCCGGACTGGAAATGGCAACTGCAACAGACCTTACGCGCCTGCCACCAGCCTGTCATTCTGGTGGCCCATAGTCTGGGCGCCGTACTAAGCGTGCGCATGGCGCGTGAACACGCTCTGGATGGCGTCGCCGGGGCCTTTCTGGTCGCACCGGCGGATATTGACCACCATCACGGCCCCGATTCAGGACGGGTAGCCAGTTTTGGACCGCTGCCAGCAACACCGCTGCCGTTTCCTGCCATGCTCATGGCCAGTCAGGATGATGAATGGCTGTCAATGTCCCGCGCCCGTCACCTTGCGACGCAGTGGCAGGCAACGCTGGTCAATGCGGGTGCGGTAGGTCATATCGGCAATCATGCCCATCTTGGCCTGTGGCCCGATGGCATGAAGGCGCTGGATGGTCTGGCCCGTTCCCTTGTCGTACACACCACGCCTCCACTGTAGATGGCGGCGCACGGATAAAAACCTGACACGGTCAGTCCGTCCCCATGCATGGCCGTGGGGAGAACGTACCTTAAAATAAAATGCTTCAGGTCCCTTCGCATGGGCGGTGCTTTCATGGCATAGACATGATGCAAATGCGTCGCATTTATGTATCAGACCATCAGGCAAAGGGGACGTCGTGACCACAGACAGGACAGAAAGCCGGACACGCCTGACACGCAACCGGGTGACAGGTATCGTGATGGCCTGTCTGGTTTCGTATCCTGTTGCCCATTTCGTAATGATGGACATTGCGGGCATGCCGGGCGGCAATGCCATGGTCCAGTTGGGCCAGATCATTGCGCTTGCCTGCCTGCCGGTGCTGATCGTGCTGTGTTTCAGCGCATATGCGGCCCTGCTGGGCGTGTGTATTGCCGGATGTGTCGCGATCATTGTCGGACTGCTGGTTTCCTGATGCGTGAAACCCTGCGTACCCGCATGGGGTGGTTACATGGCTGGGCAGGTTTTCTGGTCGGGTTGCTGGCCGTATGCATTTTCATGACGGGCACCCTGTCGGTGTTCGATACGGAAATCACGCGATGGATGCAGCCTGAAAACCAGGTACCGGCCAATGCCCCCCTGACCGGGACCGCCCTGAATGCCGCATCCAGCCTGATCCATGAACAGCAGGTTCATGGAGCATCGGTTTTCCTGACCCTGCCCTCCGCCCGGTCACCAACCCTTGATGTGCTGCATTATGATGGGCGACAGTTTGTCGGCACGCTGCTTGATCCCCGCACCGGCACGCCCATCCCGGTCCGCCCCACGATGGGGGGGACTTTTTTCTTCAGTTTCCACTATACCCTGCTGGAAGGGACGACAGGCACCCGTATCGTCAATATTGTCGGCGTTATCCTGCTTGTCGCCATCGGGTCTGGGATTGTCATTCATATCCGTGCGCTTGTTCCCGATATCATAAGGTTGCGCCTGTCCGCCGCGCGCCTGCGCGGGTGGCTGGATGCCCACCTGCTGGTCGGTGTACTGTTCTTGCCCTTCACCATCATGATCATCTACACCGGCGTACTGGTCAATGCGGGCCTGATCCTGCCTGCCACACCGCTGACAGACCTGTTTGTTCATGAAAAGCCGCAAACAGCACCCTCATCGGACACCAGGGCCGCGCCGGATATTCCGCTCCCCCTGCCACCGCTTGCCCCGCTTCTGGCAACAGCACGCGACAGCCTGCAGGGACGTGATGCGGGCTTCATCCTGTTTTCCCCTGATCACCTGAGCATATATGCCAGTGATGCCTCCGGCCCTTTCCTGACCCGTGACCATGTCGATTTTCATCTGCCGGATGGTCACCTGATGGGCACCACGACAACGCCGGGCCACATCGCCCACACCATGCAGGTCATGCATGGCCTGCATTATGCGCGTTTTGCCTGTCTGGACCTGCGCTGGCTGTATTTTGTATCGGGCCTGTGCGCCACGGCCATGATCGCCAGCGGACTTGTGCTGTTCCTGATGAAACGGCGCAGCAGATCAGGACACCGGATCGGTTTTCGTGTGGGGGAAAGCCTGACCATCACCACCCTGACCGGCCTGCCTGTCAGCATACTGGCGTTCCTGTGGTGCAACCGCCTGCTACCGGCCAGCATGGTGGGCCGGGACCGTATGGAAGTCGCCTGTTTTCTGGGCATATGGATCCTGTGCATCGGACATGCCAGCCTGTGCGCATCAGGCAGATGCATGAACAGGGCATGGGGACCGCAGTTGCGCCTGATCGCGTTACTGGGGGGCGGCCTGCCCGTGCTTGATATCCTGGCCTGCCCACGGGCCGTGTATAACCTGCCGGCCATTCATGCCGCGATAGATGGCACGGGACTGCTGGCGGCGGTTATTGCCCTGTCTGTCCGCCGCAGGCTGGAAGGTGACGGAAAATGATTTTTTTCGCCACCTTCCTGCTCTGGCTTCTAGCATTTTCATGCCATGCACGGCTGCACCCGCACCGCTACGGCTTCACCATGCTTGCCCCGCGTGAACAACGCATGGCGATCACTGGCCGGGTTGCATTCCCGGCCGTCGCACTGGCACTGGCGACCCGGATAGATGGGGTGACGGGTGTACTCATATGGTTCGCCAGCCTGTCCATCGCAGGGTTGTGCATAGCCCTGTGGCTGGCGTCACGCCGTAAGTGAAGCACGCAGGAATGGCTTTACCAGCCACCCCACCCCCATCCACCCACGAACCCGCCATAGGGATAACCATAGTAGCCGGGATACACGGGGTAACCATAACCGTCATATACATATGGCGGCGGACCACCATACCATCCCGGGCCGCCGCCCCAGCCACCGGGACCACGATCCCAGCCCCCGCCACGTGGACCGCCACCCCAGCCACCGCCGCGGGGACCACCACCCGGACCACCGGGACCACCCCGGCCACCAAATCCTGGGCCACCACCACCGTGGCCACCACCATGGCCGCCGGGGCCTCCACCACCGGGGCCATGCTGCGCATGTGCATGGGACAGCGGCAGAACCGGTGTCGCGGCCAGCGCCACGACGGTCAGTGCCATCGTCAGGGATTTCATATGCCTCATTACCCTACTCCTTTTCCCTTAACCTGATATCACGTCACGACAAAACAATGGCGGATTGTCACACTACTGTATCAATATCCTATTCATTCCGGGAAACAGGCATGAAAACCTTGCATGACCACAGGTACAGCCAGAGGAAAATACATATCTTAATAATGGCAATAGGATAAACCAAAATTTATGGTGCAGTGTGGGTAATGAATATCACATTACATAAATATAATTCATGACAACAAACAGGAACAGCCCCAGTGAAATAGTAAAACATCGGCAGGCAGAATGCATAAGTCCGTTGACCTGAAACGGGTTCCCGATATCCGATGGATCACGACATGGATGCCAATGCAGCCCCATAATCCGTTGGGTCACGCCATGCCGGAGGCCATGCTGCTCGTGGCAGGAGGGACATAATGGTCCCCCTGTCCATCCGGCATGATGATGTTATGCCGGTTTGTTATAGCAGGCCACGGATCGGCTCCGCATACCAGATCCCGGCCGCCATTTTCCCGCCTGCTGCCACAGTGATGGTCAATCCCGACCTGCATGCTCCCTGCCGCGACGAATGGCTTGTCCTGTTACGCGAAAATGCCTGCATACGCCATGATGGGGGACTGTCCGTCGGGTATGCAGGGCTGTCTGAAAAGTCAGATCAGGAAATATCCTGCAATCATACGAGCGTTTCTGGTGAAGCGTTTTTCAGAAAAATTCGAAGAACGCCGCTTTTTTTAAAAAAGACGGTAACCAAAAGTTTTTATTTTTTATCAATCGGTTATTTTCAAGCAGCTTCTCAGTCAGAGCACGACCAGACAGGCAGATTCCCATCTGGTTGGGGTGCTTCGGTTGCGGCCTGACACAAGGCATGCTGGATCACCCGTGGCGCAAGGGTTCTTTTGGCCGCATTTTCCCGGTCCACCTCGGCGTCCTGCATCAGGCGGTCCGCCACATCACGAAACAGGATGCGTGAAGGCCGCCTGCCGCACAGCATATCTTCAACTTCGGGAACATACCATGGCCTGCTGGCCACACCACCCAGTGCCACCCGACCGTGCCGGATGACATCGCCATCCATTTCCAGCCCCACCGCAACCGAGACGACGGCCAGCGCCAGCACATTCAGGTCACGTATCTTGAGATAGGTATAATGATGACCGAACGAAACCGGTGGCAGGTCAATCGACAGAACCAGTTCACTGGGCCGCAGAACGGTTTCAAGCCATGGCGTATTGCCCGGCAGGCGATGATAATGCCGCGCATGAACCCGGCGCGCGCCCTGCGGTCCGTACAGGTTGATCGTGGCATCCAGCATGGCCAGCACCACGCACATATCGGACGGGAAGGCCGCGATACAGTCAGCGCTTGTGCCCAGTACGGCATGGACCCTGTTGGGTGTGCCCCGCGCCGCACATCCCGTCCCGGGCGCGCGCTTGTTGCATGCGGCATTCGTGTCATAAAAATAGTGGCACCGCGTACGCTGGTTGATATTGCCCCCGTTGGTGGCAACGTGGCGAATGCGCGCGCTGGCTCCGGCAAGAAGGGCGGAGGCCAGGATGGGATAGTGCCTGCGGACCAGCGGATGGGCGGCCGTCCGGGCATTGGTCGCCAGCGCACCAAGCCGCAGCCCCCCACCGGGCAACGGTTCGATGGCATCAAGCGACAGCGCCTTGATGTTGATGACATGTTCGGGCCGTTCGACATCCACCTTCATCAGGTCGATCAGGCTGGTCCCTCCGGCAAGGTAACGGCTATGGGGCGGCGCGCTTACGACAGCCGCCAGCGTATCGGGCCTGCTGTAAAAAAATGCCCTCATGCCATCCCCCTGGGAAAGTCCGGAACCGTTCCAATACGCCTTCCCAACTTCGGGGCGGCAGCAGGGTTGCCGGTTAGGCCCCTTACAATCATTCACTTATTCATGAAATGTGCCGGTTTTATGTCTTGCCATTCCATACCAATATTCGGGATTTCATGAACATGGGACTGACGCAGGGGTGCATCGGCCGGAAACACCCCATTTTTCACTGGTCTTCCCGCGCGGACAGTTGCCCTACCCGCTACGCCGGATCCGGGAATGGCATGCATATGAAAACGGGCACCATGAAACCATGGCGCCCGACAGTGTGGCATTCATATCATCATCCAGCGAAACGGCATGTCACCCGCATCCGCAGCGTATCGCAATCAGGTCGCTGGATTTACGCGGGCTGTGCCTTGCGTGCCGCCAGATAGTCCTGGGTCGTGCGGAAACCGGTTTCCTGTGCGTTGAGCAGGCTTTCAAGGTGCTCCCGGTTATTGACCAGACCACGGGAAAGGATATGCCCCTGCCCGTCCAGCAGGAAGGCGGATGGCAGCTTGTCCACTTCAAGGATGCGGCCAAGGTCCGGGTCGTTTATGAATTTTTCCGGGTCGATATGCTGGCTGCTGACGAAGGCCTGCTGCATCTGCGGCGTATCATCGCCTGCAAAGAGCAGTTCCAGTTTCTCCCGCTGGCAGAACATGCGGGCGATCGGAATCATCTTGCGCGAAATGGGACAGGTTGATGCAACGAACATGACCAGCCGGCCAGCGGGCGCGCCCTGTGTCAGCACGACATCACGGCCCGTGGCCAGGGTATGGAATGCCCGGTCGGGGCAACGGTCGCCCGGCTGGGGACCGGCAGCACTGATCAGCGCGCCGACAGGCGGGATTTCACGGAACATCTGCCGGACCTGCCGCAGCAGCTGCCACAGCGTCCATGCCGCCATCAGCAGGACCAGCGTACATATGGAAGATGAAACCACGAGTATTTCCATTGGTCGGCCTGCCACTGCTGTGTGGAAAATAAAAACGCATGCCCCATGCCTGTCCATGCACGGGATGGAATGATCCTACCGCCATTCATCCGGCATAATCCAGATGCCAGGTCGGTCTTTTGCGCCTTTTGAAAATAAACGTGACATATCCGTTACATATGTGCATCTAAGCCATAACGTTTCTTGATCGTTCTATAATGCTGGTATAATCCTTGAATGATTCCTGGATGGGATAACGATTTCATGACTGTAAGTTACAGCGGCGCATGCCGTAACCTGTTTGGCCTTTTCCTGTGTGGACTGGTTGCGTCAACCGCCCTTTCCCCGACCACGGCGGTCGGGGCGGAACCTGTTCTGCAGACGGAACAGAGCGATACCATTACCCTTCCTTCTCCCGGTCCCCACACGATCCTGGTTGAAGATGCCGTGTACGACCATAACAAGGACGGGCGGGTCTATGTAGTGGATGCCGACCACGGCCGGCGGCTGGGCATGGTGCAGGCCGCCTACAACGCCAATGTGGCGCAGTCCCCCGATGGACAGCATTTCTATGTTGCCGAAACGACATGGGCACATGGCAACCGTGGGCAGCGCGACGACCTGCTGGTCCAGTATGACCCGCATACGCTGGCTGTCCTGTCGGACGAAAAACTGCCAGCGCGCGCACTGGTCACGCCCAAGAAAAACAATCTGGCCATCAGTGCCGATGGCAGCCGGGCCTATGTCTATGTCATGAGCCCGACCAACGGCGTGGAAGTAATCGATACGCACAACCATACGGTTGAACAGACGGTTGAAGTCCCCGGCTGCGCGCTTGCCTATCCATGGGGCAATAGCGGGTTCTCATCGCTGTGCGCGGATGGCACGCTGGCCAACGTATCCATCGCGGATGGCAAGGCGTCACTGACCCATTCTGCCCCCTTCTTCGTGCCGGACCGTGATGGCGTGCTGGAACATAGCCCCGGCACGCATGACGGGCATATGTGGTTCATTACCGACAGCGGCATGGTCTATCCCGTCAAGCTGGGTGCGACGGACGAAATCGGTACGCCGTGGTCCCTGCAGCAGGGTGCTGGCATGCCGGTTGCATCCGACGCGCGCGCGCCCTTCGACATGGCATGGCGCCCCGGCGGCTGGCAGCTTTCCGCCCTTCATGCCAGCAGTGGGGAACTGTATGTCCTCATGCACCGGGGTACGTTCTGGACCCACAAGGAAGACGGCACGGAAGTCTGGGTATTCGATACGAATACGCACAAGCGCGTGCGCCGCATTCCCCTTCCCGCCGCCAGCCCGATCGTGGGCGTGACGCAGGATGAGCATCCCCTGATGTTCACATCGGATGAAGCGGGCGACCTTCATATCTTTGATGCCCGTAGCGGCAAGCTGCAACGCACCATGAAACATCTTGGCACGGATCTGGTCTTCACGGTCGCGCCGGGGGAATAAGAGATGGATATGCTGGTTTTGCAAGGGGCATGCGGCCTCTGTTGCGGACTGGTGGGGGGCATGTTCCTGCTCGCGGGCCTGCCTAAACTTGCAGATCACGACAGCTTCCTTGGGGTCATCGCGTCCTACCGGCTTGTGCCGCCATCACTTGTGACCGTGGCGGCATGGGGTATTGCACTGGCGGAAACGCTGGCCGCGGCGGCCCTGCTGTCCGGCATGGCAACCCGTATGGGTGGCCTGCTGTCACTGGCGCTGATTGCCGTGTTCACGCTGGCGATGGGCGTAAACGTCGCCCGTGGCCGCACCGCCCTGTCATGCGGCTGCATGCCCGGCAGCGATGGCGAGCACCTGTCATGGAAGCTGGTCGCCCGCACGGCGCTGTGTGCGCTGCCCGCGCTGGTGCCCGTATGGATTGCCCTGCCGCAGACTACGGTACTGCGGGTGGAAAGCATTGCGGGCGGGGTCTGCCTGTTCATGATGTGGCGGGCGACCCGCGTACTGGCCCCCACGAATACGGAAGGACTGTCATCATGATGACACTTCTGGTGATCTGGCAGGTAGCCCTGGCGATTGTGGCACTCGGGCTGGCCGCGGGCCTGTTCGCGCTGGCCCGCCAGATCGGCATCCTGCACGAACGCCTGGCGCCCATCGGCCCGCAGGCCGCGCATCAGGGACTGGATGTTGGCCAAAGCGTCCCCCGTCTGGTCATGCGCACGCTGGCGGGTGAGCCGTTTGTCATTGGCGGCCCGCTGGATGCGGGTCGGCGGATGATGGTCATATTCGTTGCACCTGACTGTCCCGTCTGCAAACGCGTCGTGCCGCTGGCACGCGCGATTGCGGGTGAGCAGGGACTGGATCTGGTGCTGGTGGGTGACGGGGCGGAACCTGAACTGAAGGAAATGGCCGCCCGTCCCGACATGGCGGGGCTTACGCTGGTTACCGGCGTGGAACTGTCACTGGTGCTGCAGGTCAACCGGTTGCCCACACTGGTCATAATCGATGACCATGCGACCATATTGGCCAAGGATATTGTCAATACGCGCCGGCAGATCGAAGCTGCCGTCCAGTCTTCTGAAGCCGGAGCCAAGAATGCCGGTAACGTCACAAAGGAAATTGCCCATGCTGCCGTCTGACAGGGCTGATAACGAACGTAACGGGTCCCTGATGGACCGCCTGACGGAAAATCTGGTGCGCAGGCTGGCCGGACAGTCCTCGCGCCGTGGCGTGCTGGCCCGCCTGGGCGCCGCCATGGCGGCTGTCCCGGCATTTCCGCTGCTGCCGGTGACCCGTGCATCCGCCGCTACCGCCGCCCCGGCGGCCAAGACGGTCAAGGCCCCCAGCCCGTTTGCCGCCCACGCACAGGCCAAGGATGATACGGCATGTGATTACTGGCGCTACTGCGCCATTGACGGATATCTGTGCACATCATGCGGCGGCGGCATTCACAGCTGCCCGCCGGGCACGGCCCCTTCGCCCACTTCATGGATCGGCAGCTGCTTCAATCCGCAGGACGGACGTTCCTACCTGATCGCCTATCGCGACTGCTGTGGTCAGGATGCCTGTGATGAGGTCAACTGCCTGAACACGGATGGTGACCAGCCGTCCTACCGGCCCATGGCCAATAACGACATTATCTGGTGTTTCGGCACGGGAACATCGGAAATGTACAACTGCTCAACCGCCGCAATCATCGGAAGCACGACATGATCAAGAAAACCCTTTCCCTCCTTGCTGTTGCCTGCGGTCTTGTCGCCGGCATCCATGGCGCGCATGCAGCAGAAGACGGACAGCAGCTTTACGGGGCCAATTGCGGCCTGTGCCACCAGGCGGGTGCCACGGGTGTTCCGGGGCAGTTTCCGCCGCTGAAGGGGCGTCTGGACGTTATCGCGGGCTCGCCCGAAGGCAAGACCTATCTTTCGCACCTTGTGCTGAATGGCATGACCGGCAGCATTCAGGCAGGGGGTGCTACCTATATGGGTTACATGCCGTCCTTCCGCGCCATGACGGATGAGCAGCTGGCCGCTATCCTGACCTATGTCTCCCATCTTGGGGGCAATGCGTCGGCGCCGTCCTTCACGGCTGATGAAATCCACGCGGCCCGCGATACCACCATGCCGCCGACTGCCGTGCTTCAGGAACGCAATGCGCTTAATGACAAGAAAAAGCTGCCTTGAGAAAAGCATTGGCGCGGTCTTTATGGCCGCGTCACTGTTTGTGTCAGGGGGACAACAGGCACGGGCCAACCCTGTACCTGCCCCCACACTGGACCGGACCCAGACTGCCTACCTGACCCATTGCGGGGGCTGTCACGGTATCGAAGGCATCTCCGGCCCGACTTTCGTACCTATGCTGCGTGATACGGTAGGCACCTTTGCCTGCAGCGAGGAAGGACGCAGATACCTGGTGCAGGTGCCCGGTGTTTCCATGTCGCTGATACGCGATGACCAGGAACTGGCCGATGTCATGAACTTCGTCCTGTTTACGCTGGGTGGCAAAAGCACGCCTCCGACCGCAAAACCCTATACGGCTGCCGAAATTCATGAATGGCGGCAATCGCCCATGTCCGTCACGGATTTCATGGAACGACGCGCCCATATCCTGCAAAATGCGGTCGCAGCCTGTCAGGCCCATAAGCCGACGTGATCTTTCCCATCATGTAAGACTGGTCCTGACATAAAAAAAGGATACGGCCCATTCGGGTGGCCGTATCCTTTTGTGTTTTCAGACCCTGCGCCGGTATGCAGGCCGGAGTATCATGGGAACACGCCGCCCTATTCCGGTGCGGATGCCGTCTTTGCCTTCGCCACATCCGCCGCAGTCACCTTTGTGGAAGACTGGGCAAAATGATGCATGACGAAATTGGCGATATCCGCAACATCCTGATCCGAATATCCACCATGGAACGCGGGCATGGTGGCGGTGCCGGTTGCTGTCTGCAATGCGCTGCCATGGGTCAGGACCTGCAGCAGGTTCTGCCCGTTTGCGGCACCCAGCGTCGTGCGCGCCCCGGCAATGGAGGCCGCCGGGTTCTGTCGCCCGCTGCCATCGGGCAGATGGCATCCCGCACACGCCCCCGCATACAGCATGGCGCCATGGCTGTCCGCCGGATCATGGGCGGCAGTCGGTTGCGCAACCACCATTGGTGCACCATCGGTCGAGGACCGCGCTGGAATGTCGCGCAGGTATTCAACCATGGCATCGATATCCTGACGGGTCAGGAAACGCAGGCTGTGGCTGACGACATCCCCCATGTCACCCGATGCGCTGCCATGGCCATCCGCATGGCCGGTTGACAGGTAGGTAGCCAGGTCATCCACGCTCCATGCACCGATCCCATCGGTTTTCGATGACGTGATATTATATGCCCGCCATCCCCCTACATCGGCCCCGGCATAGGCATTGGAGGCGGAGACACCCATGGTGATCGTACGTGGCGAGTGGCATTCCGCACAATGTCCCGGCCCCTCCACCAGGTACCGGCCCCTGTTCCACAATGGGGTATGGGCGGGATCATCAGGATGGGAGGATGCCGGTCCGTTGACCAGATTCCAGAAAATCATGGCTGAACGGATCGAAAACGGGAATTTCAGCGTATTTTCAGGCGGTCGCGCGGCACTGGTCGGCAGGGTCGCCAGATAGGCACGGATCGCCTTGACCTCGTCCGGGGTCATATAGGCGTAATCCCGGTATGGCATGGCGGGATACAGATGCTTCCATCCCGGCGAGACCCCGTCCCGTACCGCCTTGACGAACTGGTCATCCGTCCATGCGCCAATACCGGCCTGCCGGTCCGCCGTGATGTTGGGGGAATAGATCACGCCCATGCCGGGAATGGCAAATGCACGTCCCCCCGCAAATGGCGTGCCGCCGGGGCGGGTGTGGCAGACCTCACAATCCGCCGCGCGGGTCAGGTACTGCCCATCGGGCGCACCGGCCGCCTGTGCCCCATGGATACCCGTACTGGCCAGAAGCGTGAACAGCATGCCGGTGATGCGGCCAAGGCCATGTCTTGTCATGGTCATCCCTGCTGCTCCTTCTCATGGCCAGAAGGCTGGTTAAGGGGGGAAAGCAGCGGCAGGAAGCGGTAACGCCGTTTCTGGACCGCCGCCATGGCGTTGGCCAGCGCGGGGGCGGCGGCGGCTGTGCCTGTCTCCCCTATGCCACCGGGGGATTCCCTGCTTTCAATCAGGTGGACATCGATCCGCTTCGGGGCCTCATTCATGCGCATGACGCGCCATGTATGGAAATTGTCCTGCTGCACGCGCCCTTTTTCCAAGGTAATCTCGTTATACAATGCGGCGCTGAAACCAAAGATCAGCCCGCCTTCGATCTGTGCCGTAATCTGGTCGGGATTGATGACCTGACCGCAATCCACGGCACAGGTCACGCGACGGATGCGGACATCGTGCGCGGCGGTCATTTCGACCTCAACCACCGTGGCCAGGTACGACCCAAAGGCAAACTGCAGCGCAACCCCACGCCCGCAATTCGGCGGCAGCGGTGTGCCCCAGCCGGATTCACGCGCCACACGGTCCAGCACCGCAAGGGCGCGCGGATTACTGCGCACCATTTCGCGGCGATAGGCCACGGGATCGACACCCGCGCGCTGTGCCAGTTCGTCAATAAACCCTTCGACCACGAACAGGCCACGCGTGCCACCCACCCCGCGCCACCACGCGGTAATCACGCCGGGTGGTTCGCGACGGGCGAATTCCAGACGATAGGCGGGATAGGTATAGGGCGTGATGACAGTGCCCACCGAAAGGTCATCATCATACCCGTTGGCACTCAGGCCCGAAGGCTCCCATCGTGCCACCACGGCAGGACCGACGATACGATGCGTCAGGCCGGTGATATAGCCACGTTCGTCCAGCCCTGCTTCCAGATGGTCCAGATAGGCGGGACGGAAACGGTCACGGGTAATATCCTCCTCCCGGCTCCAGATGATCTTGAGGGGATAGGAAACCTGACGCCCGAAACGCGCGGCCTGCGTCACATATTCATGTTCCAGCCTGCGCCCGAAGCCACCGCCGATATACTGGCTGTGCAGCTTGATCCTGTCCTTGGGCAGGCCGGTAACTTCCGCCGTGGTGTCACGCGCGCGTTCAGCCACCTGCGTGCCGGTCCAGATGTCGCAGCCATCGGGGCGGACATGGATCGTGCAGTTGATCGGCTCCATCGTGGCATGGGCCAGCAGGGGCTGGCGATAGGTTGCGCTGTACCGCCCATGCGCATGGGTCATGGCCTGCTGCGCGTCACCATGATGGTCCGCCACGATGGCGGTACCGGACAGGCCACCTTCCAGCTGGCGATAGATCGTCTGTGTATCGACCGTGTCGTTCGCCCCTTCGACCCACTGCACATCCAGTGCCGCCAGCCCCTTGCGCGCGGCCCAGTAATGGTCGGCCACGACACACACCGCATCATCAATCTGCAATACGGTAACCACACCACGTATTTTCAGCGCCGCCTGTGTATCGACATGGCCAACATGCCCCCCGATCACGGGACAGGCCGTCACCGCGCCGATCTTCTGGCCGGGTACCTGCACGTCAATGCCGAACGTGGCCTGTCCATCCACCTTTACCTGACTGTCCAGCCGGTGCATCGGGCGGCCGATCAGGCGAAACTGCGCCGGCGTTTTCAGGGTAACGTCCTTGGGCACCGGCAGGTTGGCCGCATCCGCCGCAAGTTCACCATAGGACAGGCGCTGCCCTGCGGGACCGAGTATATAGCCGTCCTGCGCCACACAGGTACCCGGGGCACAGGACCAGCGTGCGGCAGCGGCCTGCTGCAGCATGGTCCGCGCCGCAGCCCCCGCCTGGCGCAGCGGCATCCATTCGGTCATGGAGGAAGTGGACCCACCGGTAATCTGGGCTCCGCCACCGGGAGGGGCCGCCTCCATCCTGACAGACTGGGGATCAATGGCCAGTTCCTCGGCCATCAGCATGACGGAGGATGTATAGATCCCCTGCCCCATCTCGATATTGGGCAGGATCATCGTAACGATATTGTCGCTGCCGATCCGGATATAGGCATTGGGGGCGAAGCTGGCTGTCGCATCTTCCACCAGCATGCCCGCGCCACGGCTGCGCCCGGCGGGCAGGATGGCAGCCAGAACGAAGGCCCCGGCCCCGCCCAGAACCTGCCTGCGCCGGAGCGCAGGGGAAGAAACGCGTTTCGACGTCATGGGGTCACCCCCTGGGCTGCGGCAACATTACGAATGGCGGCGCGGATACGCATATAGGTTCCGCACCGGCACAGGTTGCCCGACATGCCTGCCTCGATCTGTTCATCAGTGGGATTGGGGATTTTTTTCAGCAGGGCGATCGCAGCCATGATCTGCCCGGGCTGGCAGTAGCCGCACTGCACCACGTCAATATCCAGCCAGGCCTTGCGCACGGCCGTGGCAATGGGATCCGCCTGCAGCCCCTCGATCGTGGTTATGACCTTCTGTGGCCCGATCAGTCCAACCGGCAGGGAGCATGACCGTACGGGCCTGCCATCAACATGCACGGTGCATACGCCGCATTCCGCAATGCCACAGCCATATTTGGTCCCGGTCATGCCCAGCACGTCACGCAGCACCCACAGCAAAGGCGTATCGGGATCGACATCCACCTCAACACTTTTGCCATTAACCTGCAATGTCAGCATGATATTCCTGTTCTGAGTGGATATGCCCCGCCTGGCGCGGTCTATTGATTTCGCGTTTGACTGTATCGCGGTTCCGTAACAATTTCAATCAGCAGGTATATTCCCATTGGAATACAGTTCGCCATTATCCTTTTGTCGGCAGCACAAAGTATTCCGCCAGAAACATTACTGTCAGGCAATCCGGCAGCCATATCCGTGGCATGAAAATTCCGTGCAGGGGCAAAGGCAGGTTTTCGGGGACCGGCAGCCAGCGACGATATCGGCAGCGGCAACCGGTCCCGGTTCATGTTATCGCGACAGCCGGTCCATGATGCGGCCACGTATCACGGCGGCGGCAACCCCGATGCGCCAGCCGAAATGGGCGGGAATGGGACGCACTGGCGAAGCAGGCAGCAGCAGATCCGCCGCACTGGTCCCCTCTACCCGTCGCGCGATCTCACGCCCCATCAGCGTCGCCATGGCCACACCCCGGCCGTTATAGCCTACGCATGCCATGATCCCTTCCATCGGTTCATGCCAGTGGGGATAATGATCCAGTGTAATGGCGATCTGTCCGTTCCAGCCGTAACGCCATGTCACATCACCCAGAAATGGCCATAGCCGCTGCGCATGCTGATGCAGGAACGGAAAGGTTTCCGGCCCGGACAGATCGAGTGAGGCGGAACGGCCGCCAATCAGCAACCGCCCCGCGCCATCAATGCGGTAATAGGTGACCAGTTCGCCCAGTTCGTACACCACTTCACGTTGCGCCAGGATACGCGCACGCACGGATTCAGGCAGCGGATCGGTCGCGACAATCGCGCTATAGGCCGGAACCAGCGTACGGCGCAGCCGGTTCCACAACCGGCCCGTATATCCATTGGTGGCGAATACGACCTGCCGCGCATGTACACTGCCCGCCGGCGTCCTGATATGCCAGTTCCCCCCATCCCGCCGTAGGGAGAGGACCGGACTGTTCGCATGTACAGCCGCACCGGCATCCATCGCAGCCCTGGCCAGGCCACGTGTATAGGCCAGGGGGTTAAGCTGCCCCCCGCGCGCATCAATGAACCCGCCATGGTAACGGTCTGTTCCGGTACGCCGGTCGATATCAGCCTTATCCAGCCATGTGACAGGACCACCACGTTCATGGCATTCGTTGAACAGGGTCCGTTCATGGTCCAGCTGGCCCGATGCCGTCGCCGCCCTGATCGTGCCGCCACGCGCCGCATCACACTCAATGCCATGCCGTTCGATCAGGTCGAAAACCAGATCGGGGGCATTCCATGCGGCTTCAACCAGGGCACGACCGCGTGCGCCCATGTCACGTTCCACTTCGGCGGGTGTATATTTGAGGCCGGGATTGACCTGTCCCCCATTCCGCCCGGATGCCCCCCAGCCAATGGCGTTTGCTTCCAGCACCATGGCTTTGTGCCCCGCCTGCGCAAGGTGCAGGGCAGCCGACAGGCCTGTAATGCCGCCACCGATAATTACGGTATCGGTCACCTGCGCCGATGACAGGACAGGCGCATCCGGACCGGGCGGGGTGATGGCCGCATACAGACTGGGAGGAAGGGATTTGACGGAAGATGAAACCATGAAAACGGGTACTCCAGCATGATCCGGGCAGGCCGGTATCAGGACATCATGACGACCGGGCAGGATCACCACGCAGGGCCGTGCCGGATGCATCATTCTGTTCGGTCTGATACTGGGCCATCCGGCGTCGGGTCCGATATCCCACGGACAGATATTCCACAATGATGATCAGGCTCAGGCTGATCGTACTCAGCACGATTTCCTGACAGGTATGATCCGTTGCAAAAAACATCGTGACAAGTGCGCCAAACAGGCAGGCCAGCATACCATAGGACAAAAACGGAAAACCCCACATGGGCAGGGACACTGTTTCATCATTACGCTGGCAGACGCGCCGCAGGCGGATATGGGCCAGCACGATCAGCACATAGTCGAACAGGATGAAGGTACCACTTGCACTGACCAGGAAGCTGAATACCCGCCCCGGCGCCAGCATGCCGATGACAGCGATAATGACCGCAACCGCACTGCCGCACAGAATGGCGCGCGCGGGCGTGCCCTGCCCGTCCCGTTGCAGGAACATGCGCGGCGCGTCATGATTTTCCGCCAGATCGCACAAGACCCGCGAAGTAATATAGATCCCGGAATTCAGGGCGGATAATGTGGCGATCAGCATGACGGCCGTCATCAGGGTACGCGCAAACGGAATGCCGATATAATCCAGTGTAGCCAGAAAGGGTGAAGAACCCGGCACCACGCGCGACAGCGGAAGCAACAGCAGGATCAGCCCGATAGACACCAGATAGAAAATCATGATCCGCAACGCCACGGTCCGTGTTGAACGGGCGACGTTACCGGCCGGGTCCGTCGTATCACATGCGGCGATACTGGTTATTTCCGCCCCGGCCATGGACATCATGATACCAGGTATTACGGCAAAAAGCGCGAATGTGCCATGCGGCACGATACCCGCGACGGAAAACAGGCCGGACGCCACTTTCACATGCGACCAGAACCCGAGCAGACCGGACAGGGCAAGCATGATGAAAACAATGATGGTGATGATCTTGAGGGCGGAGAACCAGTATTCGAACTCCCCATACCCACGCACGGAAAACAGGTTGACCACCGTCATGATGGCAACTGTCAGCAGTTCGATCGCCAGATAGGGCAAGGGCACATAGGGCGCGAGAAAGGTCGCGGCGGCAATGGCCTCAAACCCCAGTACAGTTGCCCACATGATCCAGTACAGCCATCCGGCGACGAACGCCACGCGCGGGCCAAGGCCACGCCGTATCTGACCGACAAACGATCCCGTCCCAGGGGAGGCAACCGTCATTTCCCCCAGCATGCGGGTGATGAACATGACCATGATGCCAGACAGGAAATAGGAAAACAGTGCGCCCGCACCCGCTGTTGCGATTGCAGTTGATGACCCGACAAACAGACTGGCCCCGATCACGCCGCCAATGGAAATCATTGACACATGCCGGTCCTTGAGCCGCGCCGCCTGTGACGGGGTTCCAGCGGCACTGTTGTGTGGGGAAATCCGGCTCATATGGTTCTCCTGCCCTGACACTGCACATTCTGCATGGCGCAGGAATCATGGGTTACAGTCACGTTACCCCTCAACCCGTACCATACGCAGGGAAAGTGTGGGGGCGGTATCCCGGCGGTTTATCCTTTCAGAACCAGTTTCATTTATTGTCTATTTCACGCTTATCAAGCGCAAGGTCATAGGCATGAATGACCGTTGCCGCCTGCGGACAGGCATGAATGACATCACGCACCACATCCAGCCGGTAGGATTGTAGACTGTAGTTACGAAAAGGCGCCTGTCGCAACCGCGCCACCTCGGCCGTGGTATAGGGACGCGCGCCCACAGGCACGCTATCCCCCCCCAGACCGAACGCAACATAATTCATGAGATCGGCAAGATCAGCCGAAGACAGCGGGGAAAACGCAACATTGGGCAGATGGATCATGTATTCGCGCCCTTTGGGCGAACACAGGAAATACCCGGCCTGCTCCTTCAGATCAGGCACGACGTCAGACGCCGATATCCCCGTTATGCCATGGCAACCACCACAACCAACCAGGTAATGCGCCCTGACCTGTGACAGGGCAGGACTGTCACCGCTTGCCGAAGACATATTCCCGCCATCGGCATGGGCAGGCAGTGATGACAGGCCACTGAATGCAAGGATGGCAGTGATGGACATTACAATCGGCAAAAAACCTGGACCGGGTCGTTCCCCACGCATCTGCATAACCGTTTTCTATACTTATTCAGCCTGACCGACTATGGCAGCGGTAGAACAATGATAGGCGGCAGAGGTCGTCCCGAAACACCAGATGATATCATTACTGGTCTGTGGCCGGTAAATCGGCATTTCGCGGTCTGCCGTGTTGCATTCGCAATCCGATGACGTGGTACACGTGGTACGCCCGCAGCAATCACGGTAGGCGATGACATACGAACGTCCGTCATCCGGATTACGGCAGGTGCCGATCCATGATACCGGCGAAGGCTGTGTGCCCGGCGGACAGGTATGGATACCACCGCCACAGCACCCGCACAGCACGCCATCAATCGCGCAATGTCGCCAGTAATTACATTTCGTGGGATCGGATGACTGGGCGCGCCGTTCAAAATCGGACAATGTCGTGACATCCGCCGTCCTGACTGCGGCAGCACGGGCGCGCTGCACCGGCAGAAGCGGGAAAACACCACCGGCAACCATGGCCGTCCCCACCCGTCCCAGCACGCCACGGCGCGAAGACGATGAAGCCAGCTTACGGGTTAACTGTTCCCCTATCTGCTCCAGAAATGATGGTTTCATCCGATAGATTCCTTAAACTTTCCAGTCGTTTCTGGAACATTCACATACAGAAGACAGGTTACCGGTCACGGCTGTGGCACAATTGAAATACCACTGGCTTTTGCCTCAACCGTTTTTTCAACCTGACCGGTTGTGGCGGACAGGATGGCCATCTTCTTGGACGCCAGCATGGCATATATCTGCGGATTGGCGGTATCGGGGCTGACTGTAATACCCTTCGCAGGCGAAGGCAGGTCAATACGCTGCAACAGGTGCTGGGTCGTGATATCATAGACCCAGACTTCGGTCCCTTCCTGCTTGTGGGTCCAGTATCCTCCCACATGCATCAGGACATACAGTCTGTTATCCGCTTCATGCCACGCGAACGGCTGGTCGCCACCCGGACGCCATGCCTGTTCCTGCTGTCCCATTCCCGCTGCGGGCTGGCCGGCCGCAACCTGTAACGACCAGGTTTTGCCCATTACGGGCGTTGCCCCCAATGTGACGGGATAAACCTGCCCGGTATAGCTTATGAACAGGGCCTTGCCGGTCTTGCGGTCAACCTGGCTCTGTTCAAATACGGGATCACGGTTGGCATCGAAGAATGGTTTGCTGTGGGTGACGTTCACATTACTGCCTGCCAGCGCCACGTTGGTCAGGGATCCATCACCGCAGATGGTCGAAAAACCGTCATGCGCCCATGGGAAAACAAGTGCGCAGCCGGGAATATCCACCGTACGGGCGGCCTTGTGTTCATGCAGATCGACCACGGTGACGCCGGTCGCAGGACTCATGTCGAATACAAAGGCCCAGTGGCCATCCTGACTGAGTTCCAGATTCTGCTGCTTGAAGACTGCAAGGCCACGGGGCGGCAGTTCGATTTCATGTGTCAGGTCAAGGGTATGGGCATCATAGTCGCGCAGGAAATCTTCCCGCGTGCCGTGGTCACCCCGGCTCCACATGGTTACGGCTACGTAAATATCCTTACGGTCCGGGGCGATCGCGATGTTATCAACCATATCGGCAGGAAGCGTGCCCAGTATCCGCCCCTTGTCCCCATCATACAGGGTAAAGGACTGCTCCCCCGTGGCAACCAGCACCGAGTGGTCGCCCATCGGGGGAAGACTGGCTACGTCGCTCTGTTCCGGCTGAAGAACGGGCGGGATGGCTTTTGCCATGCCCCCCATCGATACCCCCAACCCGACAACGCTGGCCAGCAGCAGATATCTGGATCTGGAAAAACGTGTCATTGCCCTAGCTATCCTTCCACGACAGCGAACAGGCAGCCGGGAAAGATAAACCTATTCCACGTTCTTCCATTACCCGCCCCCGCCGCACCTTATGTTAGGTCAAATATCAGTATTCAGCCTTAATCGTACCAAAGTATTCACGTACTGCGCCACGTTCGATGGACTGCATGTCCCCGCTTGCCGGGAAACCATTTTCGCCCATCATGGAGATGTATTTGGCATTGAACAGATTGTAGACAGTGAAACTGGCGGTCACGTTATGCAGGAAGCCAACCTTGCCAAAATGATAGCTCGCCCCCAGATTTGCCAGCCAGTATGCGGGCACGTGGGTATCGTTCAGCAGCGAATACTGTCGTTTGGAGTAGTAGTTCACATCCAGGTAAGCAGAAGCCTGATGCCATGTATAGGACAGGTTTGCCTTATACATGACCGAAGGATATCCATCCATCTTCTTGCCACGCAGGTTGTGACAGCCGGTGGTTGCAGTTTCCAGACAGATCGGCACATCCGCCGCATAGGCAAAGTGGTTGTAACTGACGGAGTTTGTAATCGCTAGGCCCTTGACCGGGGTAACGGTCAGTATCGCATCCATGCCCCACTGTGTGGCATGCTTGGAATTGATGAAGGAAGCCGTCTGATCCGAACCACCGATACCGCTGGCAGCGGAAATCAGGCGATTATAATTGTCTGAGTGATATCCATCGATCCCGGCTGTCAGCAGACGTGACGAATAACGATAACCCAGCACATAGGTAAAATCGCGTTCCGGGGTCAGCGTTTTCTTCAACTGGTTGAACTGCGACTGTGTCTGGACCATCCACGGCCCCGGCTCATTCGCGCTGGCATAAGGGGATGCGCTGTAGGGGCGCATGTTTTCTGCAAAATCGAAATACAGTTCATGACCCGGCAGGAAGCGCCAGTCCAGATTTACCGCAGGCAGGAATGCCGCGGCGGATGTCATCGAACCCGTGGGCCCCGGATTGGTCAGGCCAGAATAATTCCCGGTCGGGTCATACGCATAATCCCCCCCTGCCGTGGTCTGCAGCATGGACTTGAAACCATAGGTCGCCGTGAAATTGGGCAGGATGCGCCACGTATCCATGACATGATACTGGAACGTATTGGTGCTCCACTTGTATGCCCAGCCGGTCGCAAACGCCTGACCATAAGTGGTATAGGGACCAGTCGTGGCCAGAGGCGCACCATGCCCTAGCGCAGGTTCATTGAAGTAATCAGTTAATGCGGAACTGGAATTGTTTTCATACCATGCACCCGTATTGATAGTATGATTGCCGATCTTGTATTCGAAATAGGTATTGAAACCTTCGCGCATTTCGCGATTCATCCAAACCTGTTCGGACAGGGGTGCGCCCGTTCCGGGAGAGTACGTGCCTGGCGCGCTATATGTCGCATTGGAAAGGTCACGATGCGCATAAAGCGTTGTCTTCCAACGCAGGTTATTGGCCAGCTTCAAGTCGAAATTGATGCCACCGATATAATCCTGCGTAGACTGCCCGGCATCATAAAGCTGGGTATAGTTGCCGCTTGTCAGCGAATTCCAACCCGAAGGATAGTTCCCCTCCGCATAGCTGTAAGCCTGCGCATAGTTGGGATACAACAGCTCCTGCCGCCAGCCATACTTCTGCAGCGATCCCAACGATTTATCCAGATAGCCGTAAACTTCCGCATTGTTCCAGTTAAAGAATGCGGTCATCTTGCTTTCCTCGCCAATCGGCTGGACAAGCTTGGCGTTCACCTGCTGCATGAAATCAGGGCTGTCTGCGTCATATTTCTTTTCGAAATCACGCGAATACGCCACATAGAAACGGGTTCCGGTCTTGTTCAGCTTGCCGCTATCCACCCGGACATAGGTACGCTTCATCGCATAGCTACCAAAGCCCTGCGAAACGGTAGCACCGGCTTTTTCCTTGGGGTCAGCAGTAAAGAACTGCATCGTGCCGCCAAGGTTGGTGTTGGATGGAAGGTCGACTGCCCCGGCCCCCTGCGAAACGCTGACCCGGCCGATATCGTCAGATATCCACGCATTCGCAATATTCAGGCCATTGGTCGAGGTATAGGTCTGATCATTCAGCGGCACGCCATCAAGCGTCACACCCAACTGGTTCATGAAGAAACCGCGCATGTAAACGCTGGCGCCCCAGGTATCAATACCCAGCGGATCAGTGGAACTGTAGCTGACGCCAGGCAGCTGCCCGACGGCCTTCAGCACGTTCTGGCCCGGCACCTGCTGTGCCAGTTCCTTCTTCCCGATCACGTTTTCACTGTTATGCGAAATGGCGCGACGGGTATGGCTGACCGTCAGGACTTCCGGCCTGCCAGCAGTCACGCGCGCATTACTGTTGTTGATGACATGAACCTGCCTTGCTCCGCCCATGGATCCCCGGATTGGGTGATGTGCCGGCGTTACCGTGGAAGAGCCCGTATCAGAAGAAGATGATACGGATTGTGCCCGGGCAGAATGGTCACCGCCGAAAATCAGCGCTGATGATGTCAAGAGTAAAGATATGTACCTTGGTCTCAGCATCCACATCCACTTGCTCTCCCACGCGTCCAAAACTCAGACTTTGATCAATGATCAATTCCTATTCGGAACAAGCTACGCTGCATAGGAGCAATCTTTCTTATCCATTACAATTTCGAAAGTGCAGCGATATATGTGGCACAAAAAACACACCTACAGTGACCATATGACCATGGTGCCCCGTGCCCACGCATCAGTTCGATCAAAAAAAAGAAACTCAAATTGAAATATATTTAAAATCAATACTATAGTGTGCAAATTCAATCAGGTCACAACACCCCTGAAACAACCAGAACGTCTTTAATCATACACTGCCGGCCCCATTCCGCATGAGGGATGCATCCAATTGCATCGCGTGCCAAATAAGCAACACATAATTGCCATAAAAAATCATTGAGGGCTGCAAGTGATTGACTTCCCGATATCAATCTGCATGCAATGATAAATATGTTATATTATACCATATTTATTACACTGTATTTCTTTATCGTATAAATCATGTACTGCATAAATATTTAAAAATATATAATAAAATAATAATTATATCTAAAAATTAAAAAATCATATAAGTACATTAGCTCCTTGCATACGGCCACAAAAGATTTCTGGCTGTATCAAAATATATAAAATAAATGTCGCATGTATTAATAATTTAAAAAATAAATTCGTATATATCTAAAATAAAAAACCAAATATTAGAAATAAATAAGAAAACAGCCGGGCTTTATGAGGCCCGGCTGTATCCATATTACGCAGGCGCGCCCGGCAGCGGCAGCTCACCGGTCAGGAACTGTGCCCGGCCAAGGCCAAAGCTCCAGTGTTCATCCTGATTTTCGATAATGGAAACCATTAGGTCGGATGACGCCAGGCCACAGCGGGCCTGCAGTGTTTCCGCCAGCAGTTTGTAGAACGCGGCAATCTGTTCCTTGCCACGCGGGCGGGAAACGACCTGCAGCAGCACGACCTTGGGGGTGCGGGGAATATCCAGCCCCGTGTCCTCGATCACCATATGGGTCGGTTCATGCTCGGATACCAGCTGGTAGCGATCACGGGCCGGCACCTTGAAGGCTTCCAGCATGGCATCGTGCGCCGCGTCCAGCAGGCCGCGCAGTTCGGCCGGGTTCCGCTGGCCCTTTACAACGTGAAAATGCAGCAAAGGCATAATATTTTCCTTTTCCTATCTGAAACCAGTTACTCAACCCACCTGGGTAATGAGCTTACGCAGTGTCGAAACCATATCACGCAGTTCCTGCGCGGTAGAGATGAACGGCGGTCCGAACGACACCGTATCACCCGTGCAGCGCAGCAGCAGCCCGTTGCGCAGGCCCGCTTCAAACAGCGCCAGCCCTCGCGCACCGGGCTTGCCTTCCGCCGGCTTGAAGTCAATGCCTGCCGTCAGCCCGATATTACGGATATCGGCAATGACATCCAGATCCTTCAGGCTGTGGATGGCGTCCTCCAGCACGGGTTCGAGTTCACGCACTCGGGCAAGCAAGCCTTCCTCGCGCATGACATCCAGCACGACATGCCCCACGGCTGCCGCCATGGGATGACCGGAATAGGTATAGCCATGACAGAACTCGATGGCGTTTTCCGGGCCGGTCATGAATGTATTGTAGATTTCGTCGGTAACGATCACGCCACCCATCGGCACGATACCGTTGGTCACGGCCTTGGCAAAGGTGATGATATCCGGCGTCACGCCAAAACGCTGGGCGCCGAAATTTTCGCCCATGCGGCCAAATCCGGTAATGACTTCATCAAAAATCAGCAGGATACCATTGGCCGTGCAGATTTCGCGCAGGCGTTGCAGGTAGCCGACCGGCGGCACGATCACGCCCGTTGATCCCTGCACCGGCTCGACAATGACCGCCGCAATGGTGGAGGCATCATGCAGGGTCACCAGTCGGACCAAATCTTCCGCCCGATGCGTGCCCCATGTCGGCTGCCCCCGGGTAAAGGCCATATGCTGGGGTTCATAGGTATGGCGCAGGTGATCGACGCCCGGCATCATGCCTGCCGCAAACATCTTGCGGTTGGACACGATGCCACCCACGGACATGCCACCAAAGCCCACACCGTGATATCCACGTTCGCGGCCGATCATGCGGAAACGGTTGCCCGCCCCCTTGATCCGGTGATAGCCCAGCGCAACCTTCAGTGCCGTATCCACCGCTTCAGAACCGGAATTGGCGAAAAAGACATGATTCATGCCCTGCGGCGCGAGGTCGGCAATCCGTTCAGCCAGCGAAATGGCGCCGGGATGGGTCAACTGGAAACAGGGCGCGAAATCCAGTGTCTCGGCCTGTTTGCGCACGGCTTCGACAATACGCGGATGGGCGTGTCCCAGCGGGGTGCACCACAGGCCCGACAGGGTATCAAATACCTTGTTGCCTTCGCTGGTGGTGTAATATGCCCCTTTGGCGCTGACCAGCGTGCGGGGTTCCATATTGGCGCGCAACAGACGGTTGGCGGTAAAAGGTTGCCAATAAACCCCTTCACGCTCGTTACGGAGAAGGTCCGCTTTTTCTGAATCCTGAGCCATGTTACAAATCCTGTTACCGAAATGCGTCCCCAATCCCTGGTGCGGAGACGATTCATTCCATAAACGTAATGCCCCACCAACGCCCTGTATATGTACAATCAGCGGACACATCGTGAAACTGTACTGATTGGGAACACATCCTCCATGACTTCTTCTTCTTTTCCCAATCCGGACCGGCGCAGCGCCACGCCTCTGGTCAGCCAGATCGGGCAGGATATCGAAGACCGTATCCGCAGCGGTATGCTGCGTCGGGGGGAACGCCTGCCTTCCATCCGGCGCATGGCACGACAATGTGGGGTCAGCACCATCACGGTCGCCAATACCTATCTGCGTCTGGCATCTGCGGGACTGCTGGAAAGCCGGGGCACTCGGGGGTATTTCGTCACCGGACCTGCGCCCGAGACGCCGCTGCTACAACGGTCGATTGATTCGATGTGGCTGCTCCAGCATGCATACGAGGACGAGGCCCCGGTCATCAAGGCTGGATGTGGCTGGCTTCCGTCCGACATGCTGTTCACATCGGCGACCCAGCGTGCGCTGACGGGACTCTCCACACAGAAACTGGCAGGTATGCTGGAATATGGCAATCCCTACGGCCATGCCGGGTTGCGGCACAACATCCGGCAGATGCTGGCGCGTCGGGACATCAGGTGCGACGAAAGCAGCATCATCCTGACACATGGGGCCAGCCAGGCGCTGGAACTGGCGGTCCGCTGCCTTTCGACGCGGGGCGATACGATTCTGGTGGAAGATCCGGGTTACTGCAACCTCTATCCGGCATTACAGGCACTGGGGTTGCAGATCGCCAGCATTCCACGCCTGCGTGATGGTCCCTGCCCCGAACAGCTTGAACGGATCATACGCCAGTACCAGCCGCGTCTGTTCATCACCACATCCATCCTGCACAACCCCACCGGCACCTGCAGCACGGTGCAGAACATGCGCGATGTCCTGCGTATTGCCCGACAGAATAACGTAACGGTGATTGAGGATGACATATTCCTTGACCTTGCCCCCAACGGACAACAAACGCTTTCACAACTGGGTGGCCTGAAAACGGTCATACATATCGGCAGTTTTTCCAAAACCATCGGACCGGGACTGCGCGTGGGCTATGTCGCATGTGACCCGGACACTGCACAGCGCATCCTGCGCCAGAAAATGGCCAGCAACCTGACCACAGCTTCCCTGAACGAGGAAATTGTCCATACTATCGTCAGCAGCGGGTTGTATCATCCCCATCTGGCACATCTGCGTGAAAGCCTTACGCGGGCGCAGGCACGGGTCTGCGCCCGCTTGGAACAGGCGGGAATGCAGCTTTATTTCACGCCTGCAGGCGGTATGTTCGCATGGGCACGGTTTCGGGAAGACACGGACGTGCGCGCCGTGGCCGCACGCGCGTGCTCATATGACATCATGCTTGCCCCCGGTCACCTGTTCCGCCCGGACGAACAGCCTTCACAATGGTTCCGGTTCAATGTAGCCCATGCGGATAATCCACGTCTTTTCACGTTCCTTGAAAATATAAAAAAATAGTCCATTAAATTAATAAATAGCCATTATGGCTAATATTATTCAGCATATCCTAAAATATGGAGTGTATTCATTCCCTATGTGCCTTTCACGCTGCATCAAGCCAAAACCATGGATATCGCTCTGAATTCGTGAATAAAATATGGGATTTTCTGATCCTGCCCTCTTTCGACAAGCTTATGCAGGTCATCGTGATCTTTACCGATTGTAAAATATTATTCTGTAGGATGCTCGTACTTTAGTAAAATCTATCAGGCCTTGGAAAATGTATCCCTTTAAATCCGCCGTATGCATGATTGTAAAAAATGAAGAATACCGCATCAAAGAGTGGATATGTTACCATAAAAGCCTTGGCTTTGATACCATCATTATATTCGATAACAATTCGACAGATAACACACGAAATGAAATCGAAAGAATTTCAGACTTTATCGATATAAGATACCACAAATGGGGAAATAGTGAATATTTTTACCAAATAGACGCCTACAATTCATGTATTTCAACATATCGCGATGAATTCAGATGGATCGCCTTCATCGACTCTGATGAATTTATTGTCCCCAAGAACGATGACAACATCAACAGCTTTCTTCAAAAATATATCAATTATGATGCACTGGTCCTGAACTGGGCCATGTTTGGATCCTCGGGGCATATCACTCCACCGAAAGGTCTGGTGATTGAATCCTTTACCAAACGATCAGATGAACGTTTTTTCAACGCACGCCACGTAAAGACAATACTTAATCCCGCCAGGACAAAGCATTGCATCAATCCCCATGTCTTCGAGATTGATGGCCGGACCGTTAATGTCCACCATAAGGAACCCGAGTGGGAAAAGGCAGGTATCGTCAGTCATATTCCGATCTATGATGAATGCCAGATCAATCATTATTATACCAAAAGTCGCAATGAATGGATCAGGAAACTCCAGCGCGGGTATCCAGATATGGATACGTCAGGTTTTGACGATGAAAAGATCCTCGAAGGTTTCCGATATGCTGATCTGAATGATGTCGAGGATCTGTCCGCTTTGCGTTTCCTGAAGAAAACGAAAAATATAATTTTTTCGGTTGATACGCTATCCGGCCTGTTATCGGAAACCCCATGACCCTGTCCACTCAATCCGACATAATATTTCAAGAAGACAAGACATCTTCTGATATATATTTGTTGATGGATTTCCATGGACATATATTATCTGTATCAACAGAAGGGCATGTGCAGGCCACATCTATTCAGTCGTGCTTCATTCCACTTTTGTTTGATTGCCATCATTCCTGCCTGAAATTACAGCAAGAAGAAGTATGTCTCTACATAAAAAAGGGACGTATTTTTACGGCTTCCCGGGACATGTCCTATCTTCAGATCCATAAGGAAGGACAATTCATTTTTCTTTCCAATGGGCCTACCTATATATCATCCGACCCCAATGGGACGGTGGACCTGAAACATAATCGGGAAAATTGGGAAAAATTCTTCCTTCTGCCATATGATGGATTTGTTTTCCTACAAGCCATGATGGAAAATGGTTTTTATTCAAGATCGCTAGGACAGTTTTTTAATGCGACAGAATGCATACTGGAAAAATTTCATGTCCGGTATGCTGACATAAGTTTCAGTCTTGACCAGAATTCACAAATATCATTCCGTGACAATACCATTTTGTATGATAATATAAGTATTGAACAGATAATACCCCTGAATCCTGCGATATATTTCTCCATATTCGGGAAACGTGAATTCCTGGATATGTTTGTACTATGCGCGCGCTCCATCATGAAACGATCGGGGGTAAATTTTACATTCATTATCATAACCGACCTCGATATTGATGAGGTAATGGAAGCCACCACGTTCATCATCAAGAAAAAAGTAATACCGGCACATTTCCTGTCAAAGATGGAATATCTGTACGCACGGTTCACGATCACACGATTGGATAGCCTTTCTTCCTATCAACCGGTTATCTATTCCGATATTGACGTTATATGTAATGCGTCACTTAAATCTCTTGTTGTAAAAACCCTGTTGAGCGACAGCATTTTGGTTAATACGGAACAGGGCAAAGAAGGACAGGACATCTGGTTTGGAAAGGCATTCATTTGCACCGATCCACATATTAATGACAGGAATACATTATTTGTAAATTCCGGCATTTTCTGTTTCAACAATATCCAATCGGTGACACCCCTGTTTCAGACAACCCTGAGAATATGTCACGCAGCCTACAGGAAATGGGGACATGACCTGAAAGCTTATGACCAACCGTGTTTCAATTACGCATTGAAAAAGATTGGCCGTTTCAACCTGACGGATCTTTCGGCATATATTGTTAATTTTCCCGACAGCGATTTTAATGCCATAGAGCCGCGCGGGCTAGCCCATTTCTGTGGAGGTGTTGGTATATTCTCATCAAAATATAATCTCATGTCTGAATACTCAAAGTATTTGGAATCATTATAAATCAACGGTCACATGTCATCCCTTTTATTCAATAGCCTTACCAAGCGCGATAGGATACCAGTGCCCGTTTTCAAAAATGACCGGAACATGATCGTTGCTATTATTGATTTCCATTCCTTCCTGCGGATCCCGGATATTCAGGATCTGCTGACGCGTCATGGATGCAAGGCGCAACCCATTTCCTGACGTCAGGGTTCCCCCGGTCCATATATTCCCATTATCATCCACGCTGAATGTTGTTGCACCTTTTACCTGATACGCCAACAGGTTATGTCCCATATAATTTGAGAACTGCAGCGTATGTTGATTTTTGCTGCTATTGGTACCTTCAGCAGAAAAATCAATGATCTGATTGGCTGCAAGACGAATGGCTGCACTATTGCGTTCTGTCAGGGATATCTGTGTCGTATCAATAAATGCGTTTCGCACCACAATATTACCTGAAAGGAATGTATTGAATGAAACATTCGGGTCATTATTATCCCGATTGGCCCATATCCCAACCCCGATTCCTACCCTGTAATCTGCGCCACGCATCCATGTGACTGTTCCATCAGTAATGTAATCATGGATACGATCCGGGAATGCCAATTTCTTAAATCCGGCTTTTCCCGATCTGGTACATATATATATGGCCGGTATTCCACCTCGATCCATATTAACGACCCTGTTTCCGACATCATAGTCCTTGCCAGGAACGTATTGATCAAAACCATGCGGTCCCGCAGACAGGTAGAGCAGTTTTCTGTTTGACTGTTTGGGATCATAAACACTTTCCTCAGCATCCGCCCCGTTTGCATTGATATCCAGTTCATTGGTCTGCGCCCATGATTGCGGTGGCAGGCCGGTATAGTCATTCAGTTCGGAAACAATGGCCCATGTACTGCTTTGTCCATACTTGTTGGCTTTTATTTTTATGCCCTGATCCTGTGTTGACCACGTATTATTCCCATAGGAATCCATAACATCGTTTATACCGACAACCGATCCATTGACATCCCTGTTGGCAGGATCATGTGCCCCGTTTATGGTATATACTTCCAGATTGGGTTTATCGGGAAATACGTTGCCCCAGGCCCAGCGGTTATCCGCACTATAATTCGAATATCCTATACTGACGGTCGGATGTTCACTGCCGCCACTGAAATCCGTACGCCGGAACCAGCGCCCACCTGCAAGATTACGGATATACAGATCACCATCTCCCAGCGCGAGATCGAGTGGCTGCATTGTATTCCCAAAGGAAAGACCGCATATATCCTCCCACGTTACAGTTTTTCCAACGATATGGGGTGCCCAGGGATATCCGGATTTATTGCGCATATCCGGCCATTTTCCGCATGGCAGCATCAGGGTGGCATTGTCCGGAACCGCATTATAGGCAGAGATGATCCGTGGTTCATCATTGACGGAACCATCCAGTCTGGCACCCATGCGCCGCAGATCGTATATGTCCGGGATAGTCTGCGCAAATGCACCGTTCGCTTCATTTCCGGCTACGATTATTAAACATGAAAGCAGTACCTGAACATGAACTGCAAACCACCTACAGTCGTGCATTGATAAACATCTCCACAGGAACGATGTGACAGCACGGCAGGATATTTAGGTAAGATTAATTTCTCTTTTAAAAACTTCGATCAGATTTCGCCAGGAGACTATTTGAAATAGTCTGCAAATTAGAAAAATTGTTTGGTGAAGCTTTTTTCAAAAAAATCTCAAAAATGCCGCCTTTTTGAAAAAAGGCGACACCCAAAAACTTTTATTTTATTTATTCAACAGCCGTCAGAACCCCGGATATTCATTGGTCTACACATGACGGGTCTGTCCATCACCAGGGCAATCCGGTTGCAGGGGAAAAATACCGCAACAACTGATACAATCGATTTTCCGGATTTCAATGGCGACACCAATGACATGCTGACCGCCCCAACGCGCCCTCTCCACTATGGATAAAGACGCGTGTAGATCAGCCTGAATGCCTTAACCGCGTTTATGATGCCGTCCAGTATCCAAGGATTGCCTTGATTTCCATGAAATCACGCAGGCCATACACACTGCATTCCCGCCCGTTACCAGATTGTCCATATCCGCCAAATGGCGCTGCAACAGTCCATGGGGCACCGTTGATATTCACGTTACCCGCCCGCAGGAAACGGGCCACATGTCGGGCATGGGACAGATCGCCTGACTGGATATACGCCGCAAGGCCATACGGCGTGTCATTGGCGATCTGGATGGCGTGTTCGTCGTTATCATAAGCCATTATGACCAGAACCGGCCCGAAAACTTCCTCCTGCGCAATCGCCATGTCTGTTGTCACATGACCAAAGACGGTCGGGCGCACATAATACCCACGCGTCAGACCATCCGGGCGACCCGGTCCACCACAGACCAGCGTGGCCCCTTCATCCATCCCCTTGTGGATCAGGGTCTGGATACGATCAAACTGAAGATGGCTGACAACCGGGCCAAGATCAATTTCCGGGTCCGCCGGATCCCCCACCCGAATGGTGGCGGCCGTCTGACGGGCGATATCCAGCGCTTCTTCCATCCGGGCCGCGGGAACCAGCATACGGGTTGGCGCATCGCAGGACTGGCCCGAATTGCTGAAGCATTTACGCACACCCTGCGCCACAGCCTGTTCCAGATCGGCGTCCGGGAGGATGATATTGGGCGATTTTCCACCAAGTTCCTGATGGACGCGCTTGACCGTATCCGCGGCCAGACGCGCTACCGCCGCACCGGCACGGGTGGACCCGGTAATGGACACCATGTCGACCAGCGGGGAACGGGCCATGGTCTCCCCCACTTCGGGGCCTGTGCCGTTCAGCATATTGTACACACCCGGTGGCAGACCAGCTTCATCAAGGATTTCGGTAAACAGCAGGGCACTGAGGGGAGCAACTTCGCTGGGTTTGAGGATAATGGTACAGCCCGCAGCAAGTGCTGGCGCAACCTTACAGGCAATCTGGTTCATCGGCCAGTTCCACGGCGTAATCAGGCCGGTAACGCCTACCGCTTCATGGACGATCAGCATATCATCGCGCCGTTCCTCAAACGGGAAGTCACGCAGCACCGTCACCATTTCTTCCAGATGCGCCATCCCCGCCCAGGCCTGACTGTCATACGCACGGGTCAGGGGGCTGCCCATTTCCAGTGAAATGGCATGGGCCATTTCCTTCATGCGCCTTTTGTAAATCTCCACGATCCGTTCCAGCGCTGCCAGGCGGGTGGCGCGGTCAGACATGGACCATGCGGGGAAAGCCGCGCGGGCAGCCTTGATCGCGCGTTCCGTATCCCGGGCATTGCCCAGTGTGATCCGGGCACAGGGCCGCTCGGTCGCGGGATTGATGACATCCATCTGTTCCCGCCCGTCTGGCGTAACCCACTGCCCATTACAATACATCTGGTGGGCGTGCGCGGAAATCGGGTTGTCGCGTGTCATGACTTACATTTTTCCTTCGTTGGTATGTGTACCAGCCGCATTGCCGGGAACGGTCGGAACAAACGGATACTGGCCTGCATCCAGCAGTTCCGTCACGGCACGATGGGCTTCAAGAAAGGCGGCGTCGGTATGGGGACTGGCCGCTGCATCCGAATTGGCGATTGCAATGCGCCCGAATAGCTGCCTGCCCACCACGCAGGGTCGTGTTTCCGTCTCCGTAAACACCCATTCGGCAGGGTCATACAGGCTGTTATAGGTATAGGCATAACCATGCGGCCAGCGGTTGACGGTTATGCCGGCGATATCACGGGTGGCGTCAAATCCACCCGCACCCAGCACGCGCTGCAACTGGTTGCGGATTTCATGTTCAAACGTCTCGAATGAAATGCCCAGCAGCATACCGCGCGCGGCGCGGTACTGTTCCCGCTTTGGCAGGCCCGGCACGCTGAACGTCTTGATCATGCGGATGACAATGGGACGGTCGGGATCGGATGGCAGGGCAAGCTCGCCAAGGGCCGTGGGTTCAGCAAGCGAGACCTCATCAAAATACATTCCCGGACAACGGATTTCACTTACCCCCAGTTTTTCAAATGCCCGCCAGTTACGCAATGCCACATTTACATAAACAATCGGTCCCTTGACACCATAGGCCAGCGCCTTCTTCTGGGTCTCGGGCAGTGTTGGCACCAGATAGGGAATGAACATGTTCCAGCCCGCCATGACCACCTGCCGGGCCTGCACCTGGTGATAGTGCGTGGGGGAAGCCTCCCCCGCCGGGGCATACAGGACTGATACATGCTGTGCCTGATCCGGGGCACCGTCATGGGCGACATTCATCACCATGCTGCCCAGTCGCAGGCGTACATTGGATCTGGCCCGATCCAGCGCCCCATAATCGAATGTGGCCGTCGCCATGTCTTCCTGCGTGCGCGCCTTTGTTGAGGCGGGGATGAGGGAGGCAACCAGCAGGCGGGCGAGGGTTGCATTGCCATCGGGAAAGTGGACGCTATGCCCGCTTTCCTTCTGCCGCCCATGCTGGCCACCAGGCAGGTCGGCCAGAAGCCCCTCCGGCACGTCCCCCAGACCCAGACCCGAAAATCCCGGCAGGCCCATTGTCCAGGCGAACAGCGCGGGCAGCGCATCCGACCCTACACAGAAAACGCCACTGCCCGCCTTGCGGAAAAACCACAGGACGGACGGGTCCACCTTTGCCCAGTTTTGGAGGTAATCCGGGTACGAAATACTGGCGAGGAATTTCTTCTTTTCCGCAACCGAGCGGCCATGCAGGTAATCCGGCTGCCGTGACGAAAGCAGGCGCATGAGGTCCGCGCGTGCCCTGTTGCTGAGTGGGGCATGTTGCAGGGCATGGGCATTGAGACAGTTTTCCGTGCCGGCGGCGCTGCGCACCAGGATATCGGCATGCCATGTTTCCTGATCGAAAAACAGGCCCGGTCCCATGCCATGGCTGGAATAGAGGGACTCGTTAGGCGCATTTTCTTTCAGGTAACGATCAAGATCGACACCGATGTCATCCAGGATCATCCGTGCCCACTGGTTGTAGCGTTCGGGAGATTCGACCTCCAGCGTACCACCATTGAGCACCATCCGGGCACCATCAACACTGAATTCGTTCCGCTTGGCATGCCCGCCGAAATCATCATGATTATCGATGATAAGGATTTTTTTGTCTGCTCCCGCATATTTGCGAAAGAAATGGGCCGCCGCAAGACCGCTCAGCCCCCCGCCAACGACAACAAGGTCATAGACCTCGCCCGTCTTCTGGATCTTATGGGCCGGAACGGTGCCGTCACGCAGGGCATGTGCTGCCTCGAACGCCCCGGGGTGGCTGCCACGCATGCCGGTCCGTGCCGGCGGGGCAATGGCTGCGGCGTCCTCTGCCTGCGCCCGTCCTGCCATCGTGCCGATCGCGGTACTGACCAACACACCATTGATAAAATCACGACGCGTAACCGCGGGCGTGGAAATCGTTGTTTTCCCTGACATCCGGAACAAGACCTTTTGAAGTCGGAATGAAATGATTTGGCAAAATAATCTTAATTGATGATCATGACCATGCCCTTTCGTTCCGATTTAAAAACGGCACGTTTTCGGTCGGAAAACCGCAAACATGAGCAGCGCAATTCCAGTTTGTTCTGGAAAAGGAACGTGTTATGCGCATAAGATGCAACCCACACGCATGGACCCGGAATGAGCGATAAATCTCCAGCCGATACGCCCCGGATAACACGCCGCAACGTGATACAGGGCGTGATCCTGCCGATCATGGTCAACGCCATGCCATCCCCCGCGCAGGCGGCTCCATCCATCCCGGTTTCCCCGGACACAACAGCTGCATCCTACCCACCGCTACGAACCGGCCTGCGCGGGCAGTATCCCGGCTCTTTCGAAGTTGCCCATGCGGCACGCGACGGACTGTTTACCGGGCAGGTCACGGCAACCGACACGGGTGAACATTATGATCTGGTTGTCGTGGGGGCCGGTATATCCGGACTGTCGGCCGCATTGTTCTACCAGCGTGCGATGGGGCCGGATGCGCGAATTCTGATCGTGGACAACCATGACGATTTTGGCGGCCATGCCAAACGGAATGCATTACAGTACAAGGGACAGACATATCTGGGCTATGGCGGGACGATGAGTATCGAAACCCCCTTCCCTTACAGCTATACAGCGACATCCCTGCTGCTGGACCTTGGCATCCGCCCGGACAGCTATTCCAGTTACCTGAAGACCAGCCGCCTGAAAGGACTGGAACCGGCTGTTTTTTATGATCGGGAAAATTTCGGCAAGGATCAGCTGGTTCCCGGTTATCATGAAAAAAACTGGGACAGGTTTTTCCGCGACTCACCGCTGGATGATGAAACCTGGACCGACCTTTTGCGCCTGCATACGCAAACCATCAATTACCTGCCTGACCTGACGCCCGATGCCCGTCAGGCCCTGCTGCGCACGATCAGTTACGAAACATTCCTGCGCCGTTATGCCCACATGTCGGACGGGGCCATCCGTTTCTTTGCAGGCAAGGCCTTTCGCAACAATATGCGCGTGGATACCTGCCCTGCTTATGATGCGATGAAGGCGGATGCGCCCGGTTTCAATGGGATGGAGGTCACGCATGACGCCGTGCATGAATCGGCTGTCTTCCACTTTCCTGATGGCAATGCCACTGTAGCACGGCTGCTGGTTGGCCGGTTGGTGCCATCATTTTTTGGCACCCCGCAAACGGCAGCCAGCGTTGTCATGGCACAGGGAAATTATTCCCGGCTGGATCAGCCGGGTGCAGTACGTATCCGCCTGAACAGCATGGTCGTGCGCGTGGAACATACAGGCGACCCGAGTAAACCGAATGATAACAAACCTGTCAGGGTAGTGTACCAGAAACCGGACAATACATCCGATACACGCCACGCAGTCATGGCTGACAATGTCATCATGGCATGCTTCAACAATATCATTCCGTTTATTGTGCCATCCCTACCTGACGCACAAAAAGATGCATTGAAATACCCGTCCAAGGTTCCAATGCAGTATAGCAGTGTCCTGCTGCGCAATGGACAGGCACTGCACCGTTGCGGCACCCGATCCATTTATGCGCCCTGTTCCTACCATACCCGCCTTCTGGTGGATGAACCGGTGGATATTGGCGGATACACGACCAATCCCTCCCCTGATCGCCCGACCATGGTCCACCTGCTGCGCAATGCAAATGCCCCTGGCCATCCACGCAAGGAACAGAACAGGCTGGGGCGGCAGGAAATGCTGGCCATGACTTTCCCGGAAATCGAGGCAAAGACCCGCGACCAGCTTCAGCGCATGTTCGGCCCCCTTGGTTTCAATCATGAACAGGATATTGTCGGACTAACCGTAAACCGCTGGCCCCATGGCTATGCCTATACTTACGACACGCTGGGGGATCCGTATATGCCCGCAGCCCTGCGTCCCCATGTTATCGGACGGCAGCCTTATGGGCGGATCGCCATTGCCAATGCGGATTCCACTGCCGCAGCCTTTACCAATACCGCAATAGATGCAGCCGAACGCGCGGTACAGGAGTGTCTTATCAGTCGTGGATATACCTGATACAGAATAAAAAAATCTGAAAATTATTTAAAATACCTCAGAGATTGTTTGAAAAGTCAGCACATGACAGCACTTTAAAATTAAAGGAAGTTTTTGGTGAAGCTTTTTGCAAAAGCTTCAAAAGAACGCCGCCTTTTTAAAAAAAGGCAGCACCCAAAAACTTTTATTGTTTTTTATCAATTTGTTGTTTTCAAACAGTCTCTTAGTAAAAAATAAAACTTTTACCAAAAAATTCTTCATAATTTACAGGATGTCGTAAAGGCAGGATTTTCAAACGGTCCCTGACAGAATGTGTTCTGTCAGGGATCCTATCGTCATGCCTGAATCACGTTATCATTTCAGGCTTTCGCAGTTTTCAGTCGCCGGTTTGCCAGAAAACCGGTCCTTGATCCATGCAATCTGCATGGCAGTAGACTGGATCATGGTCGGGTCATGATCCAGACCAGGCAATTCAGTAAAAAACAGTGGAATGTGATTGTGACAGGCCGCACGCGCCGTCGCCTTGACGCCTTCTGGTGGTACGGTCACATCGCCCCCACCGGTAATGACCAGCAGCGGTCCTTTCAACCGCTGGCCACCCACTGCATCCTCATGAAACATGGACTGCACGAACCTGTTATCCAGCCATCCTTTTTTGGTAATGCTGTCAATTGACTGACCATCATACAGGGCATGGGCGACATACCAGCATCCCTGCCTGACCGCCCCATCGTAATGCGCCATGCCCGCATCATTCAGCATGAAACGCGGATCAAACTGTGAATAACGGGCCTGCAGACCATACGCCACCATGGGGGTATAAAAACTTTCGCCCCCTTCCCCCGGCAGCGGATGAACAAAATCCGGCATATTGATCGTACCGGAAACCGATACCGTCCCCAGATAGCCGGGATCAGCAATATCATGTTCCATTTCCCCGACACTCCATGACGCCATTCCACCCTGGGAGTGCCCATCAGCAACCCACCTGCTGCCCAAAGCAGGCACGGCCGACCGTGCGGCCGCAACCGAATAGATGACATCGTAACCCTGGGCCAGCTTGTTCATGTACTGGTGCGCACCGGACGTTCCCAGCCCATGATAATCCGTTGCGACAACAGCAAGGCCATGGGCAGGAAAATCAAAAAGCCCTTCGTTACCGTAATACAGGTTCTTCATCAGCGATGGCGCGCATTGCCGTGCAACACCACTGGTGCCATGCGCCCATGCCACCACCGGCCATCCACCTGCCGGCGCTGGCCCGGCTGGCACCAGCACGACAGCAGACGAGACGACATCATGCCGCGTGGCATCCAGCGAATGATAAAGAATGCGGTAGGCCTGTACACCCGGCGGAAGGATATAATCCGTTGCCCGTTCCTGACGGATCAGTGCGCCTGCATATGTGGGGGCGTTACCATTTTGCGGAGCCTGATAGAATGCCTCGTTTGCCAATGCATTCCGTGATTCCTTAAGCTGCGCCTGTTCCAGCGTACTGGCATGCGCATGGAAAGTCGTGCCACCCCATATCAGAAAACCACAAGCAAAAATAGCGTTTCTTGAAATATTAAACATAATTATATAATTATTCCCTTTCCACAGAAATCTCGTTTTCTGCACATCTCAGGTAATTTATTGTATAGATTAAGGTCGCCCCACAGGCGCAACCAGACAGTGACCTGAATGGCAGAACGGTTTACATGCCTGATTAAACAGGATGGGTACGCCGCATGAAAAAACCACATGTCACAGCGAATACCGCACCATCTGACAAGGATATCATGCGACCTGATCTGATCCAGGCACAAATAAAGAACAGGCCGAATGAATACAGCCTGCACCTGTTCCTTGCACGCGAGAGTTCCGTAATTATTCCGCCTGCCCCACCAGTGCTGCTGTCGAGCAGTGATACACAGCGGACGATCCCCCAAAACACCAGATGATGTCATTATTAGCCTGGGGTCGGTAAACCGGGAGTTCCCTGTCTTCCGTATTACAATGGCAATCCGGCGATGAATTGCACAATGTACGCCCACAGCAGTCCCGATAGGCAATGACGTAAGACCGGTTATCAACAGGGTTACGGCAGGTGCCTATCCACGATACAGGAGAAGGCTGCGTGCCGGGTGGACAGGTATGCACACCACCGCCACAACATCCACACAACACCCCGTCAATGGCGCAGTGCCGCCAGTAATCGCATTTTGTCGGATCCGTGGACTGGGCACGGCGATCAAAATCCGAAACCGCAGCCGGTTGCGTCTGTGCCGCCTGTGCACGCTGAACGGGCAAAAGTGGCAGGGAAGACGTCACCACCGCAGCACTTCCCGCCTTGGCGATCATGCTGCGACGCGAGATTCCCTGCGCCATTTTCCGCGTCAGCTTTTCGCCCAGCCTGTCAAAAAAGGATTCAGTCATGACCAGTATTTTCCAAACCAATGGGAACAATATAAATTGAACAGGAATTGCCTTACGGCGGCGTGACGGTCATGGCGCCCGCATCGATGTGGGTATTACGCAGCACCTTCCCGCTCTGCAGGTCGATGACCATCAGGTTTCCGTTTTCTCCATTGGCATACAGCAATGGTTTCTGGTCCTGACTGACCGCAACCACCTTGGCTGGCGTCGGCAGGTCGATGCGACGCACCAGACGATGGGCCTGCGTATCGAGTTCCCACACTTCAGTACCCGCCGTCTTATGGGTCCAGTATGTGCCTGTATGCATCAGGGCGAACAGATGGTGGTTATAATAGGACATGGCAAACGGCTGCGTCCCGCCCGGACGCCATGCCAGTTCCTGCACCCCGGTTCCGGTAACAGGCTGTCCTGCCGCCTGCTGGATTGACCATGCTGGTTCGATAACCGGTTGCGGACCCAGATGCGCCTTCATGACCTTGCCGCTATAGGTAATGAAATAGGCATCACCCTTTGCACGTTCCGCCAGGCTCTGTTCATAGACCGGGTCGCCATCCGCGCTGAAAAACGGTTTGGAATGGGTGACGCTGGCTTTCCCGTCCATTCCCACCGCCACGTTGGTCAATGATCCATCGCCACACAGGCTGGAAAAGCCACCGCTCTGCCATGGAAAGACCAGCGCGCAGCCGGGAATATCCACCGTGCGAACCACCCTGAACGCGGACAGGTCGACAACCGTGACGGCAGAAGCCGGGCTGAGGTCGAATATGAATCCGAACTTCCCGTTGGCATCAACATCAAAATTCTGCTGCTTGCGCCCCACCAGCGCGCGCGGCGGCAGCGCCAGTTCGCGCACGCGTTCCAGTGTGCGGGCATCGAACTGCTGCAGCATGTCATGCCGGTCCCCATGATCGACAAGCGACCATGACGTCTCGGTTATGTAAATGCTCCGCCGGTCAGGCATAATGACATTGTTGGCCAGCGGGGTTGCTGGGATCGTGCCCAGAACATGACCGTTATCCCCATCATAAATGGTGATCGCCGTCGTCTTGGTATAGGGAAAGACCCAATGTGCCCCCATTGCCGGAAGCTGTGCGACGTCGCTCTGCTCCGCCTGCAGGACAGGTGTCGGGTCAGCAGCCAGCACCGGGGAGGAAACCACGACAGATACGACCATAGCCGATACACGCCGAAACCAACCTGTCATGCACTTCCTCCATCAAGATTTCTTACGATACGGATATTATTGCGATATCACAATATGTAAGCCAACATACCCGATATTACAAATTACGGTGTGGCACGTGTCCGGGCCGCCACGTAGCCTGGATGTCATGGACGTTGACATCGCGCAGTCCGGTACATCCCCATGACCAGCCTGACAGCCGTGATGAACATGGCCTGTCCCCGGTTCCGCATGACGCTGGCGAAAATACTCCCTGCCGTTACCCGCATCGGCGCGCAGTGCCTGAACCTGCAGAACACAAGGGACAGGCTGGCATGATGGTGGACATGCCGATCTGGAACGTCAGCGGCCCGCACGAACTGTCATACCGGATCGGTGGCTTGGCCCCCGTCACGCGGATTTTCCACGCCGTACCTGATGCGATATGGAAAAGGTGGGAATGAGGCAGGCCCCTGCACGGATGGCCGCATCCCTCCTCCAGCGCTTGCGCTTGGCGATTTTATCCGTAGGTTCTGCTCCGCATGAAAGCGTATAATGCCAGGTCTGGGGCAAAACGGGGGAAACCGGGTGGATGAAATTTGATCGCGTGAAGTCGTTGGACGCAATCCTGGCGACGGCCAAAAAGAAATCACTCAACCGGTCGCTTGGGGCTTTCCAACTCACGATGCTGGGAATCGGCGGGATCATCGGAACCGGCATATTCGTGCTGACTTCCGAAGCCGCGCAGAAAGCGGGGCCGGGCATGATGCTCAGCTTCGTCCTGGCCGGTTTCATCTGCATGTGCGCGGCAATCTGTTATTCCGAACTGGCGTCCATGGTTCCCACCGCAGGATCGGCCTATACCTATACCTATGCCGTGATGGGGGAACGGCTGGCATGGATGGTGGGCTGGGCGCTGATCCTGGAATATGCCATCGGGGCCTCCGCCGTGGCGTCAAGCTGGTCGGGATACATGATCGGGCTGATCCAGAACCTGTTCCATATCGAAATCTCCCCCTTATGGGTGAACAGTCCATCCGCTGGCGGCTATATCAACCTGCCAGCGGTGGTCATTACCCTGCTGATCACCTGGCTCCTGATTCTGGGCACGACCGAAAGCGCGCGGGCCAATGCCATTCTGGTCGGCATCAAGGTCGCGGCCCTGTCCCTGTTCGCCATCCTTGCCATTCCGGTCATGAACGCCAGCCATTTCGAACCCTTCATGCCGACCGGGATCACAGGCATGGCCGGGGCGGCGGCATCCATCTTTTTTGCCTATGTCGGCTTTGACGCCGTATCAACAGCGGCCGAGGAAACACGTAATCCGCAGCGCAATGTGCCCATCGCCCTGATCGCCTCGCTCGCCTTCTGCACCATTTTCTACCTTCTGGTCTCGCTTGGGGCCATTGGCTCCCCCCTTGGCGCACAGCCGGTGACCGGGGCCGATGGCGGCATACTGGCGCCCGGCACACTGGCACTGGACCAGAGATGCCGCGCAATTGCCGCAACTGGTGCGCAGGATCCCCTGCCCTGCTCACATGAGGCTCTGGCACATGTGCTGCGCTCCATCGGGTGGACCCGGATCGGCAACCTGATCGGTCTTGCGGCGACCATTGCCCTGCCTTCCGTCGTGCTGATGATGATTTTCGGACAGACACGCATATTTTTCACCATGGCGCGTGATGGCCTGCTGCCCGACAGCTTTGCCAGTGTCCATCCCCGCTATCGCACCCCGCATATCGTGACGATTGTAACCGGCATTGGCACGGCCCTTGGTGCCGCTTTCCTGCCTGTGGGGACACTGGCGGACTATTCCAATTCCGGCACGCTGTTTGCATTCGCCATGGTGGCGGTATCCGTCCTGATCCTGCGCCGGACCGATCCCACGCGCATCCGCCCGTTCCGGGCCCCTGCCATATGGCTGTTCGCGCCGCTTGCCATCATTGGCTGCATTTATCTTTACCTGTCACTGGACCTGATCGCGATACTGGTCCTGCCGGTATGGGGGGTAATGGGGCTGCTTATATATTATGGATATGGCCGTTCACGCAGTTATGTGGGACGGGGGATTGAAGTATCCGACAGCATGGAGCCATGATTCCCCGCAGGCTGACCGGGAATAAAAGGCGCCCCAATATAACTTATTG